>CANRHI010000007.1 GCA_947630365.1 uncultured Clostridia bacterium
GCGGGCCCCACAGGCCCTGTAGGTGCTACGGGTCCGCAGGGCGAACAAGGCCCTATCGGCCCCACGGGTGCGACGGGCGAACAAGGCCCCATCGGCCCCACGGGTCCGCAGGGCGAACAAGGCCCTATCGGTCCCACGGGTGCGACGGGCGAACAAGGCCCTATCGGTCCCACGGGCGCGACGGGCGAACAAGGCCCCATCGGTCCCACGGGTCCGCAGGGTGAACAAGGTCCGCAGGGTGAACAAGGTCCGCAGGGCGAACAAGGTCCGCAAGGAGAACAGGGTCCGGCGGGGGTGGTGACGCCCGCGGCGGCGGTCACGGACATTCCCACGCCCGAGACGGCGACCACGGAGACCGTCGCCAACACCGTCAACACGCTGCTCGCCAATCTTCGCGCGGCGGGTCTGCTCGAAGAGTAGCCCCGAGGGGCGCCGCGGCTGTTCTCAACAGGTTGTACCACGGAGTAGAAGATACACTCGCCCCTTACGGGGCTCGGTATGAGGGTGGGTGTCATTTCGAGCGGAGCGTCAGCGAAGTCGAGAAATCTCAAATGGGAAAGCCTCCGCGCCCCGCGATCATCGCCAACGTCGGCCTGAAACAGTGACCGTAACGAGCAGCCGTAAAAGTCCGATCCCGAAATCGTGCAAAAATGCACGGCGTCCGCGGAAAACCTTCTGCGGACGTTTGCTTTTTTCCGCGCGGTGGTATATAATGGGTGCAATATCGCTTTTGGAGATAGACATGGAAGGGCAACACGACTGGCATGCAAAGTCTGTCCAAGAGACGCTCGCCGCCATGGAGAGCACCGAGAAGGGGCTTTCCGAGGAAGAAGCGGCGCGTCGGCTTGCGGCAGAGGGCAAAAACGCGCTCAAGGAGCAAAAGAAGAAAGGCTTCTTCGCCATGCTGTGGGAGCAGCTGAAGGACGTCATGATCCTTATCCTGTTCATCGCGGCGGTCATCTCGCTCATCTTTCAGGATTGGGCGGAGGCGGTGGTCATCTTCGTCATCATCTTTGTGAATGCCGCCATCGGCATCATCGAGGAGAAGAAGGCGGCGGACGCACTTTCCGCCCTAAAGACGCTCAACGCCCCGACGGCGCGCGTCATACGGGACGGGAAGGAGCGCATCCTCCCCGCCGAGGAGCTGGTGCGGGGGGACGTCGTCCTGCTCGAGGACGGCTGCGTGGTCCCCGCCGACATGCGCATTCTCCACGAATCCAATTTGAAGCTGCAGGAGGCGTCTTTGACGGGGGAAAGCGTGCCCGTCGATAAGGACGCACCCACCATTTGCGCGGCGGACGCGCCCATAGGCGACCGCGTGAACATGGCGTTCTCCTCATCCATCGTCATGTACGGGACGGGGGCGGGCGTCGTCACCGAGACGGGCATGAATACGCAGGTCGGCAAGATCGCGGGCATGCTCGACGAGACGGAGGAAACCGCCACGCCCTTAAAGCGCAAGCTCAACAAAGTCGGCAAGACGTTGAGCTTGGTCGGCATCGGCATCGCCCTGCTCATGCTCTGCATCGGGCTTATATACGACGTTTCCAACTGGAAAACCGTGCTCCTCACCGCCATTTCGCTCGCCATCTCCGTCATTCCCGAAGGACTCCCCGCGACGGCGACCGTTGTGATGGCGCTCGGTGTACAGCGCATGGCGCAGCGGCAAGCCCTCGTGCGGGCGCTTCCCGCCGTCGAAACGTTGGGCAGCGCGACCGTCGTCTGCTGCGACAAGACGGGCACCCTCACCCAAAACCGCATGACGGTCGTCCGCTATTTCACGGCGGAGGGGGCGATCGAGGGCAATTCGGTCATCCTCAACGAAGAGCGGGCGGAGGCCTCGCCCGCGCGCGATGCGATCGTATATGCGGGCGTTCTTTGCAACAATGCCAAAAAGGACGGCAGCGGCGGAACGCTCGGCGACCCCACCGAGGGCGCCCTTCTCTACTTTGCGGACGGCATGGGCGTTGCAAGCGAGGAGCTCGAAGAGAGCTGCCCCCGCCTGTATGAGCAGCCCTTCGACTCCGACCGCAAGCGCATGTCCACCGTCAACGAGACGGAAAAGGGCAAGACGGTGTTCACCAAGGGCGCCATCGACGAGCTCCTTCCCGTCTGCACGGGGGTGTTCACGGGAGAGGGCGTCCGCCCCATGACGGAGGAGGACCGCGCCGCCATCTTGCGGACGGCGGGGGAGATGTCCGAGCAGGCGCTCCGCGTGCTCGGCTATGCCGCGCGCCCCATCGACGAGGTGCCCTCGGAAGGGGAGGACGTGGAAAAGGGGCTCGTGTTCCTCGGGCTCACCTGCATGATCGACCCGCCGCGGACCGAAGTCATCGCCGCGGTGAAGAGCTGCCACGAGGCGGGCATCCGCGTCGTCATGATCACGGGCGACCACAAGGTGACCGCCGTTGCCATCGGCAAGGCGCTCGGCATCTTCGAGGAGGGGAATACCGTCGTCTCGGGCTCCGAGCTCGCCGCCATGACGGACGAACAGCTCGACGCGGTGGTCGGGACGACCACGGTGTTTGCCCGCGTTTCGCCTTCGGATAAGCTGCGCATCATGCAATCGCTCCAGCGCACGGGCGAGGTCGCCGCGATGACGGGGGACGGCGTGAACGATTCCCCCGCGCTGAAGGCGGCAAATATCGGCATTGCCATGGGCTCGGGCACGGACGTCGCCAAGGACGCCGCCGACATGGTGCTCATGGACGACAACTTCACCACCATCGAGGGCGCGGTGCGCGAGGGGAGAAGGGTGTACCGCAACATTCAGAAGGTCATCCAATTCCTCCTCTCGGGGAACATTGCGGAGATCCTTGTCCTCTTCATCGCGACCCTCTTCAACCTGCCCGCGCCGCTGCTTGCGATGCATGTCCTGCTCATCAACCTCGTGACGGATACCCTCCCCGCGCTCGCGCTCGGCGTGGACCCCGCCGACAAGAATATCATGAAGGTGCCCCCCGTGAAGAGCGGGACGCTGTTCGAAAAGGGGCTCGTTTGGCGGGTCGCCCTGCACGGGGCGTTCATCAGCGCGGCGTCGCTCGGAGCGTACTTCATCGGGCTGTTCGCCTTCGACACCGCGAGCGACCACGTCACCTCCATGACGATGGCGTTCGCCGTCATCTCCTTCTCGCAGCTACTGCATTCGCTCGACCAGCGGTCGAACACCGAATCCGTCTTTTCGCGGGGGAACGGGCACAATCCCGCCCTGTTCGTGATGGTGGGCGCCTCCTTCCTCGTCGCCGCCGCGGTGCTCTTCATCCCGCCGCTGCAGAGCTTCTTCTGCTTCAAATTCCTCACTTGGCAGCAGTATCTCATCGTGCTCGGGCTCTCCGTGGCGCCCCTTCTGCTCGTCGAGATCTCCAAGTGCTTTTTGCGGTGGAAGGCAAAGCATAACTGAAATTCGTCCAAAGGGAAGGGCGGGGGCAAACGGCCTCCGTCCTTTTTTCGTGCGGCGGAAACGCCGCGGATATGGATAAAAACTGTAAAATTTATACAAATATTCATACAAATTGACATATTTGCGGCGCAATGAGGGAAGAGAAAATAAATATACACGGATTTTATGGAATTTTCACAGAGCGCGGGCTTATTTTGTTTGACTTCTCGAAAAAGATTGACTATAATGCTATATTGTAGAATTGTGTTTTTATGCCCTGACGGTATGCGGTGCATTTGCCGAAAGGGGAAATCGGGGAACCTATGAAATTGAGAAGGACGATAATTGCATTCCTCAGCGTGCTCGCGGCGACCATCCTTTGTTGCGGCGTTCTCACCGCATGCGGAGGAGACGGAGACGACCACGAGGGCGTGCACATTGTATTCGAGCTCGAAGGCGGGACCTACAAAAACAGCACGCGGGCCATCTCCTACTATTACCCCGTCGCCGAAGGAAAGACCACGAGCATCTTAACGCCCGAAAAGTTTGCGGGCAACCGCGAAGTGGAGCGTGCGGGCTACCATATCGAAGGCTGGTACGAGACCAAGGAGGTCGCCGAGGACGGCACCGTCACCTATAAGGACAAGTGGGACTTCGAAAAGAACAAGATCGATTCCACGATGGACACCATCACGCTCTATGCGCGCTGGCTCAAGAATGCGAAGTACACCTTCGTCATCTCCTATTTCGAGGAGGGCGAAGAGCACCAGGTCGCTTCCTACCCGGTGAACGAGGGGGATACCTTCTCCGACCGCCAAAACAGGGCGGATACCCGCACGGGCTACACCGCCGTGCGCGTGCAGGACGAAGCGAGCAAGTGGGTCGTCGGGTATTATTCGGACAAGGAGTGCACCACCCCTTGGGACCCTGCGACCACGCACCCCGGCGGAGAGGGGGATGTGCCCGTTCCCGTGTATGTGAAGTACATGGCGGGCGACTACACCTATGTGAGCACGGCGGCCGAGCTCACCGTCGCCGTGGCGTCGTCGAGGGGCATCTACCTCACGCAGGATATCGACTTCGGCGGGAAGGAATTCGGCGGCTTCCGCGACGGGGCGGGAACGTACAAGCGCGCCGTCCAAGGAAACGGGCATTCCGTCAAGAATTTCGTGCTCAATTATCCGAAACAGAAGGAGGCGCTCCTATCGCAGGATCCCGACAATTTGCTCTCGGGCACCAACCTTCTCTGCATCGGGCTCTTCGGAATACTCGACGGCGCGAAGATCGAAAACATCACCTTCGAGGACTTCAGCGTCGAGATCGGGTCGGCTGTCTCCGTCACGGGGGGCATCTACTTCGCTCCCGTCGCCGTGAAAGCGATGAATGCTACGCTCAGCAGCGTCACGGTGAGGATGACGGTCACCGAGGGCAAAACCAACTACGGCGGGCAGAACAAGCATTATCAATTTGCGGATCCCTTCTGCGTAAAGGACGAAGCGACCACAGTAGAGGACTGCGACATTCAGGTCGACCACACCGCCATCGCGGAGTGAGACCTCCCAAATCAAGAAAAAACGTACAAGGAGTGATAGTATGAATTCGAGAAAGATCAAAGCGTTTTCGGTTGGACTTGCATGCATGATGACCGCGGGCATTGCCGCGGCGACGCTTGCGGCGTGCGGCGGAGACGAGAATACCACGGGCAAGGTGTACGACAACGAGACCGACCCCATCGTGTTCTCCACGCTCGCGCTCGACAGGGTGTTCAATCCCTTCTTCTATACGACGGGACCGGACGGCAACGTCGTCGGGCTCACGCAGATCAGCATGCTCGGCAACGACAAGGACGGCAACGTGACATATGGAGACAATGAGGCCGTCGTCGTAAAGGACTACGAGATCCTCACCGAGGGCTCGGGAGAGAGCCAGATCTCCGAGTACCGCTTCGTGCTCAAGAACAACATCAAATTCTCCAACGGCTCGCCCCTCACCATCAAGGACGTGCTCTTCAACCTCTATGTGTATCTCGACCCCATGTACACGGGCTCGAGCACCATCTATTCGACGGATATCGTCGGGCTCAAGGCGTACCGCACGCAGTCGCCCGACGACAAGCAGGAAGAGCAGGATTCCTTCATGGAGCAATTCAATATCGACGCCAACGCGCGCGTAGACGCATTGGACGACGCCGCTTCGGAGATCGAGGATGAAAACGGGGGCTCGCTCGATATGAGCGTCGACCAATTCAAGGCGGCGCTCTCCGAACGCGTGAGCGACGGCGCATATGCCCACCTCGTCGAGGATTTCGATAAGGCGGGGGAACTTTTCAAGAAGGAACTCGAGACCGACTACTCCAACGCCGTCGACGGCTGGACGGAGCTCACCTTCACCGATGAGGACGACAAGACGTATAAGGACCTCATCACTTCCGACGCCGAAATGTTCCTCTACAACGAGAGCGGCATCGTGTGGAACAGGAAGGAAGGAACGCTCGAGTACAACATCGTTCGCGACCACGCGACCATCGAAGCGCAGTACACTCCGCAGACCAAGGCGGACGGCACCACCGAGTCCGAAGAGGAAGTCAAAGAGCGCGTAAAGGCTTGGGCGATCGGGCTCATGTTCGACCTCAAATTCCCCAAGGACATCTCCGAGATCATCAACTACTGGATGACGGCTTCCGACCTCCGCACCTTTATCGCCAACCAGCTCGTCGAGGAATTCTATAAGGGGAGCGCGGGCAGAGAATACAAGAATATCGAGGGCATCACCTTTGCCAACCGCAACGGTACAGTCACAGTGAAGGGCGTTGTCTACGGCGTTCCCGAATACGAGTCGGACGGCAGCGTGAAGAACGGCAGCAACGAAGTCCTCTCCATCAAGATCCACAAGATCGACCCCAAGGCCATCTGGAACTTCGCCTTCTCCGTGGCGCCCATGTACTACTACTCGACGCCCGAACTTGCGGCGAACTTCAACTTCGAGGACAGCTTCGGCGTGGAATACGCCTCGCAGACCTTCATGCAGGAAGTTGTCAATTCCGCAGATAAGGTCGGCGTGCCCATGGGTGCAGGTCCCTATGCGGCGAGCAAGAGCGCCGGCGGCATCGACAACATCAAGGACGGCGACTTCTACGACAAGGGCATCGTGTACTACGAGCGCAACCCGTACTACAACCCTGACGGCAAGGGCGCCGCGAAGATCAAGAAGCTCCGCTACCAGGTGACGAGCGAATCGCAGATGCTCAATTCCCTCTACAACAAGGCGGTCGACTTCGTCGAACCCAACGCGAAGCCCGAGACGGTCTCCGAGCTCAACGGCAGGGCGTCCGAGGGCATCGGCAACCAGGAAGTGCAAACTTCGGGTTACGGCTACATCGGCGTCAACGCGGGCAAGGTGCCTTCGCTCGCCGTGCGTAAGGCCATCATGTACAGCATCAACACGATGGAGTGCGTCAACTACTACAAGACGAGCGCTCAGCCCATCTACCGTTCGCTCTCCCGTTCCAACTGGGCATACCCCGAGAATTCGACTTCGTACTATCCGTACATCGGCGGCCCCGTGCCCGAGGATCTCTCCGTCGTCGATCCCTATTACAAAGAGTTTGCGACGTCGCACGGGAAAAAGATGGGCGACACGTTCACGCAGGAGGAACAAGATCAATTCATTCGCGAGCTCATCACGGGCGACGGCTACGCGCTGAATTCAAGCGGCATCTATTATAAGGGCACCTCGAGGCTCGACTACCGCTTCACTATCGTCGGCGACGACCGCGACCACCCCGCCTTCCAGGCGCTGTGGCACGCCTATGAGCTCCTCGACGGCGGCACGAACAGGCTCGGCTTCAAGATCGAGGTCAAGACGGATACCTATGGGCTCAACAAGCTCTCCACCGGCGATCTCACCGTATGGGCGGCGGCTTGGAGCTCCACCATCGACCCCGATATGTATCAGGTCTACCACAAGGATTCGACCGCGACCTCCACGCTCAACTGGGGCTACAAGCAGATCCTCAACAACCGCGACCGTTACCCCACCGAGTACAATATCATCGCGGGAGAGGGAATGCTCTCCGATCTCATCGAGAAGGCGCGCGAGACCAACGACCAAAAGGAGCGCAAGGAGCTCTATTCGGACGCTCTCGACCTCGTGATGCAGCTCGCCGTCGAGCTTCCCACCTACCAGAGGAACGACCTCTTCGCCTACAACACCGAGAAGATCGACGTGAGCACCTTCACCCCCGAGAGCGACCTCACGGCCTACAAGGGGCTCACCTCGAACATTCATCTCGTCTCCCTGAACGTAGCGAAATAATTTGAAATCACAAAGACCGCGCTTTGAGCCCTTCGGGCAAGGGGCGCATACGGAGTACCGATGTTCAAGTATATTGTAAAACGTATTCTGATCTCCATCATCATTCTGCTCGGCGTGTCGATCATCGTCTACTTTTTGGTGCGCCTCATGCCGGCAGACTATGTGGATATCAAATTCGCTTCCCAAATGCTCAACAACCCCGCCGTTGCGGAGCGCATACAGGAGTTTAAGGAGCTGTACGGGATCGGCGACAATTCCTTCCTCGGCATTTTGAAGGGATACTTCTCGTGGCTAGGGAACATGTTCCGCGGCGAGATGGGGGATTCGTTCATCTACAACCGCCCCGTCGAAGATGTCATCGGGCAGAATATGTGGATCTCCTTCACGATCGCCATCGTCGCGACCATCCTGCAGTTCCTCATCTCCATCCCGCTCGGCATCACGAGCGCCACGCACCAATATTCGGCGCGCGACTATGTGACGACGGTGCTCACCATGATCGGCATCGGGCTTCCCAGCTACTTCTTTGCGGCGATCGCCATCAAGCTGTTCTCGCAGAGCCTCGGCTGGTTCCCCAATTCCGGACTTTTGACGCCGACCGCCACCTACCCCGATACCTTTGCGGGCTTCATGCAAAAGCTCGGGGACATCTCGTGGCACCTTGTCTTGCCCATCTTCGTGAGCGTCATCCTCTCCATCGGCGGGCTCATGCGCTATACGAGGACGAACACGCTCGAAGTGCTCAACGCGGACTACATCCGCACGGCGCGCGCGAAGGGACTTTCGGAAAAGACGGTCATCTACAAGCACGCCTTCCGTAACACGCTCATCCCGCTCGCGACCCTCCTTGCCGGCATCCTGCCATCGCTTTTCGGCGGCATGCTCATCACCGAGAAGGTGTTCGCGATCGACGGTATCGGTAACCTCGCGTACCAAGCCCTTCGGCAGGGCGATATCCCCTTCATCATGGGATATAACATGTTCCTCGCCGTGCTCTCCGTGCTCGGGACGCTCTTCTCGGACATCATGTACTCCATTGTAGACCCGCGGGTCAAGTTGAGCTAAAGGGAGGGGGATATGGAAGAAAAAGAAAATCTCGTTCCCGAAGAACAACCTATAGAGCCCGTGGATGCCGTAGAGACGCCCGAAGCGGAGATCGCAGACAATGCTCCCCTCAGCGAAAGCGAGGCGGAGGTCGCGGCACAGGAGGCGGAGGAAGTTACCTACAAGGAGATGAGCCCCTTACGGCTCGTCATGCGGCGGTTTTTCCGCTCCAAGCTCTCCATCGTGGGCATCGTGATGATCGTCGCGCTCTTCCTCTTTTCGTTCTTGGGCCCGCCCATCGCGGGGGCGTTCACGAACATCCCTTGGATCGCAGACGCGAAGGCGGAGGGGCATAGCCTCGAGGCGCATGTCGACCGCTCGCACCCCATCACCCCCATCGAGGACACGACCGAGATCAAGGACGACGAGGGGAACACCATCATCGTCGTCGAAGTCGTCTCCCACGAAGGGGACCTCAACAACCTCGCAGACCCGAGCGGCGACCACTGGCTGGGCACCGACGACCAAGGCATGGACGTGTTCGTCCGCCTCATGTACGGCGGGAGAATTTCCCTCCTCATCGGCTTCATCGTCGTCATTTTAGAGACGCTCATCGGCATCGTCATCGGTGGCGTCTCGGGGTACTTCGGCGGCTGGGTGGATAACGTGCTCATGCGTATCGTGGATATCTTCAACTGTATCCCGACGCTGCCCATACTGTTGATAGGAACGGCGGTCATCGACTCATGGGGGCTGGAGCCCGACGAACAGATCTACGTCCTCATGATCATCATCACCCTATTCGGGTGGAGCGGAACGGCGCGCCTCGTCCGCGGGCAGATCCTCGGGCTGCGCGAGCAGGAATACATCACGGCGACCGAAGTCATGGGGCTTTCGACCCCGCGCCGCATCTTCCGCCACCTCATCCCCAACGTCATGCCGCAGCTCATCGTCTCGATGACGCTCGGGCTCGGCTCGGTCATCCTGTACGAGTCGACGCTCTCCTACCTCGGGCTCGGCGTGCAGCTCCCCATGGCGGCATGGGGCTCCATGATCGCCCTTGCGGACAAGACGGAGATCCTCAACTATCACATGAACGTGTGGCTGCCCGCGGGCTTCCTCATCGTCATCGCCGTGCTCGGCTTCAACTTCATCGGAGACGGCCTCAGAGACGCCATGGACCCGAAGGCAAAGAAATAGCGCTATGAAGAAAGAGAAGAAAGAAAAGTATTCCAATTATATCTCCCTCAAGGAGAGCCGCAAGATCATTCGCTACAACATCGGGCAAATGAAGTACTACGAGAGGCTCAAGCGCAAGAAGAAGGAGCCCTCGGAGTACACCACGACCATGCACGACGAGAACAACATCATCGAGGTGGAAGATCTCGAAACGTGTTTCTTCACGGATACGGGCACGGTCCAGTCGGTGCACGGCGTTTCCTTTGCCGTTCCCAAGAACAAGGTGGTCGGCATCGTCGGCGAGAGCGGCTGCGGGAAGAGCGTTACCTCCCTTTCCATCATGCAGCTCGTGCAGGCGCCGCAGGGGCAGGTCGTCGGCGGGCAGATCCGTTTCAATGCGGAGGAGCTCGGCTACGACGAAGAGGGGAGAAAGCTCTGCTACGACATCGTGCAGATGCCCACCAAGGAGATGTACAATATCCGCGGGAAGGACATCACGATGATCTTCCAAGAGCCCATGACCAGCCTCAACCCCGTGTTCACCATCGGCTACCAGCTCGACGAGGTCTCCTTCCTCCACACGCCAGACATCACCAAGGAAGCGGCGAAGGCGTATAGCATCGAGATGCTCAAAAAGGTCGGCATTTCCATGCCCGAGCACACCTACGAGAGCTACCCGCACGAGCTTTCGGGCGGCATGCGCCAGCGCGTGATGATCGCCATGGCGCTCGCGGGGAGGCCCAAGCTCATCATCGCCGACGAGCCCACGACGGCGCTCGACGTGACCATTCAGGCGCAGATCCTCGAACTTTTGCGGGATCTGCAAAAACAGGAAGGATGCTCCATCATGCTCATTACGCACGACCTCGGGGTCATTGCCGAGATGGCGGATGAAGTCGTCATCATGTACGCGGGGCGCGTCATCGAGCGCGGCACCGTGCAGGACATCTTCCATCACCCCCTGCACCCCTACACCGTGGGGCTGCAAAAGAGCAAACCGCTCATAAATTCAGACACGAACGAGCCGCTCTATTCCATCCCGGGGCAAGTCCCCAACCCCATCAATTTGCCCAACTGTTGCTATTTCCGCAACCGCTGCGGCAAGTGCATGGAGAAGTGCAAGGGCGAATACCCGCACGAGATCAAGGTGAGCGAAACGCACAGCGTGTCGTGCTATCTTTACGAGCAGGAGTGAGACATGGCCGAAGAGACAATGGCGGAAGTGGCGGAACAGACCGCCGCGGAAGCGACAACCGAACATAGCAGCGAGATGCCCATTCTGCGCGTAGAGCACCTCAAAAAGCATTTCCCGATCAAGCGGAGCTTCTTCGGGAAGCCTCTCGTATTCCTCCGCGCGGTAGACGATGTGAGCTTCGAGGTGGAGAAGGGGACGACCATCGGCGTCGTCGGCGAGAGCGGCTGCGGAAAGACCACTTTGGGCAGGACCATTTTGCGCCTCTACGACGTGGACGGCGGCGACGTTTGGTTCCAAGGGGAGGAGATCAGCCGCCTCAAGCAAAAGCAGCTGCGCAAGTACCGCACGGACATGCAGCTCATCTTTCAGGACCCGTATTCGAGCCTCCCGCCCCGTATGACGGTCGGCGCCATCATCTCGGAAGGGGTGCGCGTGCATCACATCGTTCCCAAGGAGGAGGTGCACGACTACGTTTTGGGCGTGATGAAGGCGTGCGGATTGCAGCCGCAGTACTTCGACCGCTACCCGCATGAATTCTCGGGCGGGCAGCGCCAGCGCATCTGCATCGCGCGGGCGCTCGCGGTGAAGCCCAAGCTCGTCATCTGCGACGAGCCCGTCTCCGCCCTCGACGTGTCCATTCAGGCGCAGATCATCAACCTGTTGAAGGAATTGCAGACGACGATGGGCCTCACCTATGTGTTCATCTCGCACGATCTCTCCGTCGTCAAATATATCACCGAGCAGATCATGGTCATGTACCTCGGCACGGTGATGGAGCTCGGGAAAACCTCCGAGATCTTCAAAGATCCGCTCCATCCCTACACCAAGGCGCTCTTTTCCGCGGTGCCCGTTCCCAACCCGGACGTAAAGATGCACCGCATCATCTTGGAGGGGGATATCCCCTCGCCCGCAAATCCGCCCAAGGGCTGCAAATTCCACACGAGGTGCGCTTCGTGCATGAACATTTGCCGCTTCAAGGAGCCCGCCTACATCGAGGCACGCCCCGGGCACTTCGTCTCCTGCCATCTGTACGACGAAACGTCTATGGCGGACCCGAACAAGAACGACGAGGAGTACGCGGCATGGCTCATGGAGCGGCTCACCGACCCGAAGAATTGGCGGTCGGCGCTGCCCGAGCTCTCGAGGGTAGACCCCGAGGCACACCTCAACTGGGTGCTCGGCGCCCTCCCGCAGACGACGAAGAAGGCGCTTTTGGAGGTGCTCTTCGACGAGCTCGCCCGCGCGGACAAAGCGAAGTATTTCGACGTTCTTGCCGAACATATTCCCCTCGCCCGCGGAAAGCGGAGGGCGTCGCTCATCGGGCGGCTTTCGGACGCCGAGCCCGAAAAACATGTCGAATGGCTCAAAGGGCAATGCCTTGCCGCGGAGAAGAAGGAGTGCGCGCAATACCTTGCCGTTCTCGAGAAGGCATCCCCCGAGGAAGCCAAGGCGGTGAAAGAGCAGCTCTTCCCGCAGCAAAGCGATGAGCAAACGACAAAAGAAGGATAAAAAGCAAAAGACTGTATATATCGATGACGGTCATACCGTTTACAGCATGGAGAACCTGCCCGGGGGCAGGAAGCACACGGGGGAAGAGCCTCTTCTCGAAAAGAAGGAGCGGCGCGCCGCCATCCGCGCGGCATTTGCACACTACTTGCCCATTCTCTTCATGACGATCGGGTGCTTCGCGGCGGTAGGCATTTTGCTGTATTTTTGGTTGACGCATTGAGATAATAATAAGGAGACATTATGCGCAATTTCAGAAAATCCATCTGCATGCTCTTAGCCGGCGTAATGCTTTGCGCGGCGGGCTGCGGCGACATTGGGTCGGCATCTACTCCGGAGCCCTCCGCTCCCTCTTCCTCCGAGGAGGAAACGAGCAGCGCCTCGCGCCAGCTCAACCTCATCAAGTCGGACGTGAAGCCCGATCCCGATCAGCTCCTTTCGCGCATCAAGGCGGAGTATCTTCTGAAAAATAACGGGTATTCAAACGGAGACGAAGTCTCTGCCATCCTTTCCTTTGGGGACAACGCCCTCATCGACGGCTACCTCGAAAACGAAGAACTTGCAAGCAAACGATCCCTCGGCGAGTATGCGAGCTCGGTCGCGGGAAAGAAGGCGGCGAACGCGCTTGCCGCCAAGCAGGATGCGGTCATCCGCGAGCTCCTTTCCGAGCAGCTCATCAAGCGCGTGGATTACACGTTCACCACGGTCATGGATGCCATCTCCGTGACGACGACGTGGGAAAACTTCCAAAAAATCGAGCAAATGGACGGCATCGAAGCCATCCTTTGCGACACCTTCGACCGCCCCAAGGCGGCAGAGGATACAGACGCTTCCGCCATCGTGAACGCCGTCGACGTGTACGAGACGGGCATCTTCAACTCGGGCAGTGTCAACTTCACGGGGAAGAACACGGCGGTCGCCGTGCTCGACTCGGGCTTCGATTGCTCGCACCCCGTATTCAACACGCGCAAGCTCAATCCCAACGAGCTCCTTCTCACGCGGGAAAAGATCACGACTGCCCTCAACGCGAAGGACACGGAGGGGAACGTCTCCCTCAACGCGAAGGAGACCACGCCTGACCTCACCGTTTCGGACGTGTACTACAGCGCCAAGATCCCCTTCATGTACGACTATGCCGATAAGGACCAAGACGTGTTCCCTTACGACTCCGAGCACGGCACGCACGTCGCGGGCATCATCGGCGGGTACGGCGATTTCTACACCGACAAAGACGGCGTCGTCCAAAAGGACGAAAAAGAGCAAAACCTCACCTTCAAGGGCGTCGCTTACGATACCCAGCTCGTGCTCATGAAGGTGTTCCCCGACCTCGACGCGGGCGCCGAAACGGACGATATTTTGGCTGCCGTCGAGGATGCGGTCACGCTGAATGTGGACTGCATCAACATGTCCCTCGGCGCGGCGTGCGGCTTTGCGCGCGAGAAGGACGGGGACCCCATCAACCGCGTGTACGATAAAGTCAACGAAAGCGGCGTCAGCCTCATCACCGCGGCGGGCAACGAGTATTCCTCGGGCTTCGGCGGCGATCAGGGCAACACCAACTTCGTCACCAATCCCGACTCCGCGACGGTCGGCTCGCCTTCCACCTACGCGGCGCCCCTTTCGGTCGCCTCCATCAACGGCAGAAAGAGCAAGTACCTCGTGGGGAACAAGGGCACGAGCGACGCTCAGGTCGTGTTCTTCGACGAATCCAACTCCATCGCGGGGGAGGAGAACGACTTCTTCGGCGAGCTCTATGCCAAGATGGGCTGGAGCCTCACGGACAACGCGGAACACACCCTCGAGTATGTCACCGTTCCCGGCGTCGGCTACAGGACCAACTACACCGGGCTCAACGTCACGAATAAGATCGCCCTCGTCCGCCGCGGCGACAACACCTTCGAAGATAAGGCGCTGCAGGCAAAGAACGCAGGGGCGGCGGCATGTATCATCTATAATAATGTGGACGGCGACATCCTCATGTCCATGGGCAATACCGACCACATTCCCACCATCTCCATCTCCAAGGACGACGGCACCATTCTCGCCTCCAAATCGAGCGGGACGCTCACGCTCAGCTACACGCAGGAAGCGGGGCCGTTCATGTCCGACTATTCGAGCTGGGGTCCCTTGCCCAGCCTTGGGCTCAAGCCCGAGATCACGGCGCACGGCGGGAACATCACCTCGTCGGTGCCGGGCGGCGGCTTCGATACCATCAGCGGCACCTCCATGGCTTCGCCCAACATGTGCGGCATCGTGGTGCTCATCCGCCAATTCCTCAAGGAACGCTATCCGAATTACAGCTGGAAGCAAATTTCCGTGGTCGCCAACCAGATGCTCATGTCCACGGCGTCCATCGTACTCAACGAGGAGGGCATGCCCTACTCGCCGAGAAAGCAGGGCGCAGGGCTTGCGAGCCTCAAAAACGTGGTGAATACCAAGGCATATGTCTCGGTGAAGGACAGCGACCGCGCCAAGATCGAGCTCTACGACGACCCGACCCGTAAGGGCGTGTACGAGATGGACTTCAACGTCGTCAACGTCTCGGAGAAGGAGGCGAAGTACAACCTCTCGCTCCTCGGCATGACGGAGACCGTCTCCTCGTCCGATCCCGAACACGTTTCGGAGAGCGACCAATACTTAAAGGGCGGCTTCACCGCCACCAAGTCGACGGGCGACGGGACCCTGCAGGGCAACGTCGTCACCGTGCCCGCGGGCAAGACCATCGGCATCCACCTCGTGTACACCCTCACCGATGAGGACAAGAACACGATCGACAGCCTCTTCCCCTACGGCATGTATGTGGAGGGCTTCGTGAAGCTCGACGCCATCGGAGAAGAGGAGTCGGACATCGACTTGAGCGTGCCCTTCCTCGCCTTCTTCGGCGACTGGACGCAGGCGCCCATCTTCGATAAGACATATTACGAAGTCGAGTCCGAAGCGCACGACGCGGGCATCGACGAAGAGGATAAGATCAAGCCCGACTACTACGCGACGACGCCTTATGGCTCCATCCTCTACAACTACATCATCCCGATGGGGGCGTATATCTACGATATCGACACCTCCCGCTACGATCCCATTCCCTCGACAGAGGAGCATGCCGCGCTCTCCAATGTGCTCGGCGCGCTCGACGGCATCTATGCCGTGTATGCGGGGCAGCTCCGCAACTGCAAGACGATGACGTACACCATCACCGATAAGCTCACGGGTACCGTGATGGCGGAACGCGTGGTGTACAATTCGAGGAAGGCGTTCTCGCAGGGCGGCTCGCCCATCCCCGGCTACGAAGAGCTGTTCTTCAGCACGGCGGAGATGGGGCTCGTCAACAACCGCGAGTACGAATTCAAGATGGTGGGGACCATCGACTACGGCGACGGCGGCGCGGCGAACAACGTCCGCAATACCTTCTCCTTCGACTTCCGTCTCGACGACGAGGCGCCCATCATCAAGAGCGCGTTCTACGAGAAGGAGTACGATAAGACGCTCCGCAAGGACCGTTACTACATCACCCTCACGGTGTTCGACAACCAGTATGTCCAGTCGATCGCACCCATCGCGTTCACTTCGAATTCGTCGTACACCTTCCTCACGAAAGACCCCATTCCCGTCTACGGCGAGAGGGGGAAGGAGTGCACCGTGCGCTTCGAGATCACGGACATTCTCGACGACCTCAAGTACGACGCCATCCTCCCGAGCGCGCTCGGCTTCTCCATCGACGACTACGCGCTCAACACCAACTTGTACCTTTGCCAGCTCCCGGGGACGGACGGCACGTTGAAGTTCACGACGGACGGGCAGACGGACAGCCGCCAGCTCTCCTACCTCACCCTCACGCAGGGTGAAGTGCGCGACCTCACCCAGTACCTCTCCACGACCGACCCCTTCGCCGACGAAAATAAGGACTTCTTGAAGTACCTTGCGTGGTCGACGGCGAACGAGCGCTTCGTGCGCGTGGAGAACGGGCAGGCATACGCCGTGGCGCCCGGCAGAACGACGGTCACCGTCACCGAGCGCATGGACGGCAGGTCGGCTTCCATCAACATCCTCGTGCAGGCGGCGAATGCGGCGACGGCGGAGGAGACGGACGGCATGCCGAAGGGAGGCATTCAGCTCCTTTCGCAGAACGATGTTCCCAATGCGGCGGGCTCTTCGCTCACCTCGGTGCGCTTTTCCTACCTCGAGACCATCTACTCGCACGCCTCCTCGGGCACCACAAACCAGCTTGGAGATATCGGCTCGCGCGTGTATATCAGCTCGCTCGGCGGTCCGCTGTCCTGCTACCCCGGCGAGAGTTTCAAGCTCTACTACGACATGCAGCCGTGGTATGTGGCGAACACCTACACCACCGAATTCCGTTCGACCAACCCCACCATTGCGACGGTCTCGGAGGACGGCACCGTGCGCGCCCTCAAGAAGGGGAGCGCGACGATCACCATGCGCGTCACCGACCAAAACGGCAAACAGTCCAACCAGATGGCGACGCTGCGCATCACGGTGAACAGCGAATTCGTCATCGAGAACCGCATTCTCACGGCGTATAAGGGCGTGGGCGGGGACGTGAAGATCCCCGACGACGAGGGCATCCTCTACATCGGCTCCTTCGCCTTCTGCCTTTACACGCTCAATCTCCAGTACGAAGGGCACCTCCCCGAGGACGACTACGACGCGAACAAGGACCCTTCGACAAATAGGAACATCACTTCGGTGACCATTCCCGAGGGCGTAACGGAAGTCCAGCGGTATGCGTTCTACAA
Source organism: uncultured Clostridia bacterium (assembly GCA_947630365.1). Taxonomy (GTDB): domain Bacteria; phylum Bacillota; class Clostridia; order Christensenellales; family Borkfalkiaceae; genus Gallimonas. The sequence goes on from CANRHI010000007.1 coordinate 17,372, forward strand.
CTGCACGGCATTGAAAAAAGTGACGCTTCCCAAGTCCATCCGCTTCGTCCGCGAGTACGCGTTCTACCAAGACGCCGCGCTCACCGACATCAACCTCGAGGACGTCGAGACCATCGGCGCGCACTGCTTCGACGGATGCACGCTGCTCGGCGTGGAGAAGGACGGCAAAAAGACGCTCGACCTCGGGCAAATGTACGCCGTGGGCTCGTATGCCTTCCGCGATTGCACCGCCCTTGCCTACCTCGATCTGAAGGCGCTCCGCAACGCGGGCTCGTATGCCTTCACGGGATGCACCTCCTTGGCGCAGGTCGACCTCACGGGCGCCCGCCTCTCCGAGGGCATCTTCCGCGGAACGGGGCTCACCTCGGTGACCGTTCCCGACGTCGTGACCGTCCCCCGCTACGCCTTCTCCAATTGCGAGAAGCTCACGGAGGTCACCCTTCCGAATAAGACTTTCGTCCTCGAAGAGGGCGTGTTCAGCGGCTGCAAGGTGCTTGGGAAAGTCAAGTTGCAGGCGGGAACGAAATTCGGTCAGACGCTCGGCGTCGTCTTTAAGGATACCCAGCTCGAGATCTTCGAAGTCGACCCCGCGAATGATAAATACAGCGCGAGCGGCAAATACCTCACGAACAGAGCGGGGGATACCATCCTCTTCGCCGCACAAAAGGGCTTGGACGATGCGCTCACCATCGATAGCAAATATACGACCGTCGCGAGCAGCGCGTTCAGCGGCGCGGGGATCGCTTCCGTCACCTTCCAGGGGGCGGTGAATATCGGCGACTACGCCTTTGCCTCCTGCGAAAAGCTCACCGCCGTGCACTTTGCGGCAGAGGGCGCGGTGACCGTCGGCTCCAATGCCTTCGTCAACTGCCCCGAGCTTGCAACGGTGGAAAACCTCAAGAATGCGGGCACGGTGGGGGACTACGCCTTCTCCGTCCGCACGGGCAACGGGACGAACAAGATCGAGACGGTGGAAGTCGGCGCGAACGCCAAATACGGCGAGGGCGTGTTCTTCCGCAGCGGGCTCCAAAGCGTGACCATCGGGCAGAATGCCACCTTCGGCACGGGCGCCTTCCAGCGCTGCGTCCGCCTCACCACGGTGAACATGCCCGCGGAGGGCGGTGTGACGTTCGGCACCTTCTGCTTCGCCAACGACAGCGCGCTCACCGCGCTCGACCTCTCCAACGTCCAAAAGATCGAGGACGGGCTGTGCCTTGCCTGCACTTCGTTGAAGAGCGTCACTCTCTCCGCAGCGACCGAGATCGGGGATTACGCCTTTGCGGACTGTGGCGACATCAACGAGATCACATTGAATAACAACATCACGAGCATCGGAGAGGGCGCGTTTGCGCGGTATTCCACGACGGGGAGCGCCCCCGCCATCCGCAACATCAACCTTCCCACGGGCTTGACGACGCTCGGCGACGGCGCCTTCCTCGGCTGCGAATCGCTCACTTCCATCGCCATTCCCGCGGGCGTGACCGCGCTTCCCCAGCTCGCCTTCGCGTACTGCACTGCGCTCGTCACGGCGACCCTTCCCGATACGCTCACGACCATCGGAGACGGCGCCTTCGCCCACTGCGGCAGCCTCACGACGGTCAACCTCGGCAAGGTGAAGATCATCGGCGAGCAGGCGTTCGTGGAAGATCTCCAGCTCACGGCCATCGACCTTGCGGCGGCGGAGGAAGTCAAATACGGCGCCTTTGCGGGCAGCCTTGTGACGGGGAACATCTCCGCGCCCAACCTCAAGAAGATCGGTGGGTTTGCCTTCCAGAAGTCGGGCGAATCCCTCCGCTACGAGTCCATCAAGGCGTTCTCGGCGCCCGTGCTCGAAGAGCTCGGCGAGGCGGCGTTCCAAAACAATGCCAACCTTGCGGGCTTCGTCATCCCCGCGACGCTCACCAAGATGGAGGATACCGTGTTCGTCGGCTGCACTTCCATCACGGCGTTCACGGCGGCGGACGGCAAGACGAGCGGCGACATCAACGCCTACGCCAAGTTGGTGGATGGCGTGCTCTACACCAAGTTGTACGACGGGACACTTGAGCTCAAGTCGGTGCCCGCCGGGCTGAAGATCGACACGCTCAGCGTCATCGAGAACACCTCCCGCATCGACTTCTACGCGGGCTGCGAGAACAAGAGCATCACCAAGATCGTGCTGCCCGACTCGCTCAAGATCATCTCCAACTACGCCTTCTACGGGTACGATAAGCTCGCCACGGTGGAATTCCGTTCGGTGACCGCTCCCGCGCTCGAGAGCCAGTACTCCGGCGACGGCCTCCTCACCGAGACCGACCCCGGCTACAGCCAGCTGCACGGGCAATTCGACCTCACGGGCTACGACCTCGGCTACTTCAACTTCATCGACCTCGTCGGCAAGCGCAGGTCCATTCAGATGGTCCTCCCCGCCAATTCCGACATTGAAGGGTACGATTCGCTCATCTACCGCGTGTACTTCGGCGAAGTGAGCGCGGCGCAGCGCAGCAACTATGTGGCGATGGAGAAGGCAATGCGCGAATTCCTCGACTACGCCAAGGAGCTCGAAAGCGTGACCACCGTGACGATGGCGAAAGAAACGCTCATCGACAACGCCGTGACCGCCCTCAACGCCGTCAAGCAAGATCCGACGGCATACGGCATTACCGCGGAGGAATGGAAGAGCTACACCGACCATGTGACCGAGCTCAAATCCGCGCTCTCCCGCCTCAAGGTCCAAAATGCGAAAAAGGCCGTGCGGGATGTGCAGGCGCTCATCGACGCCCTTCCCGAGAGCTACAGCGCGGGCGCGGACGGGCAGATCGAGAACGTGATGAACGCCATCTCCGAGCTCTCCCTCGACGACAGGAGCCTGCTCATCCAAGAGAAGTATTCCCGCCTTCTCGCCGCCTACAACGCGGCGCATGCGGGAAGCGAGCCTTCCGACCCGAATACGCCTACGACGCCGACCACGCCGCAGGAGCCCACCGAGGAAGAGGACGGGTGCGGTTCGGTGCTCGCGGGAAGCGGCATCGCCGCGGCGGCGATTCTCCTCGCGGCAGGGGCGGCAGCGGTTGCCCTTCCGAGAAGGAAGAAGAACAAGTAACACAATGTAAGCGCGAAAACGCGCGGTGAATTTGATAACCGAAAGGGGCATGCCCCTTTCCCTTCTCCTGCGGGAGAAGGGAAAAACAAGCTAACAGCCCCCGCGCACGGCGCGGGGAGGAGGAGATACATGAAGAGAATTTTTTCTGCGGCGATGGCTTGCGTGATGGCGCTCGGGGTCGTGTGCTCGGCTGCCGCTTGCGACAGGGGGAACGAAGAGCCCGCGGGAAATACGGACGTCAAGGGTACGCTCTCGGCGCCCGAGGGGCTCGGCATTGCCTCCAACGGCACCATCTACTGGACCGCCGTCGAGCATGCGACGAGCTACGTCGTCTCCGTGAACGAGACGGAAAACACCGTCACACAAACGAGCTACCAAGTCTCCGCCGAGACGCTCAAAGAGGACTTTACATACAGCGTCTACGCGAAGGCGGCGGGCTATGCCGATTCCGAGAAGGCGACCAAGACCTTCGTCGCACCCGACGTACAGGTGCAGATCGACGCGGGCACCTCGGAGATCCGAAGCGGCAGGACGCTCACTTTGAAGGCGACCGTGCTCGGCGCGTCGGATACCTCGGTGAAGTGGTCGGTCGAAGAGGGGAGCGAGTACGTCTCCATCGACGAAAAGGGCGTCGTCACCGCGAAGGAAGTGACGGGCAACCACAGGGTGCGCATCCGCGCCACGTCCAACGCCCGCCCCAGCCGCTATGCGGAGAGGGAATACACCGTCGTCGCCAAGACCGATCTCACGCAGGAGATGCTCGACGAGCTCGACGTCGCCAAGATGGAGACCTCGGGCAGCCTCACCATCGAGGTGTATTCGAACGGCACCTTCCAGCACCTCGAGGAGACGGCCGTCCGCATGATCCACACCGTGTTCAACGGGGAGAGCTGGTACAGCGACTACGACGACGCCGCGGGCGCCAAGCAGCGCATCTACTATAAGAATCACGAGAATTACGCCCAGCAAGTGGGGCTCAGCCTCATGAACGACGAGGAGTACTTCCCGATGGAGGACGAGAGCGGCAACCCCGTCCTTTGGGCGGATTCGGGCCTCTACAATTGCTTCCGCGGGCTCTCGGTAGACGACTTCGAATTCGACGAAGAGACGTGGCTTTGGAAGTATGTGGGAGACGACGAAACGCTCATCCCCCGCATGATCGCCATGGCGAATCCCTACGAATTCACCCCCAGGAATTTGTACCTTACCATCGACAGCGGGTTTATCATCGGCTTCGAGGCGGATAGCGAAACGGACTACCGCGTCGTCCCCGGGTACAGGAGCGAGATGCACATGTCCGTCGTCGTCAGCACGGACGAAGATATCGTGGTGCCCACCATCGGCAAGTACCAGCGCGATCAGGAGTGGCACCCGCAGCTCGAGGCCGCCATCGAAAAGACCAAGGCGCTCGAAAGCTACAAGATGAACTTCCTCCACCTGCAATCGACGATGGGCTCGGGTTTCTCGCAGTTTGGGTATGAGGAGACCATCACGCCCGAGGAATGCCGCTTCCGCGACTTCACCTATACATTTGCGACCGACAGCGAAGAGCCCACCCTCACCTTCAACGGCGAGCCCTACGGCTTTAAGCAGGTCTCGGATACCCTCTACAACACCTACCGCTGCGACGACGGGAAGTACACCGCCATCCGCGCGGCGCAGGGGAGCATCGACGAAGTGAAACCGCAATTCGGCTTCGCGGCGGAGATCTTCCGCTCCTACAACAACGAGACCCCGGGGGAGATCACCTTCTATGCCGCCCCCGAGATGACCGCCGTCGCCACTCAATTCTACCATGGGACGACGAACAACGACGACTTGTACGGCCTGTACGCCGCCGAGGGCAACAACGGGCAATCCTACCTCCCGTATGTGACCGTGGATACCGAATCGGGCTACATCAAGGAAGTCGGCTTCTTCTACAACATGATCCTGATGCAAGGCGTCATCGAGATCGACCTGTTCGATTTCAATGAGGCGGAGATCACCGAGGAAGCGACGTTTACGACGAGGCAGATCCCCACGACATGGGGCGAGCTCCTCGCGACGGACGACAAGGGCGATAACAACAACGAGAACGACGAGGATATCCCTTGCGATACGTTCATCGAGAACTACTTCGGCAAGGACTTCGAGATCCCGTTCTTCGGAGAAGTGCTCGGCGACAGCTACGGCTTTGCGTACACCTCGCCCGTTTCCTACCGTCCGAACGGCGGCAACCGCTACGCGAAAACCATGATCTTTTACTACGACGTCCCGCTCGACAGAAATTATTCCATCGAGGAGAGCATGGCAGATGTTTCCCAGTGGCTCAAAGCACAGGGATTTGTAGAGAACATGTACGGAGAGCACATCAAAGGGAACGTCGGCGTGCTCCTCGTAGACAGCAACCTCGACTTCCTCATCTATGTATGGGAAGTCTCCACCGCCCAACCCGAAGAGACCCCGCCGACCGAATAAGGGCATCCAAACAGACGAAAATTTTATTCAGATAAAAAAGGAGTAAGAAAGATGAAAAGAGCAAAGTCGTTCATTTCCAAGTTACTTGCGCTCTCTCTTGCGGGAGTGATGTGCTTCGGCATGACCGCCTGCGGAGAGAACGACACACCCGCCGGAGACGGCAACGAGGATCAGGGAGGCCAACAGCAGCAAGAGCCTGCGAAGCCCGCCGTTTCCATCTCCATCGCGGCGCCCGCCACGACCAACCTGCACTACGGCGAATCGGTCACGCTCTCCGTCACCGTTTCCAATACGGACAATAAGGGATACTTCTGGTCGGTGGTAGATGAAAAAGGCAATCCCAGCACCGTTTTGAGCGTTTCCACGGTCGACGACAAGGTCACCGTTCCCCAAAACGTGCAGGCGGATACCGTCGTTTCCGTCGTCGCCACCGCGGCTGCGGATACGACCAAGACGGCTTCCGTCACCTTCACCGTCAAGGCTTCGCTCGGCGGGGAGGGCATCGAAGGGCTCACAAGCGATATGTTCACGGATATCGCCTCCGCGAATATCACCGTGAAGGGCACGCTCACCGACTACCATGTCAATCTCGATAACAGCATGGACAACTACGACCAGTCCTACGACATGACCGTCATGATGGAAGATGGCAAGTGGTACGGCGCATGGGCGAGCATCGACGAGAGCGGAAAGATCAGCGAAAACGTCGTCTCCGAGAATTATCGCATGGGCGAAGATCTCTCCACGAAGTACCACCTCAACGGGCATGCGCTCGAGTCCGTGTTCATCAACAAGGACAACGAGAAGGACAGCAAGATCGAGACGGACTATCTGAGCGTCCCCACCACATGGGAGAGCCAACACCTGTGGAATCAGTTTACCTACTTCGGAACGAACGTGGGGCCCGAGACGTATGAGTACGATGTGACCAACCAGGTCTACCTCTACAAGCCCGATTTCGGCACGGGTTCGGAGCAGGACAACACGCAGGACGCATGGCAGCTTACATATCTCGCCTTCTACTTCACCCCGCTCCTCGATACGACCATCGTCAACATGTATCTGAAGGTGGAAGAAGGGCGCATCACCCAGCTCGTCGGCACGACGGCGCAGGAAGTGCTCGCCACCGACTCGCAGGGCAAGGCGACGGCGTATGAATATTCCGAAGCCGTCCTTACCTTCTCGGATTCCGGCAAGACGGTGGTCCCCGAGCCCACCCCTTACGATGAGCCCGACAACGTGGAAGCCTTAGAGCAGGCCATTGCGGGAATGAAGGCGGCGAAAAATTACACCTTCGAAGCGAAGGAGACGTCCGTCTCCGCTCCCTCCGCGAGCGACGACGATTACACGATGGATTCCGTTGCGGGATCGGGAGCCGTGCAGTCCCTTGCGGCGACGGTAGCCGAGGGCCCCAAACCCGAGACCTTCCACAACTACAATACCTCCAACGCGACGGTCGGCACCAAGGGCTATGTGACGGAGAACATCGTGCTCCTCGAGACGACGGGCGAATATTCCGCCTACGATACCACGCCTTACTATGTGAGATACAACGGATATAAGCAGTTCGACGGCTACTACGAGACCTTCGAAAGCACCAGCGGCGCCCTCCAGGGGACGCACCGCGTCGTCGGAGGCACCATTGCGAACATTCTGCCCAAATTCGACTTCTCGCCCAACCTGTTCGAGTATGCGGGCTCGGAAAGCAAGAATCTCCCCGGTAAAACGAAATTCACAATGGTACATAAGTTTGTCCTTCGCGACACCAAGATCACGCGCGACATCGCCATGGAAATTTCCTGCTCGGGCTATGAGAAGGACGCCGAGCCCATGCCTTTCTCCACCCTCACGATTTGGGTCACGGAAGATGGGCAGTTCTATCAGACGATGATCCCGTACTCCATCACGGCGGGCACCTACACGGGCTTTGTGACGTCGACCTTCAGCAAGATCGGCAGCACCATGCTCGACGCAAGCAAGTTCGAGGGCATCAACTACAACGCACGCGTTTGGAAGGATACATGGGATAAGTACGTCGTGCAGGATTACGAGCCCAACCACGACTACAAGCAGGACGACGCGGCAGATCCCGCCGATGTGTTCGCGAGCATGTTCGGTTCCAACTGGAACGAGATCTTGCCCAAACCCGAGCTCTTCATGAACATCGTCGGCGACGTGCTCTACGGGCCTTGGTTCGACTACAAGACCAAGGAGACGGATGCAGACGGCAAGGCGACCTCTTGGTACGACCATATCGACATCACCGTCGGCGACAACAAGCTCGCGACCTACCTCGACGAGAAGGGCGTGATGAAGGATGTGGAGTCCTTCCTCGGCCCGAACGGCAGCATCACCAATGCGCTCAAGGGCATGGGGTACACGCACGACCTTGCCAACAGCGGCGCGGCGTTCGGCAACTACTACGGCTGCTATACCCGCAAGGAAGGCAATACGGAGGTCTTGATCCGCATCGAAAACAACGGGACCGCATACTTCTTCATCGAGATCTACAACTCGCTCTCCGGCTGGAAGTTGAACAGGGAGTAACGCCCTGTGATATGTAAGGAGATACTATGAAACGCCCGATCAAATGGCTCGGCATTTTGGGCCTTACGGCGGCGCTTGCACTCGCGGGCTGCGGGGAGGAAACCAACCTCCCTGCAGACGGCGGGGATAACGGGACGCAACAGGAGCAACCGCAAAAGGTCGTCGTTGTGCGCCCCGCAAGCACGAGCGTTCTCGTACAAGATACCGAGCTCGAAGGCTACGATTATACCAAGCTCTTCCTCATCACCGAGGACGGCGCGCCCGTGGAGGTCCTTGCCTCCTATATCGACGCCTCCGCGGTCAAGGCGGAAGCGGGGCTCTACGAGGTCGTCTGCACCTACGGGGGGCAATCGGCAAAGGCCCTCGTCCAAGTGAAGGAGACGGCGTACCGCCTGAATGTTTCCTCGGAGGAGGTCACCGTAAAGATCTCCGAGGCGCAGGGGTACGATTTGAAGGCCCTCTTCACCGCCACGGCGGACGGCAGATCCGTCGCCATCACGGACGACATGATGCAGACGGACTACAAGCCCGAGCAGGGGGACTACACCTGCACGGTCACCTTCCACGGCATCACAAAGACGGTCACGGTGCACGTCGTGCCCGACCACACCGTCGAGGCGGTGCTCTCCTACGCGCACTACGAACTGCCCATCAACGAAGTTGAAAACTTCGACGCGACGGTGCTCTTCTCCCTCTACGCCGACGGCGCTGCCGTCAAGGTGACGGCGGAGATGATCGACGACTCCGCGCTCAAAGGCGAGATCGCCGTGGGGCAGACCTACGACGTGACGCTCGATTACACCGTCGCCGAGGGCTTCTCGGTACATAAAGCCGCGAAGGTCAGGATCACATCGGCGAGCGAGGTGAGCATCACCGCGCGCGATATCGAGACCTATCCCAACGGCGAGGTCATCGATCTCACGACGCTTTTCACCATCACCAAGAACGGCGAGAGCATCCCCGTTACCGCCTCCATGATCGAGGGCGCCATCGACTACTCGACGGCGGGCGAGAACGAGATCACGCTCACCTACGAAGGCAAGACGGCGACGGCGAAGGTCACCGTGCGGCTCGGCGTCATCATCGAGTACGCGCACGGCGAGGAGGTGAGCGTCCGCCTCGGGACCAAGAAGGAGACCTACCCGTTTGCGGACGACTTCATCGTCCTCGTGAACGGCGTGCGCTACCGCGCCATCCCCGACGAATGCTTCGACTTCGGCGAGCTCGACTTCGACGAAGAGGGGACGTATGAGGTGACCCTCACGCTCACCTACGGCGACAAGCCCAACGGCGGAGACCCCGTATTCCCGAGCTTCCCCGAGCCCGTCACCGTCACCAAGACCATCACCTACCGCGTCACGTCGGTCACCTACGAGCTTTCGGCAATCGAGGAGACCGTGCTCCTGCCCGAAGGGACGGAGAGCTACAACTACACGAAGAATGTTTCCCTCGATGTGGACGGCGTCCGGCAGGGATTCACGACCAACCCCGACTATGCGTCGCTCACCACCACCTACTACAAGGTGAAGCAGGAGGCGGACTTCACGTCTCCCGAGGCGCAGAAGGTCATTCTCGAGCTCTATGTGTTCGGCCCGGACGAGGACCCCGTCGAGATCTCCTTCTTCGTGCAGGTCGCTTCCCGCATCACCATCGAGGCGAAGGGCAAGGCGGTATTCGAGGGCTCTACCCTCTACACGCGCGACCTTTTCGTCATCGAGGAGAACGGCGAACCGGTCGAAATTACCGAGGATATGCTCTCGGGCAAGGTGGATACCTTTACTTCGGGCGTATATACGGTGAAAGCGCAGTATAAGGGCCACACCGCCACGACGCAGGTCGTCGTGTACTCGCAGGATATGATCGGCAGGTACAGCACGCTGCTCACCACCATTCCCGAGGAGGAAGAGGATGACGACGACGGCGAAGGCGGCGGAAGCGACTGGGGCGACTGGTACGACGAGTACGGCGCGGGTTCGGACTACGGCGCAGGCGAATACAGCCTGATGGCCGCCGCGCTCCCCGCCCTTCCCGCGGGCGTGAAGTACCTTTCCGACCTCACCATTTCGGAAGAGGGCAGCGTCACCTTCAACGGAAGAACGGTGTACTCCATCACGAGCATCGACGCGAACACGATGGGGCTTCGCATGAGCTCATCGTCCACGTCGGACGACTACCTCTTGCACTACGAGAACGGCATCGTCGTCATCGACCCCGTGAATTCGCTGCGCATGCTCTTCAACGACTACACCCGTCCGCTCGTGTACTTCTCGCAGGACGTGTGGACGATAGAGGAAAAGCTCGTCGTCAACTACAGCGACACCTATGTGTTGCAGAACGAATATTCGAATTGCTACTCGGTCGATTGCTTCCGCATTTCCTCGAAAGAGGACGACACGGAGCTTTGGTACGGCCTGTATGTGCGCCTCGTCGAGCACACCTCGGGCGATACCGTTTACGACGTAAGATGGGGCGAAGTGACCTTGTCCGAGGGCTTCAAGGGCGAAGTCGGCGAAAAGGCGAATTTGCAGCTTGGAGATCTCTCCTTCGACTTCACCATGCAGTCGGCGGGGGTCGGCAAGACCGTTCGCGTCGACGCGAGCTCCAACCCCTATGCCGGTCTCTCCTTCAACGGCGAGATCGACGGCACCGCCGCAAGGCTCACGGTGAGCAGCTCGGGCGGGTACGAGCTCAATGTCGGCTCGGAGGCCAAGGCTCGTTTCAAGTTTACCTCGTATGAGCTGGGCAACATGAAGAACGGCGGCGTTCTTCCCGACGGAAGCATTCTCCTCTACATGGTGGAGGATAGCGACTACGGCACCTTCTCCTACAAATTCGTTGTCGATACGGAGAAGCGGACGTTCACCCTTGCCCCGCGCGACCTCTACTTTGGGCTGTACTACTTCGGGGAGAAGGACTATCTCTTCCTCGACGGCTTCGGCAGCGCGGAATTCTTTGCGGAGGACCGCAGGACCGCTTGCACCTACACCGTGGCGGCGGGCGAGCTCACCCTTCTTCTCGACAACCCCAACCCCACCTTCACCTACGGAAGCGAGGCGAGCTTCTATGTGGCGCCGCTTCTCAACGTCCTCACGGTGAAGAGCTCGAAGAACGACGTTTTGAAGGGGAAGGTGTTCACGAACACCATCATCACGGACGGCGCAATCGTCACCGTGAACGTCTCCGTCGTCACGAGCGGCAGGAGCGACGAGCTGCTCAACGGCATCACCATCCTCACCAAAGACGGCGAGCTCACGGGCACGGCGAAGAGCAACGCGGTGGATACCAAGTGCATCAACTTCGGCGAGAACGGCTTCTACGAATTCTCCATCTCGGTGGAGGTCGGCGGCGAGAAAAAGGTCTCGAAGTACGCCGTGCAGGTATTCAAGACGCCTTCCTCGCCCGACCCTCTCGCGACGAGCTACGGCCTCGGCGTTCTGGGCGGCGCCAACCTCACGCTCGCACTCAACGGTTCGGGAACGGCGACCGTCTCGGCGGACGGCGTGCTCTACACGGGCACCTTCACCATCTCGGCGGATCGCACGCACTTCTATGTGAAGGCGTACAGCGCGGCGGGTGCGTTCATGAGCGCGGAGGGCACCGTTCTTGCGGACGGCGTCGTCAAGGTCGAATGCGCGGGCGCGGTGCGCCGCAGCGATTACTTCGCAAAGGGAAGCTCGGTCGCGGGAACGGCGGGCACCGTCGTGAGAAGGCTCACCGCTTCGGACGGCAGCTTCGTCTACACCGTCGCAGCGAGCGCTTCCTCCCTCGGCGAAGTCTTAAAGAGCGTCGAAGCGACTTCGACGGCAGATGTCTACAAGTTTACGAAGCAAGACGGCAGCGTATTCTATGCGCGCGTCACATGGGGCAACGACCCCGCAGCGGGGCTCACCGTAGTGGAGGAGACCGCAGAGTAACCGCATAGCGCGGAAAACGATCGCAGCAAGGGTGCACAAAGCGCGGAAAAGTGCAGAGAGCCCTTGACACGATAGAGAGAAATATAAGGAGTAGAAAGATGAAGAAACGGATCGCACTTTTAGCAGTTGCATGTATGATGTTCGCCTCTATGGGCATCTTTGCGGCTTGCGGCGAAGACGAGACTCCGTCCGTCGGCGGCGGCGATAATCCTTCCCAGATCCAACCGGGAACGGACGATCCCACGCCTTCCCATACCCATGTCTATGGCGCATGGGAGATCGTGACGAAGCCCACTTCGCAGCAAGGCGGCAAGGCGAAGCGTACTTGCAACGAGAACGACGACACGCAGGAGTTGGACCTTCCCGCGCTTACGAATGAGACATTCTGGACGAAGGACACGACTGCGAGCCAAGCCCCGACCCACACGGCGGCGGGAAAGAACGTCTACAAGAACGCAGAGCATAACCTCACCGTCGAGGAAGACGTCGCGGCGGATGCCGACGCGCACGACTACACGGGCGTCGAATGGACGGTAAAGACGAAGCCCACGCAGACCCAAGAGGGCAGCGCAGAGCGCAAGTGCACGGGCTGCGACCATGTGGATACGCTCACGCTTCCCAACCTCGCAACGGCTTCCTTCTGGACGCTGGACGAGGAGGCGAGCGAGCCCGCAACGCACACGGCGGCGGGAAAGAACGTCTACAAGAACGCAGAGCATAACATCACCGTCGAGGAAGATGTCGCGGCGAATGCCGATGCGCATACCTACGGCGAATGGAGCTGGAAAAACGACGTGGAGCCCACCTTGGAGGAGGGCGCTACGGCGACGCGCAGCTGCACTACGCAGGGCTGCAGCAACCCCACGCAGGAAGTGGAGGTCCCCGCGCTCAGCGATACCGAGGTTTGGGCGAAAGAAACGACCAAGCCCGCTTCGCACACCGAGAAGGGGGAGGATACATACACTTCCGAGTATGGCGAAGTGCTCGTCGAGACGGACAAGATCGGCGGACATCAGTGGGGTGCATGGAGCTGGGTCGAGGGCAACGAGCCCACGGCCGACAAGGCTGGTAAGGCCGAGCACAGCTGCGAGATCGTCGGCTGCGGCGTCACCGAGCAGGTCGATGTAGCGGCGCTTTCGAGCACGGACGAGTGGAATTCCGCCGTCACTCCGGCGACCTATAACGAAGCGGGGAAGACGGTCTACACCCACAAGACCTACGAAGGCCTCACCATCGAGGTTCCGATCTCCAAGCGCGTTGCCCCTTACGACGGCAAGACATACTACGGCGGCATCGCGGTGGATCTCTTCGATAGCGATAGCTTCAAGACCGGCGTGCCGAGTGTAACGGATTCTTGGGTGAACCAAGTCGAGCTCGACGCGAACGGCGTTGGCATCGGCAAGGGTGCCCCCTTCACGACCAACAGTCAATTCCACTTCACCATGAAGGACGAGGTAACCGGCGAGCTCGAGATCATCGAGATCCCCGGCACCAAGGTCGAGACGGACGACGGGAACGACGACGATTACGGCGATGAAGAAGAGAATTGGGGCAGCTCCGGTGATGAGGTGTACGAATACGAGACCGCAACGCCGAAGACCCGCAAGGGCTACGTCGATTTCACGAGCGGGCTCATCATCATGCCGCAAGCCGAAGGAAGCGACTTGACGTACTTCCACATCGTCTCGCCTTACGGGGCGCATCATAACAACTCGGGCGATATCACCGTCAAGCTCTCCGTTTGGGGCACGGGCAAGCTCGATTACTCCGTCGCCATCACCTATACATACAAGGTGGAGCAGGAGACGAAGTCTGTAAACATTTACCTTCATAACGACGAAGTGGTATTCGGCGTAGCGTTCACCGATATCGAGGGCGAGACTGTCGCGGCGGAGAACTGCTACAATGCCGACCAGCTCTATGTGACGAAGGGCGCCGAGACGCTCGCTTCCGTCGGCTACAAGGCAGAGGGCGAAGGCGGCTCGATGGTCGTGCTCGACGGCTTGGAAGGCACCTATACCGAAACGGAGGAGACATTTGGCACCCTCGTGCTCGATGGCAAGGGCGGCGCTACGCTCACCAAGGAGGAGGGCGACCCCATGCAGGGCACCTATACGAAGGTCTCCAATGGCGTCGTCGGCGTCACCTATTCGGGCGCAGACGGGAAAATGCACTATGTGCAGGCCGAGCTCACCGCGGGCGAAGCCCACAGCGGCACCTATGTCGGCAGCACGGCGAATGTTACCGTCACATATAATGCGAACGTCGAAGTCAATACAGATGATGGCGTGACCGCACCCGCCGAAGCACAGAACGAGAAGCTCGCACCCATGGATCTTGCGGAAATGCAGGATACCGACAACTTCTTCTTCAAGGGCTGGACGACCGATCCCGCAGGCGAAGAACCCGTCGAGCTCGGCGAAGACGGAAAGTATTACCCCGCAGACGACGTCACCCTCTATGCCAAGTGGGCAAAGGCGATCCATGTCTCCGTTCAGATGGAGTATGAGGCATCCGACGACGGCGAGGAAGCCACCTCTCACAAGGTCCCCGACGGCGACAGCATTGCCGATTTCTTGAATGGATTGATCGAGAACAAATTCAATGCGGAAAACGGCCACTCGTTCAATGGTTGGCGTGCGCATCCCACCTCAGGCGAGGATAGGCAACTTGGGGAAAGCGATCTCGCGCAAATGTTCTTTAACAGCAACTACGAGGGAATGACCTTCATTGCGCAGTGGAAATACACCCCTTACGTTGGTGAGTATTACGGCGCGAACTTGGACGGCACGAGCGGACCCGATAACGTTTCTTCTTCCACCTCGAGCTACTATCTGAAGTTCGCTGAAGACGGAAAGATGAGCGGAAAATTCTCGGGAACCGTTGAGGGTTATTCCGACGGGATCATCACCGTAACGAGTGGAAATTCCACTTATTATTTCTTCTTCGATGAGACGACCGGCTTGCTTGCAACCGGAGCTTACTCATCTGCCACCTCGCAGTATATCACGCACGATATGGCGCTCTATTCGAGGACGCAGAAGAAATTCGAACATCGTGCGATCAACGTTCCCAATCCTTCCAATCCCGGCACTTCGCAGGGCGTCTATGCCCGCTTTGTCGAGGCGGAAGTGACGGTGCAAAACGATGGAGCAGATCCGACGACCAAGACGATCATTGTTCTCCTCTACAACACCAAGATTTACAGCAATATCACCGTTACCGATGCGTTCGGAACAGCGATTACCAACGTTGCCGACATTGCAAATTCCAAGACGGTCATCGTTAAGGACAATTCGACGGGAGCTCCTACGCAGATCCTTGCAAAGGGCAGCGTCGGGAACAACCTCTCCAGCGGCAATACTGCCGATCTCGATGCCCTCTATGGTACCTACACTTGGGCGGATCATGAAACGCTCAAGCTCGACGGTGCGGGCACTGCGCAGCTCGTGCAGGGCGACACGGTCAAGGCTGGTACCTATAAGGCGGTGCAAGGGTCGGATAATAAGATCGACCTCTATATCATCGATGGGGATGAGGAAGTTTACTACGAAGTCACGCTTGTAAAGGGCAACGAAAATACCTATACGAGCGAAAAGATCATGGTATCGGTTGACTTCAACTACGGCCCCGTAGAAAATCCGACCGGCAAGCTGACGGAAGCCTCCTTCAATAAAAACATTGAGCTTGAGCTTCCCGCTCTCACAGATCCCACGGGCGAATACCTCTTCCGCGGTTGGTTTAAGGATGCTTCTTTCGAGCAGGAGTGCGACAACGAGACGCTGGAAGACGTCAAGCATTGGAGCTTCACGCCGACCGAAAACGGCACCAAGCTCTATGCGAAGTGGATCAAGAAGGTGACAATCACCGTCCACTATAACGACAACAATACAACGCAGGATAAGGTTATCGATACTCTCGGCGACGGTGAAACGCTCGAGCTTCCTCGTCCCGCATACGAAGGTCACAAGTTCGGCGGCTGGTTTACCGACGACGCGACGTTCGCAAAGGCTTGGGGCACGGTGGGAGATGACCACGTCACGAGCGGCGTGCTCAGCGCGGAGACTGCGACGACCCTCGACCTTTACGCGAAGTGGGAAGGCGCTCCCGCCTATAGCGGCGAGTATAAGCTGTACTATCTCGATGGCTCAAAGGCCAACGGCGGCGTTGATACGGCGGATACTTATAGTAAAAACATTGTGATCGACGCCGAGGGGTATGCGCCGAGTGTTTCCGGTACAGTCTATCCGTTCAGCGGTAACAATATGCAGGTCCAAAGCTACGAGGCAGAATCGGGCGAAATGGTATTCCAGCGGGATGGTTACAGTACTACGTTCAATGCCTTCTTCGACAGCACGAAGAAGATCATTGCATTCATCAACTACTCCGATGAGGTCGTTCTTATGGTTCCCGCCGATGCCGGCGAAATTACCGTGAAGAGCTCTTACTGGGGAGAAGACGGCGGCACGAGGGCAATCACGATCACGATTGCTGAAGAGGAATACGGCGTCTTTATGATGGCCAATGCCGTGACACTTGATGTAACCTTTACCGATATGAGTGGCGCACCTGTAAAGGCGGAAGAGGCGTACACGGCAACAAGTTTCTATGTTAAGAAAGGCGAAGAAGTCATCGCTCGTTTCGGCTCCAACGGCGAGACGATGGTCGAGCTCGACGGCAACGAGGGCACTTACACGCTTTCCGGCAACACGGTAGACGAGCTCCCGGGTACCCTTACGCTCAACGGCGTTTCCACGGCAACGTTCGGCGAGAATAAGGTCGGAAGCTATGAGATTGTAAGCGATACCGTCGTCGGTATCTATCTTGACGGCAAGTACTACGAAGCGACGCTCGATAAGTCGTCTGCCAAGACGTTCAACATCACAAAGCCCGAACTGCAAATCACGTTCCAAAGCGCACAGGGGCTTGCCTACGGCGATAGCGAGACGTTGACGGACGGCAACTACAACAAGAATATCGAGGCGAAGATCCCTGCCCTCAAGAATACCGCAACGCATGTGTTCCGCGGCTGGTTCACGACGGAGGACTTCCAAGAGAGCACCATGCTCACTTTCGACGAAGATGGGTACTACCTCTTTACGCCGACGGGTAACGAGGCGATTACGCTCTATGCGAAGTGGCTCGAAAAAGTCACGGTCAAGGTGCACTACCAAAAGGATGGCGTAGAGGATGTGACGCTCGAGCTTGGAAAGGGCGAGGAAGCCCGCCCGATGGAACCCGGTTTTACAGATGGGCAGGCATTCAAGGAATGGCGTCTCGGTTCGCCCGATGGCAGCGTTTGGGCATCCGGTACCGAAGTCGAGGAGAATATCGAGATTTACTGCGTGTGGCAGGATGCCCACAAGCTCTATGGCTCTTGGGTCGGTGCGGAGATTTACGGACAGGCTGACAAGGGAGGCTCAATGTCCGGTGGAACAAGCGCCAAGAACGCGAGCGTTACGGTGCAAGGTACGATTTCGGGTTCTTGCGCAAACGGAACGATAACCGATTGGGACGACGAGAACGGTACTTTCAAGGTTGGCACTTACTATGGTGCTTACGATAAAAAGAACGGCATCATCATTGTCGATTACTACGCAAATACTCCCGTCGGATATGACTATTATATTTTCATCAAGAGTAGCGTGACATCGTCCTTCCTGATGACCCAATCCAAGGGATGCTATTGGAACGGTTCCGTAAAAGGTTCCACAAAGCTCGCGGAAATGACGCTTGCCGACGGCTCCACGATGAATATCTTCATCTACGAAGGCAGGGTTTGGGGCAAAGTTACGTTCGAGGGAACGCCGATCGAGGGCTTCTCCGATGAGCTCACCGCCGGCAACGTATGGCAGAAGGCGCAGACGCTCGTTGTCAAGGATTCCGACGGCAAGGTGATTGCAAGTTTCGTCCGCGGCGCGAACGGGCTTGAATATTCCGACGGCTTTGGCGGTACCTATACGGGCACCAAGGGCGAAGAGGAGCAGCAAGACCTCATTCTCGACGGTAAGGGCGGTGCCTCTTGGGCAGGTCGGCAGGGTACCTACTTCCTGTTGGACGACGTGGAGAACGGCATCGAAATCTATCTCGAAGCGAGCGGCGACAAGCCCGCAGAGTATTGGACGGTCGTCGTCGACAAGTCCGGTCAGAGCTATACCGCTACCATGCCCATGGTGCAGTTGACGCTTGTCCTTCGTGACGAAGCGGGCGCCGAGACGTTGGCGACGGTGCAAAAGTCTGTCAACAAGTACATTCCCTTTGCACTCTCCGCGACGCATGAAGAGCTTGTAAGTGCGGGTTGGTACACCGACGAGACTTTGCAAGAGGCCGTCACACTCGACGAGAACGGGCTCTATAAGCCGACAGAGGAGGCCACGCTTTACGCAAAGATGGTCGGAAAGGTGACGCTCACCATCGTCTATGGCACCGAGCACGGCAACCTTGGCACTTTAACGGTCGATCTCCCGAAGAATAGTACGCCCGACCTTACGAAGTATGTTCCCGAACCTCAGGGCACCTATGTGTTCGGCGGCTGGTACGAGGACGAGGCTTGCGAGGAGACCCCTTACGAGGTCGGACCCCTCACCGCGAGCAAGACCATCTACTGCAAGTGGATCGAACAACAGTACGAGGTTGAGCTTGATCCCGCATCCGGTAATTGGACGGAGGATAATGGTGTCTATACGATAGGCCATATCAGCTCCACCAATGTGGCGGCGATTAAGATTACTTTCAGTGCTAAAGGGACGTTCAGCTTTGACTGGGAAGGTGTATTGGGTGGTGACAGTTATATTGTCTATGCCAAGAATCCTTCTTCTACGAGTATGCTGTGGAGTAGCGGATCTTTGGGCAAGGCTTCTGGTACGGTGTCCAAAACGACGCAGAATGTAAGTGTAGAGAGTGGAGACATTGTCTATATTTTGGTGTATGAATTCTACAGTTCAGTTACATCTGCGCAGGTCTCCAACTTCTCGTTCGTTGCAGGTTGATTTGACCCATTGCCGATGAGGCAAATGCCCGAATAGGGCAAAACAAAAAACAAAGTACCCTCGGGCAGAAACGCCCGAGGGTATTTTCTCGTAAACCGCCACACCACATGCCCTCCCCTTATACTTGAGGGGGGGAGGCTCTGTGTCGCCCTTCTGTGCCCTCCCCCTTATACTTGAGGGGGAGGGGTAGGGGCGGGGGTGCCTTTCAATTGTCATGCCGAGCTGTGTCGAGGCATCTCTACATTATTATGAGATTTCTCGACTTCGCTCACGCTCCGCTCGAAATGACACCGCCCTTAAATCCCCTTCCCCTTTGGGGAGGGGGATGCAGGGGGAGGGGTGTGTTGGCTGGACCGCAGGGGGAGGGGCAAACAGTGCGCGCGATCGCATACAATGGGGTGACGGAGGCGGCATCACCGTCTTTGTACATTTCAAAAGAGGCGATCTCAACATGTGCAATAACAATTCGTGCGGATGTTCGCTCATGAGCGGCATTCAAAACCTCTTCAACACGTCCTCGTGGAACACCTGCGGGTGTAACAACGGCTGCGGCTGTGGGAACAACAACGGCTGCGGATGCGGCAATAACAACGGTTGCGGCAACAACAACGGCTGCGGATGCAACAGCGGCTACGACCCCTACTACGCGGCGCAATACGGCCTTTGCGGCTGCAACGGGAATTTGTAACCCGCCCTCCCCCTGCCTCCCCCTCCCCGCACTTGCGGGGAAGGGGATTTTTGTTGTGTGCTCCGCACCCCGCACTTGCGGGGAAGGGGATTATTTTTAGAGAATCCCCTTCCTTTTTAAGGAGCGAGACCCTCAAACATATCCCCTTCCTTTTTAAGGAGCGAGACCCTCAAACATATCCCCTTCCTTTTTAAGGAGGGGGAAGCAGGGGGAGGTTCTCCTCATTCCGCCCCGCGCTCCACGCGTTATTCTGAGCGAAGCGAAGAATCCCGAGGATGAAAATTCGGACTTCGTACCTCGGGATGTTTCGGTCGCTATGCTCCCTCAACATGACGCGATAGCATAGGGGCGCCAAGAAAGCCCGCCCTGCGCTC
>CANRHI010000008.1 GCA_947630365.1 uncultured Clostridia bacterium
GCCGCCCCCTTGCAACGGGGGCAGCCATATCGAATCCCCCTCCCCGCCAAAGCGGGGAGGGGGACGCAGGGGGAGGGGCGAATACGGAGCGAGTGGTGGGATTTGCCCAAATGAACAGTCGACTTATGCCCCTACCTGTCTCGCTTGGCTCGACACCCGCCCATAAATGGCGGCGGGTCTTGATCGCGAATTATTCTTCCGACCGCCCTCCGCAAAGACAAATCAGAGCAGCCAAATGGGCATTTCGCCGCCGATGGGGATGCGGACAAAGCCGTCCTTTCCCTCCGCGGCGGGAGCGGGCAGCTTCGGCTCTTTCTTGCGCGGAGCTTTGCGGGGCGCGGCTTCCGCGGGCGCCTCGGCGACGGCCTCGGCGATGACGCTGTTCTCCATGTCGGGCGCGCCGCTGTGGACGTGCGAATAGCCGTTGTTTTCCACTCTCTTGATGGCATTTTTACCGATCGACATAGTGTAAGATCTCCTTCGTCAGATTTGTATATTCGACGGCGCTTCGGCTCGTCTTTTTGAATGCAACGACGGGGCGGCTCTGGTCCTGCGACCATTCCACCGCGCTGTCTACGCGCACATACTGCTCGAACAGCCGCGTTCCCTCGAGAGATTTCAGCGTCTCCAACGTCTGTTTGAAGTACTTCTTGCGCTCATCCGCCTTGGTGACGGCGATGCCGAGCACCTCCGTCTCCCTCGAAATTTCCCGCGCCTTGTCGATGAATTCGAACATATTCGCGAGCCCGAACAGCCCCCACGGGCTGGCTTCCACGGGCACGATAACATAGTCCGAGGCGCAGAGGATGTTCATCACCCACACGCCGAGGGTCGGGGGCGCGTCGATGAGGATCAAATCGTATTCGCCGCTCTCGCGGACGGGCCTTAAACACTTGCGGAGCACCGTCTCCCGCTGCCATTTGGAAAACAGCTCGAATTCGACGCCGCTCATGAGCGAGGAAGAGGGCACCATATCCAGCCCCTCGAAGGGGGTATGGGTGACAAAGCCCGCAAGGCTCCTCTCCTCTTTGACGGCGGTGAAGAGGTTCTTCCCGCTCTCGGCAAAGGCGTGCGCCGTCTCCTCGTCGAAATAGGAGATGGTGAGGTTGAGCTGCATGTCCCCGTCGATGAGGAGCACCTTTTTCCCCAGCTGTGCGAGCGCACAGCCGACGTTGGAACACGTCGTCGTCTTTCCGCTTCCGCCCTTGTTGTTGGCAAAGGCGATGACCTTCGTCATTTGCTGTCCTCCTCGAGATAGGCTATGATGGCGTCCAGCCCCTCTCCCGTCACGGCGCTCACGGGGAAGATCTTCTTGCACCCCGCAAGGCGCAGCCAATTGGAGACCCTCTCCACATTCGCGTCCGGTTTGTCGATGCCCGAGACGATGCCGATGACCTCGCGGTTGACGAGGCTCGTGATGCACGGGGAAAAGATGGAATACGGCTCGTTTGCGGAGAGGACGAGCCCCACGACGTCCGCCTCATACGCATAGAGGGCGAGCGCCCCGCTCGTCTGCCGAAGCTCGGTGTATTCCCCCGGGGTATCTATGATGGTATCGAGATAGTTGACGTATTGCGTCTTGAAATAGTGGATCTCCTCGCCGCGGAGCGCCTGCGTGAGCGTGGTCTTGCCCGCCGCCACCCTTCCGATGAGGATGATTTTTTTCATATGGCGCCCCCTTTCGCGCTGCCGTTACGTTCTCGTGAGCTCGCAGCAGGTGTAGCCGAGTTTCTCTATCACATACTTGCGGATGGCGGTGAACGCCGCTTCCACGGCAGAGACGGAGCCCGAGATGATGAGCGTCCCCGTGAAGCGGTCGACAAATCCGACGTCCGAATTGGAGGATTTGAGGGCGATATCCGCGGCGATGACGGCGCTCTCGGCGGGGCTTATGGTGAGCACGCCGATGGCGCTGCGGGTGTAATCGGTCTTGGGGTCCAACCCGAGTTTTGTATAGAGGATATCGTCGGGATTGGCGATGATATGGCAGAGCGTCACCTGTTTGCCGGGGACGAGCTCCTGTACGATCCTCATTTTATCCTGAAGTTCCATACTTCCTCCGCTTTTTTGCGCCCGCGCTCTTTGCGAGCATTTCGGTCAGCCGCCGATTTGGCATTTGAGCCCGCTCTCCTCCGCGCAGGAGAGGAGATATTCCATCCGTTCCTTGGAGGGCGGCTCCACCCCGTCCAAGGCGTAGTCCCGCCCGAGCCCTTCGTACTTCCCCTGCCCGAGGCGGTGATAGGGAAGAAGGTGATGCTCCTTCACCCCGGGAAGGGAGGCGGCGATGCGGGAGATGGCGCGGATCTCCTCGGGCGTATCGTTGAAGCCGGGCACGACGGGAGTGCGGACGATGAGCTCGGTCCCGCTCTCCGCGATGCGCCGCGCGTTCTCCAAAATGCGCTCGTTTCCCGCGCCCGTAAAGCGCTTGTGCTTGGCGCTGTCCGCGTGCTTGATGTCGAGCAGATACAAATCGATGAAGGGCAAAACCTCCGCGAGGGAGGCATAGGGCGCGTTTGCCGTGGATTCCACCGCGGTGTGCAGCCCCTCCTCTTTGCAGGCGGAGAGCAGTTCCTTCGCAAAGTCGGGCTGGGCGAGAAATTCCCCGCCCGAGAGCGTCACGCCGCCGCCCGAACGGCGGTAAAAGGGGATGTCGGCGAGAAGCTCGGGCATGATCTCTTCCACCGTGACGTCCCGCCCCACTTGCTTTTCCTTGCCGTTTTCGACGAGCGTTTCGATCTCGTAACGCTGCGATTCGGGGTTGCAGCACCATGCGCAACGCATAAAACACCCCTTGAAGAACACGATGGTGCGGATGCCCGGCCCATCGTGGATGGAGAAGCGTTGGATGTTGAAGATCCTGCCCGTCGCCATATCAGAAGCCCTGCTGCGTGCGGTTGATGATGTCGTCCTGCAAGCCCTTCGAGAGCGTGGTGAAGAGGGCGGAATAGCCCGCCACGCGGACGACGAGCGTCTTGTACTTTTCGGGGTGCTTCTGCGCGTCGAGCAAGGTCTCCCTCGTGACGACGTTGAATTGCATGTGCATTCCCTTTTGGTCGAAATAGGAGCGGATGAGGGCGACAAATTTGTTGAGCCCCTCCATGCCCGCAAGCGCGGACGGGTGGAATTTTTGGTTGAGAAGGGTACCGTTGGAGGCGACGCTCTGCTCGAGCTTGGCGACCGAATTCGCCGTGGCGGTGGGGCCCTTCACGTCCCTGCCCGAGACGGGCCCGATGCCGTCTGCGATGGGGGTGAAGGCGAGCCTTCCGTCCGGGGTCGCCCCCGTCTGCGCGCCGAGCGGGACGTTCGCCGAGACGGGATACAGCCCCGCTTGAAAGCGTCCGCCGCGCACGTTGCGGTATTTTTCCATCTCCTTGGTGTAGGTGTTGCCGACGTCGCGGGCGAACATATCCACCTCGTAAATGTCGTTGCCGTACTTGGGGCAGGTCTCGTCGATGAGGCGCTTGATCTCGCGGTAGCGCGCCTTTTTGGCGGGGTCGAGCCCGCTCGCCGTCGTCACTTCGCTTGCGATGAGCCGCACCACGCGGTCGTCCACCTTGACGCCGCGGCCTCTGAGCTCCTCCGCGATCTCGCGGGTGACGCGTTCCGCCGCCGCCCCCGTGACGCCGTAGCCGAAGTTGGCGGCAAGCGCTTCCTTGAGCTCCGCCATGGTGACCTTCTTCTGTTCAAAGACGAGCTGCCGCACGGCGATGAGCCCATCGGTATTGTTGGCGATGCCGAAGCCCTGCGGCCCCGTGAAGTTGTAGACGGCGCCGCCCTCCTGCATGGAGAGCCCCCTGCCGATGCAGTCGTCCACCATGCACGATTCGAAGGGAAGCGGGCAGCGGACGGCATGCGCCGAGTCGATGGCGTTGTTGGCGTTGACGAGCAGGCGGATGAAGTAGCTCTGCTGCGTCTTGTAGGCTTCGTAGAATTGCTCGAAGGTGGTGAACGTGGTCACATCCCCCGTCTCGGGGCCGATGCGCACGCCTCTGTCCATGCCGTTGGAAAAGACGAGCTCCATGGGGCGGCACATGTTGAAGAAGGCCGCGTCGTGCCAGCCGTCCGTCTTGCCGCCCTTTTGCGGCTCCACACAGCCGATGATGCAGTAGTCGCGGGCGTCCTCCAAGGTGAGCCCGCGCGCCATGATGGAGGGGATGATGATCTCGTCGTTGTAGTAGGCGGGAAGCCCGATGCCCGTGCGGGTGAGCGCCGCGGCCTTGAGGAGAAGGTCCTGCGGGGAGCCGTTCCACACGCGGATGGAGAGGGAGGGCTGGGGAAGCGGGACGTGCATGGAGGCCTCGATGCACAGGAAGGAGAGATCGTTCGTGGCGTCCATACCGTACTCGTTCTGCCCGCCCACGATGAGGTTCTGGAACATGCCGTAGCCCGCAAAGCCGTCTGCCGAGGCGGCGTCGCGGCACTTATTGATGTCGTTGAGCTTGACCCAAATGCAGTCGATGAGCTCCTGCGCCTGCTCGACGGTGAGTTTCCCCTCTCTCTTGTCCTTTTCGTAGTAGGGGTACATGTATTGGTCGAATCTGCCGGGAGAAATGGAGTGCCCGCTCGATTCGATCTGAAGGAGCAGCTGCACGAACCAAAAGCTCTGGCACGCCTCGCGGAAGCTCTCCGCGGGGTATTCGGGCACCTTGGCGCACACGCGGGCGATCTCTTCGAGCTCGGCGCGGCGGGCGGGGTCCTTCGCCTTCTTCGCCTCGGAGGCGGCAAGGACGCTGTAGCGGTGCGCATAGCCGACGACGGCTTCGCAGCTCTCGACGACGGCGAGGAGGAAATTGCGCCTTCTCACATACTCGGGGCACTCGGGAAGCAGCTTGGAGAGCGCCTCCTTTGCCTCCTCGATGATGCCGCGGTACCCCTTTTCGAGCACCTTTTTGTAGTTTACGTTGACGTGCCCGATGCCGTTGTAGAAGTAATTCCCGGGCGTGAACATGCCGTGCACGGTGAACGCCGCATACGCCTCGGGCGCCATGTTCGTGCGGGCGAGGTCGCTGCATGTCTTTCCCTTCCAGTAGGGATAGACGGCGCGCAGCTCCGCCTTGGTCTTTTCGCTGATGTAGAACGGGTCGGCGGCGCGGGTCGCAACGGTGTCGAATTCCGCCTCCAGCCACTCGTAGGAATATTCGGGAAAGACTTGGCAGCCGCGCGGGGCGATGGTCGCGCTCCCGACGATGAGCTCCCCCTCGCGGATAATGATGGGGAGGTTTTCGAGGATGTGGCGGAACGCCGCGCTCCTGCGGCGGATGATGGGAAGGTCCTCCGTCTTTTGATAGCTCTCGGTGACGAGGATCCCGCGCGCCGATTCGATCTCGGGCATCTTCGCGTACAGGTCGTGCACCAACTTGTCGATACGCGCGCTCTTTTCCACGACGAATTTGATCTTTTCCATGCTCTCCCTCCGTTAAAGCTGTTCCCAAAGGTCGGGATGGGGCGCCGCGATGACCGAAGTCGCCGAGAGCATTCCCGTCCCCTTTGCATAATTTGCCCCCGCTTCCACGGCGGCGTTGACGTCTCCGATCTCCCCCGTGAGGAGGACGATGCCCTTTCCGCCGAGCCCGCGGGAGACGCGCATGTCGTAAATTTCCACCCGCGCCGTCTTGACGCAAAGGTCCGCCGCCTTGATGCACGTCGCGGCGGAATACGTCTCGATGAGCCCGAGCGCGCCCTTTTTCTCGCTCTTTTGGGTGCCGAAGAGCGCGGAGATGACCCGCTCGTCGATCCTGCCCATCACCGAGGTGTCGATGACGTAATCGCCGAATTTCGCCGAAACGTGGTCGACGGAGGCGGTGACGTTGGAGATGCTCCCCGTGAGAATGATCTCGAATTTTCCGGGGCAGGAAGGGTGCGCGGAGACGAGCTCCACGCCCGCGCTCTTGAGCGCGTCGTCCGTCGCTTCCACCCCCTTGGGGACATTTTTGAGTTCGATGACGCCGATTGCTCTGAACATTACTCTTTCCTCTCTATTTCGATCGCGCCGCCCAAAATGCGGACGGTGCCCGCGATCGAGGCATGAAGCGGAAGGGAGAGCCCCTCCGCGGCATTTGCGATGATTTGCCCCCGTTCGACCTTCGCGCCGTTTTCCACTGCGGGAAGGGCGGGCGCGCCGATGGACTGCAGGAGAGGAAGCTCCACGCGGGAGTAGCTCTCCTCGCCGAGGAAGCGGGGAAGTTTGTCGAATTTTGCGACGCCGAGCGCCTTTTTCCACCGCTCGACGGGGATCATGCGGTACTCGCGTTCGGCGGAAACCTTGGGAGTCACCCGCGCGCCGAAGCGCAAATTGTGCCTTTTGAGTACCGTTTTGTAGTGGTCGATGACCGCCTTGGGAGAGATCCCTTGGCAGCAAGCAAAGTCTGTACACAGCCCGCAGCCGCAGCAAAGGCTTGCGGCAAGCACGAGGCTTGCGTCCGCTTCCGCCGCCTGCGGGGAAGTCCGCACGAGCTTGTGCGGCTCGATGGGGTACCCGAGCAGGGCGCGCGGGCACACGTCCGTGCAATGGGTGCACTGGCAGCACGCCGTCTCGGCGCGCGCGACCGACATCTCCGCGTCCATGCGCTTACTGCGCACCGCCTCGATGCTTTCGGGGAGCACCAAAATGGCCTTGGTCGTCTTGGTGACGACCGCCCGCTCGGGGTCGATGAGCTTCCCCATGGAGGGACCGCCGTCGAGCACGGCATACCCTTCGGGGACGGCGACGGAGTGCCGCGCGAAGAGGTCGGAGACGGGCGTTCCGAGGGGAACGCGCACCACGAACGGCGCTTCCACGGCGCCGCCCACGGTGACCCACTTCTCCGTGACGTTCTCGCCGCGGAGCACCTTCTGCCCGATGTTGTACGCCGTTTCGGCGTTAAAGACGAGCACGCCCGCCGTCTTGGGGAGCGCCCCGGGCGCCACGACCTTTCCCGTCGCCTGATAGATGAGGCTGACTTCGTCCCCCACGGGGTAGACGTCGGGCAGGATCTTCACGCGGGCGCGCGAAGAGAGAGGCTCGCCGTCCTTCCTCGAGAGCTGTTCCGCCGTGTGCGCCTTGATGCAAAGGAGCACTTCGGGAATGCCCAAAACTTCCGCGACGGTCTCCGCGCCCGAGAGCACGGTGGAAAGCTCCCTCTTGAGGAGATGAAAGTCGGTATAGAGGAGGGGCTCGCACTCCGAGCCGTTCACGAGGAGCACTTTGAGCCCTTCGGAGAGCTTCCCATAGGAAGGAAAGCCCGCGCCGCCCGCGCCGGCGATCCCCGCCTCTTGCATTTGCCGCTTGAGTGTTTCGAAATCCATAGACTTCAATCCACGATCCCCACGATGACCGCGTCGGTGGGCATTTCCCTGTTTTGCAGGGCGAGCCGCGCGGGAGAGCCGACCGTGATGAGAACGGTCTCCCCGATGCCGGCGCCCACGCTGTCGATGGCGATGAGGTATTGCCCCGTGAGCTCGCCGTTCTGCATGATCTCCACCTCCATGAATTTCGCCCCGATGAGCGATTCCTGCTTGCGGGTAGAGACGATATTTCCTCTGATGATCCCTCTTAACACTTGCTTACTCCTTGACGATGCGGACTTTATCTCCGTTGCCGATGCCCGCCGCGTTGGCGTCGTCGGTGTCGACGTGCATCTCGAGGCGGAAGTTTTCGCTCGCGCGGATCTGCACGTCGTACCAGCGGGTGCGGCGCTTGCCGCTTACGTCTACCGTCACGGTGTCGCCGTCCTTCACGCCGTACCTCTTCGCGTCCTCCAAGGACATGTGGATGTGGCGGTTGGCGATGATGCACCCCTCTTTGAGGCACACCACCCCCTTGGGGCCGACGATGGTGACGGGTGCGGAACCGCGGACATTGCCCGACTCCCGCACCGGGGGCTTGTTTTTGAGAACGTAAGAATCGGTCGCCGAGATCTCCACCTGCGACTTACTGCGCAGCGGTCCCAGCACGCGCACGTTCTCGATGGGACGAAGCGACGGTCCAATTAAAGTGAGTTGCTCCTTGCAGGCGTACTGCCCGGGTTGGGACAAGTCCTTTAAGGGCGTGAGCTCGTAGCCCGCCCCGAAGAGGGTGTCCGCGTCCTCCCGCGTCAAGTGGATGTGGCGGTTGGAGACGCCGACGGGAATGCCGCCGTCCTCCCCTTCCATCCCCTCGAGGATGCTCTTGACCATCGCCGCGATCTGTGCGCTTGAAAATTCCATACGAATTCCTCTCTGACCTGAAAAACGATACGCCGAAAAAGCCTGCGCATTGCGGCAGGCGCCCCCTTCCGCCCGCCCCGATTACTTGAGGGTGGGAAGGAGCTTCTCGACGTCGGAATGGGGACGGGGGATGACGTGCGTCGCGATGACTTCGCCGAGCGCCGTCGCGGCCCTCGTGCCCGCTTCCACCGCAGACTTGACCGCGCCGACATCGCCGCGCACCATGACGCTGACGAGCCCGCTGCCGATCTTCTCGCTGCCGATGAGGACGACGTTCGCCGCCTTCACCATGGCATCTGCCGCTTCGATCGCCGCCACGAGTCCTCTCGTTTCGACCATACCCAATGCTTCCATAATTTACCTCCGAAAAAATTCAACCTGTCGTCAAAAAACGCATGACGGAGGGGTGGGGGTTGGCGATGACTTCCGTGTTTTTCACCTTCCCCGCCCCTGCCGCCGCAGCGGCGCCGGCTTGGAGCGCCGCTTGGACAGCGGAAACCTCGCCTTGGACGACGACCGTGACCAGCCTGCCGCCGAGGCGCTTTTCCACGTGAATGAGCTCCACGTCCGCCGCCTTCACCATCGCGTCAAGGCCCACGATCGCAGCGACCATGGCTTGCACTTCAAGCAGAGCGATAGCTTTCATCGTGCCTTCTCAAAGAGAATTTACTTGATGGTGGGAAGAAGTTTTTCGACATCCGAATGAGGACGGGGAATGACGTGCGTCGCGATGACTTCGCCGAGCGCGGTCGCTGCCGCGGTCCCTGCCTGAACGGCTGCCTGCACGGCGCCGACGTCTCCGCGCACCATGACGCTGACGAGCCCGCTGCCGATCTTCTCACTGCCGATGAGGACGACGTTTGCCGCCTTGACCATCGCATCCGCTGCCTCGATCGCTGCGACGAGACCTCTGGTCTCGACCATACCCAATGCTTCCAACATAGTTTTCTATCTCCTTTTTTTATAGATTTTCTAAATTTTTTTGAGTTTGTCTCTTCCGAGGGCGTTCAAGCGGGCGAACCACTCGATCTCCTCGCTTTGGCGGGCGATGACTTTGTGAGTGATGTACAGCTCCCTCTTCTCCGCCTCGCGCTTGCCTGCCGCGATGGCGGCTTCCACCGCCGCGGCTGTTCCTTCCACCTTCACCGCCATCACGAGGGGCACCCTTGCCGCGTCCCCCGCTGCGGGCTTGTTTTTGTCGATGGCGACGAGCTCGACCTCCGCCGCCTTCACCATGGCGTCGGCTACGACGATCGCCGTCGAAAATCCGAATACTTCGATCATGCCGAGCGCCATACGTTACCTCTTACTCCGCAACGTAGCAGATCTTGATGCCCTTTTGCGAAACGTTGACTTCCATCGCCTCCTGCAGCCTGTCGAGCGGGAAGCTGTGCGTGATGATATCCTTTATGGGGATATTCATCTCGCGCGCCTGACGGAGAAACGCCATCGTGGTGGGGTAGTCGTCTGCCGAGTAGTCCCACGAGCCGACCAAATCGATCTCCTTGTTGCACATGGCGAAGTGCGGGTTGACGGGGTATTCGCCGTTGTTGACGAAAAATCCCATTTCGCACAATCCGCCGCCGCGGCGGATATACTCATAGATATCCTTGGCAGCCGCGGGCGCCCCGGTGCACTGGAAGGCGAAGTCCGCCCCCACGCCGTTCGCGACCTTCTTCACGAGGCGCACCCGATCTTCGAGCGCGGGCGTCTCGCGGAAGTTGACGATGGTCTTGGCGCCGAGCTTTTTCGCCATGTCGAGGCGGAGGGGGGTGCCGTCTACCGCGATGATATGGTTGATCCCCGCGGCGCGGAGCACGCTCACCATCACGAGCCCGACGGGCCCGAGCCCCTGCACGAGCACCTTGGAATTGAAGTTGAGAAGCCCCGTTCCCTGCGCCCGCTTCAACGCGTGCACGCACACGCAAGCGAGCTCGAGGAGCATCCTCTCCTGCAGGTCGAGATCGTTCACGACGAAATAGGTCGCGCCCTTCCCGCGAATGAGAAGGTGGGTGGAAAACCACCCCGTGAGCGGCTGGCTCTCATTATGGGGGATGAGCCCGAACACGCCCTGCTTCTCGCAAAGGTTGGTGTTGGCGGGGTGATTGCGGCAGATGTAGCACTCGCCGCAGCTGATGACGCTGGTGACGAGCTTATCGCCCACCTTGATGGGCCCTCCCGCCGTGTCGCACTTGATGTTCTTGCCGAGGTAGACGATCTCGCCCGTGCCTTCGTGCCCGAGCGTCACGGGGATGATGCCGAAGGGATCGCCCTTCCACTCGTGCACGTCGGTGCCGCACACGCCGCACCCTTCCACCTTGACGAGGATATCGTCGTCGGTGAGGGCGGGAATGGGGAATTCCTTGACTTCGATCTTTTTGGGCGCGGTGAGCATGGCGACCTTCGCCGTCTTGGGGATGCCCTGCGGCGCCGCCTTGGCGGGGCCGCCCATCTCGCCCAAAATTTTACGGACGATGCTCTCTACCTGCGATGCGGAAATATCCATTCGAACCTCCTTGTTTTTTTCGGAATTTCAGATGATGCGGAAACTATCCGAAAGAACGCATCTTCTGTATCTCGTAAAGCTGCGCGCGCTCGTAAGTCCTTCGCCCGTGGGCCCTGCGATGGTGAAGGTGGTGTGCCCTTCCCCGCCGAAGCCGATCCCCGCATAGGAGGGGGCGTTCTTGACGAAAATGGTCGTCTCCACCGCCCGCGCGAAGCGGGTGAGACGGTCGATATTCTTGGAGTGCATGTGCGCCGTGTGGCGGCAGCCGTGCTCGGCTTTGACCGCAAGGTCGATGGCCTCGTCGATGTCCTTCACCCGCACGATGGGGAGGATGGGCATCATGAGCTCGTACTGCACGAAGGGGTGCATGAAATCGGTCTCGCAGATGATGCAGCGCACGTCCGCGCCCACGCTCACCCCGATCTTTTTGAGGAGCACCGCGGCGTCTCTTCCCACGCATTCGCGGCTGACGACCTTCTTCACGATGCCCGTCTTGGGATTCTTGCTCTCGACGAGGACGATCTTCGCGAGCTCGTCTGCCTGCGCCGCCGAGATCATGTAGGCGCCGTTCGCCTTCATGGAGGCGATGAGCTCATCGGCGACGCTGTCGAACACGAACACCTCTTTCTCCGCGATGCAGGGAAGGTTGTTGTCGAAACTGCAGCCGTCGATGATGTCTTTGCCCGCCTTCTTCACGTCGGCGGTGTCGTCCACGATGACGGGGGGGTTGCCCGCGCCCGCGCCGATGGCCTTCTTCCCGCTCGAAAGCACGCTCTTGACGACGCCCGGACCACCCGTGCATACGAGAAGGCGGATGGCGGGATGGTCGTACATGATCTGCGCCGTTTCGAGGGTGGGTTTTTTCACCGAGGCGACGAGAACGCGCGGCCCGCCCGCGGCGGCGCTCGCCCGATTGACGAGGTCGACCGCGTAGTTGGAGGTCGCGATGGCGTGCGGGTGGGGGTTGAACACCACGCCGTTGCCCGCCGCGATCATTCCGATGCTGTTGCAAAGTACGGTCTCCGAGGGGTTGGTGCTCGGGGTGATGCTCCCGACGACGCCGAACGGCGCCATCTCGGTGAGCGTGAGCCCGTAGTCCCCCGTCTTGACCGCGGAGACGATATCCGAAGTCCCGGGCGTCTTGTCGGCGACGAGGATGTGCTTCGCCGTCTTGTGTTCGACGCGGCCCATGCCCGTCTCGGCGACGCCGAGCTCCGCCATAACGGCAGCCTCGCTGCGGCACAGCTCGCGGATCTTGCCGATGACCTTCTCCCGCTCTTCGAGCGACATGGCGCGGACGGCCTTATAGCCCGCCGTCGCGGCGTCGATGGCGTCGTTCATGTCGTCGAATACGCCGATGTATGCCCTTCCGTTGTATCCCGAAGCGTCCCACGAAGCGGTCGGCTTTGCGCTCGTTTCGGCGGCAAGCCCGCTCATGACGGCCTTTACGACCTCTTCGATCTGCGCCTCCGTCCAATTGATCGCCATACGATCACCTCCCGCTTATTTGCCGAGGGCTTCGAGCACTCTCTTGGTGATGGTCTCCACCAGCTCTTCCTTGCTGCATACGGCGAGCGGCTTTTCCTCCTCGAGGTCGAGCCCCGGGTGCCGCCCCGTGAGGTGCATCTTCTTGCGGAGCTCCATGAGCTTTTTGAGCTGCTCGTTGGGGATCTCGTGGACGGCGCCGAGCTCCATCGCGTGCTTGCAGATGATGGCGTTGAATTCCACTTCTTCCATGATGAAGAACGCCTTGGTGAGGTCGCACCCCACGGTGAGCGCGCCGTGGTTGCGCAGAAGGAAGGCGTCGTGGCTCTGGATGTAGGGCTCAAGCGAGTCGGGGATCTCCATCGTGGAGGGGGTGCCGTAGTCGCAGGTGGGCACGTCGCCGATGGTGAGGACGGCCTCGGGCAGAATGTATTGGTCGAGGTCGATATCCGCCACCGTGAACGCCGTGGCGACGGGCGGATGCGCATGGACGACCGCGTTCACATCGGGGCGGTCGCGGTACACGCGCATGTGCATCTTGATCTCGGAGGAGGGATTGAGCTTGCCCTCGATCTTGTTCCCCTCCGCGTCGACCTTGATGATCATGTCGGGCGTGAGCGAGCCCTTGGAGACGCCTGTCGGCGTGCAGTAGAATTCGTGGTCGTTGACCTTGACGGAGATGTTCCCGTCGTTTGCCGCCACGAAATTCTTCGCGTAGAGCTTGTGCCCTACTTCGCAAATTTCTTTCTTGATCTCAAATACAGATTTCACCATTTTTCTATCCTCTTTTTCTTATTTTCTATTTTGTTTCCCGCTCACTTCCCAAGGGCGAGAGAGAGCGTGTCGAGCGCGATCATGTACTCCTCGTTGGTGGGGATGACGAACGTCTTTGCGCGGGCGCCCTTCTTCGAAAGGTCGCAAATTTCGCCGCGCGGGCAGGTGGCGTTGACCTCTTCGTCGATCTCGACGCCGAGCGCCGAGAGATCGCGGCACACGTCGGCGCGGAGCGCCCTGTCGTTCTCGCCGATGCCCGCGGTGAACACGAGCGCGTCGATGCCGTTCATCTCCGCATAGTAGGCGCCGATGAGCTTTTTGACGTTGTGCACGAGAATGCGCATCGCGAGCTCCGCCCGCTTGTTTCCCGCGTTTGCCGCCTCCTCCACGTCGCGGCAGTCGCTCGAGACGCCCGAGATGCCGAGAAGCCCCGATTTTTCGTTGAGCACCTTCTCGGTCTCTTCGGCGGAGAGTTTGCACGTTTTCATGAGATAGGTGACGACGGTGGGATCGAGCGCGCCGCTGCGCGTGCCCATGGGCACGCCGTCCTGCGGGGTGAAGCCCATGGAGGTATCCACCGCCTTGCCGTTCACCGTCGCCGTGATGGAAGAGCCGTTGCCGAGGTGGCAGGTGACGATCTTCGCATTCGGGTCGCCCAACAGCTCCTGCGCCTTCCCCGCCACATAGCGGTGGGAGGTGCCGTGGAAGCCGTAGCGGCGGATCTTTTTCTCTTCGTACAATTCGTAGGGGAGCGGGTAGATGTAGGCGTAGTCGGGCAGCGTCGCATAATAGGAAGTATCGAACACGCCGACGTGCTTTACATTCGGCATCTCCGCGCGGCACGCCTTGAAGCCGCTGATGGCGGGCGGGCCGTGGAGCGGGTTGAGCCCCACGATGCTCTCGAGATATTCGAGCTCCTCGTCCCCGAGGACGGCGGACTCGCGCAGCTTCTCGCCGCCGTGGGCGAAGCGGTGCCCCACCGCCGCGATCTCCTCCACGCTCTCGATCACGCCGTGGGCGGGGGCGGTCAAAAGCCCCAGCACATAGCCGATGGCGGCGCGGTGATCGGGAAAGGCGGGGGCGGCGGAAAAGTCCTCTTTGCCCGGCCGCTTGTGGGTGATGCGCCCGTCGATGCCGATGCGCTCGCAATTCCCCTTCGCAAGCACGGCGCCCTGCCCCATATCGAACAGCTGATATTTGAGGGAAGAGCTCCCCGCATTGACGACAAGAATTTTCATTTTTGCTCCCAAGCGGGGCGCGCCTGTGAAAAACGCACTTTCCCGCTCATTTTTTCATTTTAATTTTATCATACTTTTCATGCAATGTCTATATGTGTTCAAAAAGTAGCTAAATAAACATTTTAGCGCGCAAAAATGCGCATAAATGAGAGGAAATGAACACGAAAATGAGCAAACGTTTTTCGGGGCTTGCTTTCTTCCCCGCATGCCGCTATAATGGGAGGCGAAATACAAGAGGACAGGGTATGATACAGGATCTTCACGCGCACACCTATTATTCGTTCGACTCCTCCGACTCCGTGGAAAAGGTCATCGAAACGGCGATCCTCGGCGGCGTGGGGCTGCTCGGCATCTCCGACCACAACTACGGCGTGGGGTACGGAAGGGCAGACCTTTGCTACGGCCGCGGGCCTTCGCTCGACGCCGACTACGGAAAGACGCTGCTTCGCTACTACGACCATGTGAAGGCGAGCGCGGCGCGCTACCGCAACCGCATCAAGGTGCTGTGCGGGCTGGAGATCTCCACCCGCCTCTCGCGGGACGCCTATGCGCTGCCCACCGCGCAGGATGTTTCCCTCTTCGACTACTGCCTCATCGAAGGGCTCGACGAGGAGAATTCGTTCTTGAAGGGGGATATCTTCGCCTTTGCGAAGCGCTGCGGCTGCCCCGCGGGCATCGCCCATACCGACCTCTTCGGCTTCCTCGCCCGCCGCGGGGAGGAGCCCGCCCGCTTTTTCCGCCGGCTCGCGGAGGAGAATATCTTTTGGGAGATCAACGTGAATTTCGACAGTTTGCATTCCTTCCGCACGCACGGCTATGTGACCGAATTCTTCCAAAATAAGAAACAGCAGGAGATCGTGCGGAACGCGGGGGTGAAGCTCTCCGTCGGCTTCGACAGCCACATCGCCCGCGAATACAAGCCCGACCGCGTAAAGACGGCGAACAAGCTGCTCCGCGACATGGGCATCCGCCTCGCCTTCGACGGCATCGAGTAAGGGGGGCGTGCAACAACCTCCCCCTGTCTCCCCCTCCTTAAAAAGGAAGGGGATTCTTTTATTGTGGGGCGCCGCCGGAATCCCCCGCCCCTTTGGGGTGAACGCCGCCACCGGAATCCCCCTCCCCGTACTACGGGGAGGGGGACGCAGGGGGAGGGGCAACCCCCAACGGGTGAGGAATTGTAATAATTTTCCATGACAGGTTGTTTTTTTGTTGACAAAGGCGACCGATTGCGGTATCATGTGGGAAAAGGAAACTTGGTGAAACATGATACGGATCACACTCATCGTCTATGGCGTTTTGTCGCTGCTGGCGGTCATTGCCTATCTTCCGAAATTGGTGCAATTCCGCTACGCTTTCAAGAAGCCGCCCTATCGGCGCGCGAGCGGGAAGCGCAAGATCTCCGTCATCATTCCCGCGCGCAACGAGAGCGAGATCATCGGCGACCTCTTCGCCTCCATCCAACGGCAGACCTACGACTCCGCCTTCTTCGACGTGAACGTCATCGTGAAATCGCCCGACGACCCCACCGTGGAGCTCGCCAAGGCGCTCGGCGCGAACGTGTTCGTCGTCGAAAAGCAATCCTGTAAGGGGGACGCGCTCGACGGGTACTTCCGCGCCATCGGCAAGGAAAAGACCGCGGAGTATGCGGCGTTCGTCATCGTCGATGCGGACGCGGTGCTCACTTCCGACTACTTGTACGAGCTCAACAACGCCCTCGAGAGCGAATTCGACATCTTCATCACCCGCAAATTCGTGAAGAATTACCTCGGCGGGAAGAAAAAGCGCACCGTGTTCACCAATTGCTCGGCGCTCACTTGGCCCATCATCGACGACCTCGGCAACAAATACCGCATGCAGAACAACATCCCGCTCAACCTCTGCGGGCAGGGCATGATGCTGCGGAGCTCGGTCATTCTCGCCATCGGCGGATGGCCGTACCGCACCCTCACCGAGGACTATGAATTGAAGTGCGACTCCCTCTTGAAGGGGTTCAAGTCCATGTTCTACCCCTATGCCGTGCTCTACACCGAGGAGGCCGTCGGGCACCGCGAGAATGTGAAGCGGCGGCTCCGCTGGCTCACGGGCTATTCCCAGTGCGACAAGAAGTATAAACAGCAGATAAAGGAACAGGTGAAAGAGCGCGGCGAGGTCACCGCGGGCGAATTCGAATATCTGTATGGGCTGTATCCGCTCATCGCGTTCGCCATCGTGAGCATTCTCACCATGTTCACGGGCACGGGAATGGCGATTTGGTACGGCTTGCACGGAAACGAGCTGTGGCTCCCCGCCGTGTGCTACCTCATCGCGCTGCCCTTCGGGGTGATGTACGTTCTGCTGCTCGGCTACAGCGTTTTGGCGCTGCTCGCCTGCCCCGAGATGTTCGCCCCCCTCTCCATCGGGGAGCGGCTCGGAATGGTGCTCTTCAACCCGTTCTATCTGCTCGAATACTTCCCCATTTATCTCAAGTCGCGCGTGCAGATCCGCAAGAATGCGCAAACGTGGGAGGAAACCGAACGCGTCCACTACGACCAAATATAAAGTAGAATAAGACGAAATATACAAAAGGAAAAGGGGCGATCGCGCCCCTTTTCCTATGGAATTCTTTCACGCACCGCCACGGAATGGAGCGGTAACCTCCCCCTGTGTCCCCCTCCTTAAAAAGGAAGGGGATTCTTTTCTTGTGATCCCCCGCCCCTTTGCGTTGGACGCCGTCATCGAATCCCCCTCCCCTTTGGGTTGGATGCCGTCATCGAATCCCCCTCTCCCTTGGGGTGGACGCTACTATCTAATCCCCTTCCCCGCCAAAGCGGGGAGGGGGACGCAGGGGGAGGGGTGGGCGGCGCGGGGCGGGATGAGGGGTAACCTCCCCCTCACTCTGCCCCACGTTCTAATAATGTCATGCCGACCGTAGTGGAGGCATCTCTACCTTACTATG
Source organism: uncultured Clostridia bacterium (assembly GCA_947630365.1). Taxonomy (GTDB): domain Bacteria; phylum Bacillota; class Clostridia; order Christensenellales; family Borkfalkiaceae; genus Gallimonas. Next base: position 17,123 of record CANRHI010000008.1, read on the forward strand.
AGATTTCTCCACGCGCTACGCTTGGTCGAAATGACAGTTTTGCTTTCCCTCAATAGGGGAGCCAAGATAGCCCGCCCCCTTGGGGTGGACGCCCCCTCAATCGGCCGTCGGGTGTTTTCTGCGGTCGGGGAGGTATTCGAGGGGAATGCCGTAGGCTTCCTCGTAGCACTCCTTCCATTCCGCCTCGGCGCGGGACTTCAGATCCTGCTCGCAGGCGCTCTTGGCGAGCGTCTCATCGGGGTAGACCGCAGGGAGGATATGTATGCGGAGGCTTCGGATATGTCCCTTCTTATTGCGGCGGAAGGTGCAAAAGAGGGGCAAAACGGGGACGTGGAATTTCACCGCATAGTGGAACGCGCCGTCCTTCATGGGGCGGGGCTTTTGATAGTTGGTCCACATGACCTGTTCGGCGTAGAAGTTGACGATCTTCCCCTCCTGCAGGGCGGTGCCCATCTCCTTGGTGAGGCTGCGCATGGCGGCGCGGTCGGCGCTGAACGGCCACATGCCGCCGTGGCGGATGATGTGCCCGCCGAGGCCCTTCTTGTTGTTCCACGGACCCATGGTATGGAAAGAGCGGTAGTGCCCGACGGCCTGCCGCACAAAGAGAGTATCGAGATAGTTGAAGTGGTTGCACACGGAAATGGCGCCGCTCTTTTGAATGGCGCGGAGGTTTTGCTTCCCCACGACCTTTGCGCCGTAGGCGACCTTCAACAAAATGGGGGCAAGGAGAAACAGGAGCGTCCGCCAAAACCCGACCACAAAGCGGTCGAACCCCTTTCTTCTATAGCGGAAGGAGGCGTCCGGCATCGTCCAACTATCGCCGACGGGAATGTAGCGAAAATCGAACCGCCTGTACCCCTCGAGCGTCGCCTGAACGCCGCGAATGACTTCGTTTTTGCTCCTCTTCTTCATTGGTCTACCCCCGCGCAAATTGCCGCCGCGCCCTTTTCCCGCGCAAAATTTCCCCCGCGCGGAAAAAAGTTTTCGCGTCGAGCAGTATTGTACCCTATTTTGCGGGAAATGTCAAGTGGCGTCCGAGGGCATGGAATAGAGCGCGAATTCGTCCTCGAGGTCGAAGTTGTCGCTGTCGTCGAAGGCGGCGAGCTTGGAGACGGAGACCTCGTAAGCCGTCATGGTGACGACGTCCGTCTCCGAATAGCGCTTCTGGTATTCGCGGCTCTGGATCCTGCCCGAGAGCGCGACGCGGTCGCCCACCTTGAGATTTTGAACGAAGCGGGCGTTCCTCCCCCACGCGATGCAGGGGATGTAGTCCGACTTGTTGTACGCGCGGTTGACCGCCACGAGAAGGTCGGCGATCTCGCGGTTGAAGGGCGTGGTGCGGTAGATGGGCGGCTTGCAAATGTAGCCCGAGAGCACGATGCTGTTGGGGTTGCGGGTGGGAACGGGCTCGACGAGCTCGCGGATGAACACCGTGAGCATGAGGCGGGACTTCCCCCCCTCGAGCTTGTTGTAGCTGCGGAATTGCCCGAGCGCGCAGAGCGTGCTTCCCACCTTGAGATCTCCTCCTTGGATGAGCCGCTCGGAGATGGTCACGGGGAGGACATCTGCCTGTCCCGAGAGGCGCAGCACCTTCACATAGAGCTCGTAAAATCCCTCGCCGTACACCTCGTGGGAAAAGGTCGCCTCCGAGACGATCTCCCCCATGAGATACACCTTGTTGTTCTTCTCCATCATATGATCCATACAAGTACCTCCGTGTATTTCGCGTTGTTTTTTATGCGCTCCCCTTGGGGATCTGCTTCCCCGCGGGGTCGATGGTGTAGTTTTCCCTGTAGATGAGCTCGCCGATGGGGACGAATTCGAACCCCTTCGCGCGGAGAGTATCGATGACGATGGGCACCGCTTCCGCCGTGTGCAACCCGTTGTTGTGGCAGAGGATGATGGAGCCGCTCTTGCACCGCTCCACGATGCGGGAGGCGATGTCCGAGGCGGAGAGATCCTTCCAGTCGAGGGAATCCACGTCCCACTGGATGGGATACAGCCCCATCGCGTTCGAGGTGTCGATGAGCTCGTTGTCGTAGTCGCCGTAGGGCGGGCGGAAGAGCTCGACGGGCTTCCCCGTGACGCTCGTAATGGCGTCCGAGGAGGATCTCAGCTCCGCTTCGATCTCCGTCTTGGAGAGGCGCGACATGTACGAGTGCGTCGCACTGTGCGTGCCGATCTCGTGCCCCGCCTCCGAGATCTTTTTGAGATAGTCGGCGTGCTCCTTCGCCCAAAATTCCACGGTGAAGAAGGTCGCCCGCACGTTCCCTTCCTTTAAGGCGGAGAGGATGGCGTCCGTGTGCTCGGTCCCCCACGCGCAGTCGAAGGAGATGGCGATCTTGTTGTCGTCCCGCGAGACGTTATAGATGGGAAGGGAGCGCGCCGCGCTCGAGTAGACTTCCTCCGCCCCCGCCGCCTTCGCCGTGAGCATGCCCGCCGTGAGGAGCATCGCCGCCGCCAAAACGATCGCAATGCTCTTGAGCCGCAAAGTGATGAACTTCATCGCAACACCTATATGATAAAATATTTTTTGGGGAATTTCAAGGGTTTTTATAGGGAATTTCCTCGGATCTCCCCGAATCTCTCCGACCTTTCCCCTATACCATATTTCTCCCCCCTCCCCGTTATTCCCCCTTTTTCGCGTTTCCCGCGAGCGATAACCTCCCCCTGTATCCCCCTCCTTACAAAGGAAGGGGATTTTTGTTGTGTCTCTGTGCCCTCCCCCTTATACTTGAGGGGGAGGGGTAGGAGAGGGGGTGAGGGGAAACCCCTTCCCCTTTGGAGAGGCACCCATAGGGCGTGCCTTGGCTGGGACGCAGGGGGAGGGGTTTCTAATTATGTCATGCCCCCACGCCCTCATTCCGAACGAAGCGAAGCGAAGTGAGTGAATCTTCCCCGCAAGTCGTACTACGGGGTAGAAGATACACTCGCCCCTTACGGGGCTCGGTATGAGGGGGTGGTTCCTTGGCTCCCCTATGCGAGGGGAGCTGGCGCGCTGCCCTTGCGCGACTGAGGGGTTACCTCCCCCTGCGTCCCCCGCCCCTTTGGGGTGGGGGACGCAGGGGGAGGGGCGCAACATATAAGATCCCCCGCCCGTGGATACGGGCGGGGGATGCTCTGTTTTTCATTCTCAATCCACATTCGGAATTTCAATATCGTCTGCCTCGTATGCAAAGACGATATTCAACCGCGTGGTCGTGGTACGGCTCCAACCGCTTGTTTTCGAGGTTTTCTCGCTTTCAAAATAAATCGCGGAAAGTTTTCCGTCGTCGTTGAATTTGAGGACATAGAGGGCGTTCTCGAACGCCGCCATTTTCAAAGCGTCCTTCAAAATGTACCCTTTCATCTCGGCGCTGTATTCATATGCCTTGTAGGAAAACGAGATGTCGCTCGTCAACATCGAAATGGCGAACTCCATCAACGAATAATTCGACGATTTCTTTTCCCATTCGCCGTCGTCATTTTGGGAATAGATGGCATAGGCCTTTTCCGTCCGCTCCGCATACGTCTCTTCCTCCTCGTCGGCTTCCTTGCGCTCGATATCCAAGGCCTTCATTATCTTCTTGCTGTCGCCCGAGAGCTCGGCTTTTTCCGCTTTCTTGAGGTATTCCTTCTCCGCATTCTTGACGGCCTTGTAGTACATCGTGTTCGTATAGCCCCCGGACAGGCTTTCATCGAGATACACGCACTCCAAATCTTCGGAGGTGAAGTTTTCGTACTCGATGGTATATACGGCGTCCTCCTCCTCGAAGTAACTTAACGCGGCGTTCCACTCTTTCTCGGTGACCTCCACGCCATTGACGCCCTCGGCGTCCACCCCGCCGCAGCCCGCAAGCCCGACGCACATTCCCGCCGCCAATGCGATGGATGTAAATCCAAGTACAAAATTTTTCCTCATGTTTTTTCTCCTTTTCGGCTTTTTTCTTGATTATAGTCATTTTTATGACTATTGTCAAGAAAATAACATGAATTTATAATAAAATCATGATAAGTTATGCGCCATTCTGGCAGACGCTGAAGGAAAAAGGCGTTACGACCTATGCGCTCATTCATCAATATAATATCAGCAGCGCGACGATCGACCGAATGAAAAAGGGAAACGGCATCAGCACGGCAAAAATCGACGATTTTTGCAAAATACTCGATTGCCGCGTGGAGGACATTCTTATCTATATCAAAGATTGAGCGGACGGCCATCTGCCGTCCGCTCGTTTTTTGCCCGCAGGGAGGAAGGCAGGGAACCTCCCCCTGTATCCCCCTCCTTAAAAAGGAAGGGGATTTTGTTGCGGCACAACTTGGCGCCCCCTTGAGGGGTGGGCAAGGCATGCACCTGCCCCTATTTATGGGGCGGGTGGCGAGCGTAGCGAGACAAGTGGGGGGCAAAATTCTTGTTGCTCACTCGGGGCAACCCCCACTACCCGCTTGCGCGGGAGCCGCCCCCCTTGAAGGGGGCAGCTCTATCTTATCCCCCTCCCCTTTGGGGTGGGGGACGCAAAGGGAGGGGCAAGGGGCGAAGATTATACCGCAAAAACGGTGCAAAAAGCGGGCTCTACTGTGAGTAGAGTGGGATTTTTGGGCGGTAGAGGGGAAAACGGAGGGGATAGACGAAAAGCCGCGCGGGGTAGCGCGGGAGGGGGAAAGTGTAGCCTCGGTTTTTAAGGGTTTCGGTTGTAATTTCGAAAAAACCGTGGTATCCTACTATTGAAGGCGGAAACGTCCGCCCGAAGAGGTCATCTCATGCAATCATTCGAAATTTTTGCCGATTCTGCCGCCAACCTTCCCGACGCGTTCGTGGAAGAGCGGGGCATTCATGTCATCCCCTACATCTGTCTCGTGGGGGGAGAAGAGCTGTGCGCCCGCGAGGAGGGAAAATCCTTCCGCGAGGCGGCGAAAAAGTTTTATGCGGCGCTGCGCAGCGGCGTCGAGGCGCGCACTTCCCTACTCAACAAGCAGGTCTTTCTCGACGCCCTCACCCCCACTTTGGAGGCGGGGAAGGACGTATTTCTCGTCACCATGTCCTCGGGGATCAGCGGCACCTGCCGCGAGGCGAAGGAGGCTGCGGAGGAGCTCAAGACCCGCTTCCCCGACCGCAAAATTTTCGCCATGGACAGCGCGAACGCCTCTTTGGGAGAAGGGCTCCTCGTGATGCGCGTTGCCGACCTTCGCGACATGGGCGAGAGCATCGACACATGCGCGCAGTGGTTTGAGGAAAACCGCTTCAAGATCCAAAGCCACCTCACGGTGGGCGACCTGAAATACCTCCGCCGCGGCGGGCGCATCTCGGCGGCGGCGTGCATCGCGGGGACGCTGCTCGGCATAAAGCCGCTCATCAAGGCGGACGGGAGCGCTTCCACCAAGCTCGTGATGGCGGGCAAGGAGCGGGGCAGGAAGAAGGCGCTTGCGGCGCTCGTGCGCGCCTACGACGAGCTGGGAACGAAGGGGCAGACCATCGCCATTGCCCATGGCGACTGCGAAGAGGAGGCCATGGAGCTCGCGGAGACGCTCAAGGAGCACGGCGCTTCGGACGTCATCATCGAATATTACGACATTACGACGGGCGCGCACGTCGGGCCCGACACCATCGCCATCTTCTTTGCGGGGAAGGACCGCCGCGGAGGCACCCCCGCCCCACAGGCAGCCCCGTCGGGAAAGCGCGTTCCCGCGGGAGCAAAAGGTTAAAATAAAGAGGAAGGGCGAATAGCTCGCCCCTCCCCCTGCATCCCCCTCCCCGCAAACGGGGAAGGGGATTTTTTTATGGAGGGATGACGGGGGATCGGTATTTGAAAATCCCCTTCCTTTTTAAGGAGGGGGATATAGGGAAGGGGATTCGCTGTAAAGCTGCCCCCTTTGAAGGGGAAAATTTTGCATTCTGCCAAAGGTTGATAATCTTTGGCGCAAAATTTTCTTGGCATTTGCCCATATGCACGGGCAAATGCTGACCGAACGCGGGACTCTACCCGCGTGAGACGGCTCCCGCGTAGCGGGTGGTGGGGGTTGCCCCCGTGTTACCATGTCATTCTGCCCCGCCCGCGCTTCTATTGTATTCCAAGGGCGGCACGAGCGCGTAGCGCGAAGTAGCGTAGCGAAGAATCCCGAGGATGAAAATTCGGACTTCGTTTCGGGGGATACACTCGGCCCTTACGGGCCTCGGTATGACAGGTTCACCCTATTTCCTCTTATATCTCGCTTCGCTCCCTCAACATAACGCGGTAACCCGTGCCGCCCATACCCTCATTCCGAACGGAGCCGTAGGCGGAGTGAGTGAATCTTCCCTGCATGTTGCACCAAGAAGTAGAAGATACGCTCGGCTTCGCCTCGGTATGAGGAGCTGTCATTTCGAGCGAAGCGTAAGCGAAGTCGAGAAATCTCAAAATAAGGTAGAGATGCCTCCACTACGGTCGGCATGACAGAAGGGGTAGAGATGCCTCGACTACGCCACTTCGCCCAAAGGGCTCGTGCCGCGCTTCGATAGGAATAGAATGCGCGCGGGGCGGCATGACAATTGGAAAGCACCCCCTCCCTACCCCTCCCCCTCAAGTATAAGGGGGCGGGCATGGAGAGGCCGCGAGCCCCCATTAGGGGAAACATGCCATCTATTTCTTCGGCGGTTTGCCGAAAGGGGTCTTGTTCTGCACGCTCGTGAGGGTGAGGGCGTAGACCTTCTTCGCGCCCGCGCGGAGGACGACATCCGCAAGCTCGTTTACCGTCGCGCCCGTGGTGAAGGTGTCGTCCACGATGCAGATCGTCTTATCCTTGAACACGGCGCGCTTGTCGGCGTGGAAGCACCCCTCGAGGTTGTGCTCGCGCTCCTCCCTGCCGAGAAACTTCTGCGCGTTCGTCTCCCGCCGCTTGGAAACGGCGTCGATGACGGGCTTTTCCGCCCGCCGTGCGAGCTCCTCGGCAAACAGGCGGGACTGGTTGTACCCGCGCTTTTTTCGCGCCTTCTCCGTCATGGGGACGAAGATGATCGCGTCCGTATCCGAAAATTCCCGTTCAAAGAGGGGCAAGGCGAGCTCCGCCGCCGCGCGGTACAAATACTTTTTGCCCTTTTTGAAGCGGACGACCAGCCGCGCCGCCTCCCCCTCGTGCAGGAATACCGAGCGCGCCTTCACCTTGGGCGGCTTTTGTTTGCACTCGAGGCAGATGCCCTCCTCGAGCACCTTCCGCCCGCACAGAGGGCAAATGTGCCCGTTGTTATAGGGCAGCGTCTTTTTGCACTGCGCGCATACGCGTTCGCCCGCGAAAACCTCGCGGGCGCAAATATCGCAGGTGAAATTGTGCGTGTCGTCGTAGCGGCGGATGCGCTCGCATATCGCCTCAAAGAAATTCATAGTGCATCATGGGGCGAAGTTAAAAGTCGTCGTCGCCCTTCTCGTCGTCGTCATCGTCGTCATCGTCGTCGCCGCCGAGGCTGTAGATCTCGTCCCCCGTGACGTACTCCATGTCCTCTTCTTCCTCGCCCTCGTACTCCTCTTCCTCGGGCTCCTCTTCCTCGTCCTCGAATTCTTCGCCGAATTCCTCGCCGAGCTCCCCGATCTCGCCGTCGAGGTCGTCCTCCGCGTCGTCGTCGAGATACTCGCGCCACTCGTCGTCCTCTTCGGGGTCGGGCTCTTCCTCCTCGTACTCCGCTTTCTTGCGGCACTCCTCGCACATTTTCTCGCCGGGGCGCATCATGTTCTCGCCGCAGATGGGGCAGAGCTCGGTCGCGACCTCCTCGGCGTCCTCGATGTCGTCGAGGTCTATGGAGATGCCCTTCATCTCCTTTTGGCATACGTCGCAATATTCTTGCTTCTCCGCGTCGATGTAGTTGAGCTCGCAGCGCGGACATTTCATATAGCGGACCATATGGTTTTTCCTCCCGTACCCTCGGGAATGCTCCCGATGCTTTGGCTAATAAATTATATTAGTATTTATTGTATTTGTAAACTGATTTTTATGCGTTTCGAAAAAAATTTATAAAAATTTTGGGGAATTGTGGCGAAGGTGCTCCCCCCCCCGCGGCTCCTGCGAAATTTCGCGGCGTGCCTTGCGCCCTCCCGCAAAAACAGCACCCCAAAGGAGATCCTTTGGGGTGCGCCTTGCGTTCCGTTTGAACTGCCTTATTCGGGCTTCTCCTCCGTGGGCTTCTCTGCGGGAGCCTCGGCAGGCGCTTGGGTCTGTTCGGCGGGCGCCGCTTCCTCCGCGGGCGCTTCTGCAGGTGCCTCAACGGGGGCGTCTGCGGGGGCTTCGGGAGCCTCTGCGGGCGCAGCTTCGACTGCCTCTTCGACAGCCTCCTCTGCGGGAGCGGCAGCCTCTTCCTCCACGGCCTCGGGAGCGGGCGCTTCGTGCGCCTCCTCGGGCGTTTCGGGGGCGTACACGTCGACCGAACGGTCGTCCGTGGTATCGACGTGCATCTTCTCTTCCTTGGGCGCCTCGTCCTTGTTCTTGGAGCGAACGACGACCACGACCGCGATGACCGCGCCGATCACGACGACGCCGATGCACACGCCGATGAGCGCCCATGCCCATGCGGGCAAGCCCTCTTCCTCCTCCTCGGTGGGGACGGTGTAGCGCTGCAGCGTGCCGCGCCAGTACTCGTCCTGCTCCTCGATGTGGTCCTCTTGCATCTGACCGATGAAGGTGACAAAGGAGGCCATGGTGCGCTTGCCCTTGTAGTCGTCCTTCGTCCAAAGCTCGGTCTCGGCGTCCTTATATCCCTCTCCCTTGGTGAAGGCGAGGAACGCCGCCTTCTCCTTTTCTGAGTAGAGATAGGTCTCGCTCTTGCCCGCATCTTCCGCTTCTTTGAGGTTTTCCTCATACGCCGTCGTCTTGCCGGTGTAGAAGTAGTACTTGATGAGGGAGGAGAGCTTGGAATTGTCGTTCGCGCTGAGCTTGGCGAGGAGGCCCTTCTTGGCGTCGGCGTCCATGATGGCGTTGTACTCGTCGTCCATCGCCTGCAGCTCGACGTTGTCCATGAGCTTTCCGTCACCGTTTGCGAGGGAGACGGCATACACATAGTTGTAGGAGGTGGAATTCACCGTGCTGTCCGCGTCGCAATAGAAGAGGGTGTTGTCGATGATCTCGAAGGAGCAATGGTCGGAATTGTGCGCGAGGTTGAGCACCTTCACGGGTTTGTAGGGCTTGTTGTTGGTATCCCCGAATTGGAGATTCTGATAGTTGACGGGATCGCCGTTATACACGGCGCGCTCGATGGAAGTGCCCGAACCGTTCGTGCGGGAGAACCAAACGTATTTGTAGTCCGGGCTCGACGTGTTGTCGACCGAGACGAGCGTCGCGCCGCTCACTTCGTAGGCGATGGGCTGTTCGGTGGTGTTGCCGCCTTCTCCGTCCGTCACCGCGTAGTAGATGACGCTTCCGTCCACATAGATGTAGCTCTGCTTGCCTTCGCCGTTTGTGAAGTAGAGCGCCGAAGAGGACGCCTTGCTCGTATGGATGGAGTCGGCGATGAGGGTGAGCTTGTCGTTCCCCGCGATGGTTTTCCAATTATCGACAACGCTCGCCGCGGAAAGGTAGTAGAGGGTTCCGCCCTCGCCCGTGGAGCTCGTTCCCGTCGACTCGGTGCGGGTGAAGTAGATGCCCTCGTTGGTGTACGATTGCAGCGCGTAGGTGTAGCCGAAGGGCGAGCCCGAGGTTTCCCCGTCCTTGGGATGGTTGAATTGGGTCGGCTCGTCCATCTTGCCCATGCCGTCGAGCACGAGGGTGCCGAGGTTGAGGTAGGGCTCCTCGCCTTCGAGCTCGTTTTGCACATAATCTTCGTCGAAGGTGTAGGTGTAGGGCGCCGCCGTCGTCTCCGCGCTCACGCGGTAGATCTGGTTGTAGGAGAGGGTATCGGGGCTGTCCGTATCCATGAAGCGCTGCACGGACATCGTGTAATACACCGTACCGTCGCAGGGGTCGTCCTTATTGAACACCGCCGCGCCGACGCCTTTCGCAAGCGTCGTCTCGGTGCCCGTCGCCGTGTTGAAGGAGATGAGGTCGCTCCCGTCTTTATAGAGGACATAGACGGCGTCCCCCGCCTTCACATAGCGGTACTCGACGCTGTTGTCCGACACGCGGAAGAGATCCTGAATGTCGCTCCCGTCGAGCTTTGCGCTCTTGAAGTCGAGATAGCCCGACTGCAGCTCGCCCGCCGTATCGAGCACGTTGTTGGGCGTGGTGTAGTAGATGCGGTCCCCATAGATGAACAGGCCGGACATCTTGTCTCCCGAGACCATGAGGGAGGGAATGACGACTTCCGCCTTGTTCTCCTTCTTGGCGAGGTCCGCCTTCTTGATGCGCATGAGGGCTCCGCGCACGGGAGTGCCGTAGGTGTTGTCCGTCGTGTACGCTTCCACGCCGTTGACGAAGTAGTAATATCCGTTCGTGTTGTCCCCCACCGAGACGACGAACCCGCCGTTGGAGGAGACGTCCCCCGAGGGAACGCCCGAGGGGTGAACGAAGTCGCTGCCGCATGCGGCGAGCGAAACGGCGCCGACCGTGAGAGTCGCAGCGAGCGCAAACGCTAAAAATTTCTTTCCTTTATACATGGGCTTGTCCTTTTCGGAATCGTAGTTTTTCTCGTTCTACCGATACAAATTCCATTATATACTAAACCGAGGGTTTTTGCAATCAAAAACCCGTGAATCTTCCACTTTTCTTTGAGAAAATTTCCATTACGGGAGGATTTTTATGGAAAAATTCGGCATCTTCGAGCTTCTCGATACCCTCTCCGCGCTCATGGAGGACAAGGGGGAGGGGGAGAAAGCGGTTCCCCCGCCCGATCCGAAGGACGGGGCGTTCGCGCCGCCGCCCTATGCCGCTCCCGCCGAGGCGAATGCGCTCCAAGGCTTACTCGAGCGGCACGACAAGATGAGCCGCCGCATCGACAAGAAGCCTTAACGCACGGCAAAGCCGCGCAGCCGAAGCCACGCGAGCGCGAGGGGGAGCCACGCCTGCGCCTCCTCGTTGAAGAAGGCGTCCCGCCCATTCGCCGTCTCGCCGTCGGCAAGGGCGAGCCCGTGCACGCCGCGCTCGAAGAGGTGCAGCTCGAAGGGCACCTTCGCCCGACGGTACGCCGCCGCCAATAAAAGCGTGTTCTCCACGGGCACGGCGGCATCTTCCACCGTGTGCCAAAGGAAGGCGGGCACGGCGTCCCGCTTTACGGCGTTCTCGAGGGACAAGCGGGCGCGAAGCCCTTCCTCCCCGCCCGAGATGACCTCCGCCGTTCCCGCATGGGTAAATCCTCCGAGGGTCACGACGGGGTAGCAGAGCACCGCCGCGTCGGGACGGGCAAAGGGCAGGTGTTCTTTTAAGATGGAAAGCGCGGGGTCGCGCTGCAGGACGGAAAGCATTCCCGCGAGGTGCCCTCCCGCCGAGAAGCCGAACACGCACAGCCTTTCGCTCCCGCCGAGCTCCTCCGCGTGCTCGCGCAGATACGCCGCCGCCATCGCCGCCTCGACGAAGGGGACGGGAAAACTTTTTTGCACCGAGTAGGAAAGCACCCCCACGACGAATCCCTCCGCAAGCAGGCGGAGCGCAACGGGCTCCCCCTCCCGCTCGGAGACCATCGCATAGCCGCCTCCCGGAACGACGAGCGCCATCGGACGGCGCTTTTTTTCGAGCTCGCCGTTCTCCCTCGGCGCAAACACGGTGAGCGTTCCCCCCTCGCCCGCCTTGGGCAGAGCGATTTGTTCGTAGAGATCGACGGTGTACAGTTGCATGGTTTCCTCCGTTGTTCTGTTTGGCGGAAAGCCCTCCTCGGCTCCCCCGTGGGGGGGCTGACGCCAAGCCCTACCCTTCGGGGAAGGGGAGGGTGGCTGCCCTCGGGCAGACGGGTGGGGATGAGAGCATGTCGAACGAATTGCAATCCCCACCACCCGCTACGCGGGAGCCTCCCCTTTAAGAAAGGGTAGGCCTTTGCCATTGGCCCCCTTTACTCCCTTCTCACGAAAAAAGAGGTACGGAAGGTACCTCTTTGAAAAATCATCTCTTGGAGAATTGCGGCGCTCTTCTTGCCTTCTTGAGACCGTACTTCTTGCGCTCCTTGACGCGGGGATCTCTCGTGAGGAAGCCCGCCTTTTTGAGTGCGGGGCGCGTTTCGGGCTCCGCCTCCAAAAGCGCTCTCGCGATGCCGAGACGGATGGCGCCCGCCTGCCCCGTGAAGCCGCCGCCGATGACGTTCACGAAGATATCGTACTTGCCCTCGGCTCCCACTTCGACGAGGGGCTGTTTGACGACGTATTGCGTCGTCCCCTGCGGGAAGTAGTCGTCCAAGGGACGGTCGTTGATGACGATGGCGCCGCTGCCGCCGGGAAGGAGACGAACGCGGGCGATCGCTTTCTTTCTTCTACCCGTGCCCCAGAACTGCAATTTTTTCTTCAAATTCGCCTTTGCCATGACGTTCTCTCCTTAAAATAATTTCAACACTTCGGGCTGCTGCGCCTGATGGTTGTGCTCGGGACCCTTGAAGATCTTGAGCTTCTTGATCATCTGCCTGCCCAAGGAATTCTTGGGAAGCATACCGCGGACCGCCTCGTACACGGCGAGGTCGCTGCGCTCTGCCATCATCTTCCCGTAGGAGATCTCCTTCAGACCGCCGATATACCCCGTATGATAGCGGTAAAATTTATTCTCGAGCTTCTTGCCCGTGAGCACGACCTTGTCGCTATTGACGATTATGACATAATCGCCCGTATCGACATTGGGCGTAAAGGTGGGCTTATTCTTCCCGCGCAGGATCGCGGCGACCTTGGAGGCGAGCCTCCCGAGGGGGATGCCCGCGCCGTCTACGACGTACCACTTTCTTTCGACCGTCTGCGCCTTTGCCATGTAGGTTTTCATATCAGTCTCCTTGACCTTAACCGATTCTTTTTCCCAAATCGGGGGCGAGTGCCGTATTTTTGCCCGTTTTCGCCCATTTCCTTATTCATTATAGGCGTTCTCCCCCGTTCCGTCAAGCTGTTTTGACTTGTGAAATTAAGATTTTTTTCCGAAAAGCAAAAATATTTCGTTCGCGGCGAGGGCTCGCTTTGCCCGCGCATTTTGGAAAGATGTCCTTTTATTTGGCTGCTTTTTTCGGGATGGGGGGCAGCTTCTTCACGACCCGCGCGGGAACGCCCACCGCCACGCTGTTCGAGGGGATATCGCGGGAGACGACACTCCCCGCTCCGTCGTCGCGGCAAGGCGTTTTTCGTCGGGTGCTGTTCGCACCCTCGCCTTTCCGCCTGCCGCTCCTCTTCCCCAAAAAATGCTATGCCTTTTTGGGGGAACCCTTTTCGTCATCGAGCGCGGGTAAGGTTTTCACGACCCGCGCGGGAACGCCCACCGCCATGCTGTTCGAGGGGATATCGCGCGAGACCACCGACCCCGCTCCGATGACGACGTTATCCCCGATCGTCACCCCGGGGAGGACCTTCACCCCGCCGCCGAACCAAACGTCGTTTCCGACGGTGATGGGGAGGGCGAATTCCCGCTCCTCGCGGCGGATGGCGGCATCCAGCGGGTGCCCCGCCGCATAGAAGCCGCATTGGGGCGCAATGAACACGTTGTTCCCGAACGTGATTTTATTGCAGTCCAAAAACACGCAATCGTGATTGACGTAGAAATCTTCGCCCACTTCGGTATTGTAGCCGTAGTCGAACCACACGTTGCTCTCGATGATGAACCGCTCGCCGTGCCTTCCTAAAAGCTCGTGCATGATGGCGCGGCGTTTTTCCGCGTCGTCCCTCGGCGTTTTGTTGTATTCCTCGCACAGCCGCTTGGCGCGGGCAAGGCCTTCCATGAGCTCGGGCACGAAGGCGGTGTACAGCTCGCCTGCAAGCATTTTTTCTTTTTCGGTCATATGGTCTCCTTGGGAATCGGGGGCGGCTCCCCCCTCCCCTACCCCTCCCCCTCAACGTGAGGGGGAGGGCATGTAGCTGCCCCCTTTGAAGGGGAAAATTTTGCATTCTGCCAAAGGTTGATAATCTTTGGCGCAAAATTTTCTTGGCATTTGCCCATATGCACGGGCAAATGCTGACCGAACGCGGGACTCTACCCGCGTGAGAAGGGCTCCGCCATAGGCGGTGGTGGGGGTTGCCCCTCCCCCTGCTTCCCCCACCCCGCGAACGGGGAGGGGAGGGCACATTCGCGTCACTCCAAAATCGCCTTGATCCTGCGGATGCCCGCGGAGGAGGATTGTTCCTTCTGAATTTTGAAATGCCCCAACACGCCCGTGCGTTCGACGTGCGGCCCGCCGCACATCTCCTTGGAGAAGTCGCCGATGGAATACGTCTTTACGACGTCGCCGTACTTGCTGTCGAACACGCCGACGAAGTGCTCCGCCCGCGCCTCCTCGAGGCTCATTTCCTTATATACAACGGGGATGTCCTCTTCGATCTTGGCGTTGACGAGCGCCTCGACGGCCCGAATCTCCTCCTCCGTCATGGGGCGGGGGAAGTTGAAGTCGAAGCGCATGCGCTCGTCGGTGATGTTGCTTCCCTTTTGGTTGCAGTCGGGGGAAAGAATTTGCTTTAAAGCGGCGTTGAGAAGGTGGGTCGCGGTGTGGTACTTCACCGCCATCTCGGAATGGCTCTCGAGCCCGCCCTTCGCCTCGCCCTTTTGGATGACGCGGCTCTTTTCCCTGTGCTCCTTGAAGGCGGCTTCGAAGCCCTCCCTGTCCACGGTGAGCCCCTGCTCTTCGGCGAGCTCCTCGGTGAGCTCGAGCGGGAAGCCGTAGGTATCGAACAGGCGGAACGCCGCCTTGCCGCCGATGACCGTCTCGGGCACATAGGAAGGATCGCTCTTCGCCATGAATTCGTTCTTCCGCGCGATGCCGTTCACGCACTTCTCGTATTCCTTCATGCCCGAAGCGAGGGTCGCCTCGAAGCGGTCCGCCTCCTTCTTCATTTCGGAGAGGATGTACTCCTCCTTCTCCACGAGGAGGGGATACGCCTCGCCGTACACTTCGTGGATGAACACTTTGGCGACTTCGGTCATCGCGCCCGAGCTCACGCCGAGCTTGCGGCACCAGCGGATGGCGCGGCGCATGATGCGGCGGAGGATATACCCCGCCCCCACGTTGGAGGGGAGGACGCCCTGCCTGTCGCCGATGAGCATGAGGGAGGTGCGGGTGTGGTCGCAGATGATGCGCATCGCCCTCTGCGTCTCGCCGCCGTCGTCGTACTTTTTGCCCGAGAGCGCCTCGAGGGTGCGCAGGGCCCCTTCGAAGAGGTCGGTCTTGTAGGCGTCGCTCAGCCCGTTCAAAAAGAGCAGCATGCGGTCGAAGCCGAAGCCCGTATCTACATTCTTGCTCGAGAGCGGCTCGTAGCCCGTCTCCGTCTTTTTGTACTGCATGTACACGTCGTTCCCGATCTCCACATAGTCGTCGGGGAACACGGGGTTTTTCTTCTCGGGGTCGAGGGGATAGAACCACTCGTTGTCGGGCCCGCAGGGGGTGCCCACCGTGCCCTCGAGCTCCCACCAGTTATCCTCCTTGGGAAGATAGTAGACGTGCTCGGGCAGGATACCGAGCCCCACGACAAGGGCGGCGGTCTCCTCGTCCCGCGGGGCGGAGGAATTGCCCTCGAATACCGTCGTGCACAGCTTGTTTTTGTCGAGGCCGAACACTTCGGTGAGAAGCCCGAACGTCCACGCCGTCTTTTCCTTCTTGAAATAGTCGCCGAGCGACCAGTTTCCCATCATCTCGAAGAAAGTGAAGTGGGAGGCGTCGCCCACGCTGTCGATATCCACCGTGCGGATGCACCCCTGCACGTTGCACAGCCGCTTGCCCGCGGGATGGGGCTTGCCCAAAAGATAGGGCATGAGGGGCTGCATGCCCGCCACGTTGAACATGACGCCCGTCGTCCCGTCTCCGATGAGGGACACCGCGCCGATATCCACATGCCCCCGCGCCTTGTAGTACTCCAACCACTTCTGCCTGAGCTCTTTCCCTGTAATTTTCATAGTTTCCTCTCTTTATAGCTTACTTAAGGTATATCCTTCCTTGGTGTCTTTGATGGCGTAGCCCATTTGTTTCAGTTGCTCGCGCAGGTCGTCCGACTTCGCCCAATCCTTATTTTTGCGGGCCTCAAGGCGCCGCTCGGCGAGGGCTTTCACCTCGGCGGGCACTTCGTCCTCCTTGGCATATTCCTTAAGATACGCGCGCGCGTCCTTCTTAAATAGTCCGAGAAGTCCGTAGGTCGTGCGGATCTGGTTGACGATGCGGCGCGCCTCGGGGTCGTTCGCCTCCAAAAGCCTTGCGGCTTCCTTAAAGTACCCGAAGAGCGCCGAAAGCGCGAGCGCGGTGTTGAAGTCGTCGCTCATCGCCTCGTCGAACGCCTTGTCAATCTCCTCCTTCCCGCCCGTTTCCCCGGGGAACAGTTCCTCCGCCTTGGCGATGACGGTATAGAAGCGCACGAGGTGCGCCTCGGCGGTGGGGAAGAGGTCGTCCGTCACGTTGATGTCCCCGCGGTAATTGGCGGAGAGAAGGGCGAATTTCAGCGCTTCGTCCGAAAATTTATCCAAAATATCCGAGAGGAGAAGGACGTTCCCGAGCGACTTGCTCATTTTCTGCCCGTTGATTTTTATGAGCCCGTTGTGCGTCCAATACTTGGCGAAGGGCTTGCCCGTGAGCGCCTCGCTCTGTGCGATCTCGTTCTCGTGATGGGGGAAGATGAGATCCCTTCCGCCGCCGTGGATGTCGATTTGGTCGCCGAACGCCGCGCGGTTCATCGCCGAGCACTCGATGTGCCAGCCCGGCCGCCCCTTTCCCCACGGGGAATCCCACGAGATCTCCCCCTCCTTCGCCGCCTTCCAAAGGGCGAAGTCGTAGGGGCTCTTCTTGGTCTCGTCGTTCTCTACGCGCACGCCGTCGAGCATGTCGCGCTTGTCCCGCCCCGAGAGCTGCCCGTAGGCGGGGAAACTGTCGACGTCGAAATACACGTCGCCGTTGGGGGAGGGGTAGGCGTGTCCCTTTTGGATGAGCGCCTCGATGAAGCCGATGATGTTGCCGATGTTCTCCGTCGCCTTGAGCCAGACGGCGGGCTCGTCGATATGGGCGCGCGCCATGACGGCGTTGGTCTTTTCGATCATCTGCGCGGCGTAGATGTCGGCGGGAATGCCCGTCTCGTGCGACTTCGCGATGATCTTATCGTCCACGTCCGTGTAGTTGCGGGCGTAAGTGACTTCGTAGCCCTGCTTTTCGAGAAATTTGCGGAAAATATCGTAGATGAGCGCCTGGTAGGCGTGCCCGATGTGCGCCTCCCCCGAGACGGTGATGCCGCAAGCGTACATCTTCACCTTGCCCTTCTCGAGGGGAACAAATTCCTCTTTTCTTCTCGTCAATGAATTATAGATCCTCATAGTTTACCTTTCTTGTTCCTCCGCGCCGCGAAGGCGCACCACGCGGGCGGGAATGCCAACGACGGTCGCATAGGGCGGGACCTCCTTGAGAACGACGGCGCCCGCGCCGATGCGCGCTCCTTCCCCCACCGTGAAGCCCCCGAGCACCTTCGCCCCGCAGGAGATGACGGCGTTTTTTCTCACCGTCGGGTGGCGCTTGCCGCGCTCCTTGCCCGTGCCGCCGAGCGTGACCCCTTGGTAGATGACCACGCCCTCTTCCACCTCCGCCGTCTCGCCGATGACGACGCCCGCGCCGTGATCGATGAACACCCCCGCGGCGATCTTCGCCCCCGGGTGGATCTCGATGCCCGTTTTGCGCCTTGCGTGTTCGGAAAGGATGCGGGCGAGAAGTTTCAGGTTGTGGCGGTAAAAAAACGCCGCGCGGCGGTGCCAGATGAGGGCGCGCACCCCCGCATAGGTGAGCCAAACCTCCAGCCGCGAACGGGCGGCGGGGTCATGTTTCATGGCGGCGGAAATGTCTGCCCGCAGCTTGGAAAAGAGCATACATATCAGCGTATGCCGAAAATGCGGCTTATGCCTCTGCCCCCTTGATGGGAAGGGACACGCGATACTCCTTCAAACAGGCGAGAATGAGGGGCACGGAGAACACCCTCTGCTCCAAAAGATACCGCACGACGACGTCCCGCACGCAGTCGTCCCGAAGAGTAAAACCGCACACGTTGAGAAGGCTCTGCACTTCTTCCGGCCGCGCCCCCACGAGGAGCACCACCGCAAGCACGGTGGGAAGCTCGGGGTACAGCTTGCCCGCGGCGATCTTCTTCCAATACGCGGGGTCGATGGTGAGGCGCTCGCCCACGCCCTCCGCCGTCTCGCCCGCGCGCGTGAATACATTTTTGAGTACCTTCGCAAAGGTGAATTTGCGGAAGGGGTCGGCAATGCGGTCCCGCACGGGGCGGAAGCGGAAGGAAAACGTGAAGTCCGTATCCACCAGCCCTTCCTTGAATTCGGCAAGAATGGCGGCGCACTCCTTTTGATTTTTCAAAAGAAGATAGGAACGGTCGCCGTCCGCACTCAAAAGAGCGGGCATTTTGTACCCCTCGATGGCGGAAAGACGCACATAATCGGTGAAGTGCGCACAAAAATATTCGTCGAGTGCGGAGATGACATTTTCCATACCCGATATTCTACCATCTGCGCGCAAAAAATGCAATCGTTTTCCACACGCATTGCACGATTTCTTGCCCCTCCCTTGCGCCGCCCCTCCCCCTGTGTCCCCCTCCCCGCACACGGGGAGGGGGATTAGAGCTGCCCCCGTTGAAAGGGGGCGGCTCCCGCGCAAGCGGGTGGTGGGGGTTGTCCACCCCCTGATGGCGCACCCCACGCCAAAATCCCCTTCCTTTTTAAGGAGGGAGTACAGTCGGAATCCCCTTCCTTTTTAAGGAGGGGGATACAGGGGGAGGTTCCCGCGTCATTCTG
>CANRHI010000009.1 GCA_947630365.1 uncultured Clostridia bacterium
AAACCGCCAAGTGCGTTCCGTTGTGCCTCCTCTTTCCAAAAAGTTCTTCGATACTTTTTGGAAGCCTTATTTTTCAAAGTCTGTTTTCCCGCCTGTTCGTTCGGTTGCAGGCGTGCGCTTGTCCGCGCCGCGTAGCGGCGCGCTTGTCAAGACAAGCTCACGCCTAAATGCCAAATGGACTTTCTGACCGCTTGATTTTCATGTTGATTTGTGGTATAATTATAATACTACAGGAATTTAGCGGAGTGGCTATGAAAATAGCAATAATAAACGGCACGGAAAAACAAGGCGTTACATATCGCTTGAAAGAGATTTTTTTGCAGAGTTTTCAAGGTTCAGACATTGTTGAATTTTATTTGCCGAAAGACTGTCCTGCATTTTGTGTTGGCTGTACAAATTGTTTTGTGCGCGGAGAAGATACTTGTAAAGATTACTTCTATATAAACGCTATCGAAAAATCGCTCTTGGCGGCTGACTTAATCGTAATGACATCGCCCGCCTATGTGATGCACATAACGGGTGCGATGAAAGCCTTATTAGACCATTTCGGTTATCGTTGGTTGCCGCATAGACCTGCCCCCGAAATGTTCGGGAAACGTGCGGTCATTCTTACGCAATGTCTCGGCGCGGGCGCGGAATTGTCTGCGAAAGATATAAAACATAGTTTGTCGTGGTGGGGAATATCAAAAATAGGCACATTCAGCAGTGCGCTTATGGAAAACATTGTGTGGGATAAACTTTCCGAAAAGAAGCGGAAGCACCTCACAAATAAGATAAATAAACTTGCCCGAAAATTTGCAAAAATCAATTATGCAAAGCTCGCTCATACGAAACTTATAACGAAAATCAAATTTGAGCTTTGCCGCTCTATCCAAAAGAAAGTTCAAAAAAGCGGAAACGGTGGGCTGGATTGCAAATATTGGCAAGAACACGGGTGGCTTGGGAAAAGTCGCCCGTGGAAAATTTGATGTTGATACATTCAATATCATATATAAACTTCAATTTAGCGAAGTACAAAGAGAAATATCAAAAGGCGAGGGCTGTTTGTCCTCGTCTTTTGCATAGAAAAAGACCAACCTAACTCGGTTCGAATTAGGTTGGTCGTGGTGCACCACGTCGCCGCAAGGCGCATTTCGCAAGAAGTTGTCCAAAAGGGCAACTTCTTTGCATTTTACGCCTGCGTCTCCTTTTCCCAAAAAATCTTGCTCTGCAATATTTTTTGGGAGCCCTAGTAATGGTTCGAATTGGGTTGGTCGTGGTGCACCAGAAAAGCGTCCCCCAAGGGCGCTTTTTTGAGTGCCAACGGGAGGGCGTAGCCCGCGCGAGGCGAAGCCGAAGCCATCGAGCCGCAGGCGAAGATACCAGCGGCACCGGAAAAATGGGGGGAAATCGCTTGATTTCCCCCCTTTTTTTGCGATTTGGAACCAATTTGGAACCAAAAATGTGCCTTTTTCGGGCTTTTTGCATAAATATACGCCGAGAAAATCTTGGTGTATATTTTTGGGAATTTGTTACATTCAGGGCGATTACAGATCGTACCATAGGGTATAATCGAAGAATAATTTAGGGATAAATGGAGAAGAACACAAGTTGTTTTTCGGGGGATATCACTTGCATAAAAATTTTTTGAAAAATTGACTTCAAACGGTTGACGGGGGAGAAAATATATGATAAAGTAGTAAATGGAAACGTTTCCATGACAATTTTCCCCCTGAAAGTCATAAAATGGTTTCCGAAAAGGGCGCCCGAAGGGGCGTTCTTTTGCTTTCCCCCAAAAAGTTTTTGATTTTTATGAAAAAATTTCTCCAAAACTGTTGACAAGATACAGTATGAGTGCTATACTATGCTTGATTGGAAACGTTTCCATTTTATTTTTGACGATGGATGGAAACGTTTCCGAAAACGGTTGGATATTTATAGGAGGTAAAATTATGAAAAAAGCAGGGGCGATCCTTCTTGCGGCGGCAATGAGCGTCTCGGTAGTGGCGGCGTTTGCGGCTTGCGGCGGGGAAAGTGACGGTGACACGGCGACGACCAAAGTGGTAAAGGTTTGGTTGCACAAATCGCAGACGGAGGACGAAGGCAAAGCGTACAAGGCGATCGAGGAACTCTTCAACGAAGGCGACTACAAGACGCAGGATGGGCGCGAGATCGTGATGCGCATCGAATACAAGAGCAATGCGGATACGTTGCAGAATGCGATCAACGCCGAAAATGCGATGGGCGGCGCGGGGCTTCCCGATGTCTTTGCGGTGGATAGTCCCTATGTTGCAGTCTATGCGCAGAACGGCTTCATCGTGCCGCTTGACGATTACGTTTCCGCGGAGGCAAAGTCGGATTATGTCGATAGCGTCATTGAACAGTCCACCTACAACGGAAAGCTCTATGCGCTCTCGGGTGCGGATGCGCCCGCGGGGCTCTATTACAATAAAGAACTTCTGAAAGCAGTCGGATATACCGATGATCAGTTCGGCACTCCCGAAAATCCTTGGAGCTGGAAAGACCTGACGGAAGCGATGGGGAAGCTCAAGAGTGCGGGGAAGCCCTATCAGATCATGCTCAACCTCGGGTTCGGCGGCAACGAGGGGCAGATGTATCTCCATTCTCCGCTCGTCTATTCCGCGGGCGGCACGTTTGCGGATGCGGACGGAAAAGTGACGGGCAGTCTCACTTCCGCAAAGTCGCTTGCGGGGCTCTCGATGTTTACCGACTTCTTCACGAGCAACGCGGCAAACGAGTGGCTCTATAGCGGGACCAACGAGTTTGCGCTCCCCGGCGGGGACATCGCCTTCGAAATTTACGGTCCCTGGCTCGTGCGCTCCATCAACAAGGACTACAAGGACTTTAAGGATAAATACGACGTCATGCCCTATCCCGTCTATGAGGACGCGAACGGAACGAAGGGCACGGTCGCAACGCCCTGCGGCAGCTGGGGTTTTGCGGTGAGCAAGGCGGCAAAGGACAAGGATGCCGCGGCGCAGGTCGTGCAATTCCTCACGGGTGCAGAGGCGAGCGGGCTTCTCTACGACAGCATCGGCGTATTCCCGACCCATAAATCCTATCTTGCCGAGGAGGAGGCATTCAACAGCGGCGCACTGAAGTCCTTTGCGACCCTTCTCACGGACACGGCGAAGGCGCGCCCGAAGCTCGCCAATTACAACGAGCTCCGCGACGCCTATTCGCGGATCATCTCCTATATTCAAAGCAATGCGGGAAAGAGCGATTTTAATTTGGCAGCTTACGTTACGCAGGAAGCTGCGGCGGTAGACGGCTGATATGGAAGGAATTGAGATCGAAACTGCGGTTGTTACGGAAAGCGCGTCGGCGGGAGAGCCGCAATCGGCTCCTCCCCGCAAGTCGGGCTCCCGCAACAAACATTTCCGCCTGTTCGGGAAGGACTATCGGCTCTACGATACGTTGGTCGGTCTCGGGTTTATCGCTCCCGCCCTTATCCTCGGCATCATTTTCGTCATCGCCCCGATCGTCGTTTCCCTCTCGTATGCGTTCACGGACGCGACCATGTTCACGCTCGACGATGTGCATTGGAACAATTTCTACAACTTCGGCAAGGCGTTTTCCGACCCGAAGATGTGGAACGCCCTCGGCAACACCTGTCTCTTCGTCGTCGTGGCGGTCCCGCTGCAACTCGGAATTGCCTTGGGGCTTGCTCTCCTTCTCAACAAGGAAGTCAAGGGCAACACCTTCTTCCGGTGGGCGTACTTCTGCCCCGTCATGCTCTCGCTTGCGGTCACCTCCTTCCTTTGGATGAACCTTCTCAACGAGCAGGAGGGGCTCTTCAACGGGCTCCTCACAAGCATGGGGCTTCCCGCACAGAAATTTTTGAATGACCCCGACCAAGCGATGATGCTCATCGTGCTCGTATCCGTTTGGCAGGGTGCGGGGTATCAGATGCTCATCTTCCTTTCGGGGCTCAAAAACATCGAGCCCGCCCTCTATGAGGCGGCGTCCCTCGACGGCGCGAACAAATGGCAACAGTTCGTACATATCACTCTGCCCGCCATTTTGCCCACCACCTCTTTTGTGCTCGTCACGATGCTCATCGGGGCATTCCGACTCATTACCCAGCCCATGATCATGACGCCTTCGGGGCTTCCCAATGTGGACGGCAAGGAAGTGACGACGACGATGAGCTGGTACATCTATCAACAGGGTCTCACGTATTACGACGTCGGCTTCTCGAGCGCGATCGCGCTCATCTACACCGTATTTCTTGCGACGATCGCTCTGACGCTCCGCAAGGTCATGGATGTGAAGGATTAAGGGGGACGAAGAATGGCAGCAACAATGTTATTGAAAAAACGTGCCCCCGTCCTTGTGGCAGAGCAGAGCACGGAGAACGCAGCGGAGAACATACCGGATGCCGCGCCGCAGGAAACGGAGTATGTGGCGCCCAAGAAAAAACAGTCGAAGAAGAAGCTCGCTTGGCGCGTAGTTCTCTATTTTTGGATGTCTGTGCTCGCGATCCTCTTCCTGTTCCCCGTCTGGTGGATGGTCGTCAACTCGATGAAGTCGAACACCGAGCTCGTGGAACAGCTCTCCTCGATGCGGACCTTCCTTCCCGGCGGGATCACGGAATGGTTTACGTCCTACGTCAACCTGTTCACTTCGGAGGCGCTCTCGGGCGCGATCGGGCGCTCCATTTTCAACAGTATTCTCTACTGTGCGATCACGGTGGCGGGGGTGCTTCTCGTCAACTCCCTCGCGGCGTATGCGATCTCCCGCATCCGATTTCCGGGCGCAGGCGTCATCACGACCATCGTGCTCCTTCTCATCCTTGTACCCGTCGAGACTTCCATCGTGCCGCAGATCGTCATCCTGACCCGTCTCGGCCTCACGACGCCCACGACGCGTATGTTCGGTTACCTCATCCCGGGGCTCGTCAGTCCGTTTTATATCTTCATGTTCCGCTCCTATTTCGTCGGGATCCCGAAGGAGATCGAGGAGGCGGCGGAGATCGACGGCGCGGGGAAATTTCGGACCTTCTTCGTGATGGTCATCCCGCTTTCCAAGGCGATCTTCGCAACGGTTTCGATCTTCACGTTCATGGGGGCATGGAACGATTACGTCTTTGCGCAGTACATCTTCTCGGCCAGCGTCGATCTCATGCCCTTGCAGGTATTCCTGCAGCAGGTCAACAACGCTCAGCCCAAGGATACGGCGATGGTCATGGCGGCGCTCACGATCTCCACGATCCCGATCGCCATCGTGTACGTCTTCTGCCAGCGGTATATCGTGGAAGGCGTGTCCTTCTCGGGCCTCAAATAAGGGAGAAAAATCATGAAAAGAAAAATTCTCATCCCTCTCCTGTTCGCTTCCGCGCTCTGCTGCGCCGCCTTCGGACTTGCGGCCTGCGGCGGGTATAAAGATCCCGATGGGGGCGATTTGCTCTTGCATCTCACCTTCGATGAAGGGAGCGGGAACATTGTAAAGGACGATGCGGGTAAGCAGGAGGACGCGACGGTGCAGTATGTGTTCAACGACCCCGTCTATCAGGATGAACCGCAGGACCCGCAATGGCGAGAGAAGGGCGCGGTGGGCGGCAGCCTTCTCTTCGACGGCTACTCCAACTATATCCGCTATCACTACGATAATATCGCCGTCTCGGGCGGCGCGTTTACGGTGGAGGCATGGGTCGCGCCCCGCATGTTTGAATGGGACGATCCGAGCGCCGTCGAGAACAACGCAGAGCATCTCACCGCCATCGCGGCGCAGTACGACCCCACCCTCAATGCGGGGTTCATCCTCGGCTATCAGCGCCACGGCGCATGGAGTTTTCAGGTGGGGCTCGGCGACCGTTTCATCAAGGTCTGGGACGAGGGACACCCCCTCGAAAAGTACGAGTGGAACCACGTCGCCGCGACCTTCGATGGGACGGCGGGCGCCATCAAGCTCTACCTCAACGGCGAGGAAGTTTCCTCGAAGTTTGTCTATGAAGGCGCCGCCATCGAGGCGTGTTACGACTTCCTCTACATCGGTCGCAATCCCTACGGCGACAGCAATGCAACGGCCAACTGCAACTTCGTCCCGGGACTCGTGGACGATGTGAAGCTCTACAAAACCGCCGTCTCCGCCGAGAACATCAAAAGCTACTATGAAAGTTGCCTTACGGACGGCAAGCCCGCGGAGATCACATTTGAGGACATTTGGCTTCAGAACATTCTCACCGAGGACTATCATAAGCCGCAATATCACGGCGGGCCCTACCAGCATTGGATGAACGAGCCCCACGCGCCAATCTACTATAAGCCCGAGGGAAGCGACGTCGGCAAATATCATCTCTTTTTCCAATTCAATTTGGACGGCCCTTATTTCCGCAACATCTGCTGGGGGCACCTCGTCTCCGACGACATGGTGAATTGGACGCCCCTCAAGGAAGTCATCACCCCCACGGCGGGAACGGTCGCGCCCGACGGCGTGTGGTCGGGCGGCTCAACCTACGACTCGAACGGCGTGCCCGTCCTCTTCTTCACGGCGGGCAACGACGATTGGAGAAACGCGGGAGAGGGGCTTCTCGGCACGCAGAACATCGGCATCGCCCGCCCCAAGGATCCGAGCGATCCCAATCTCACCGAGTGGGAAGTGGACGAGGAATACGCCATCAAGCAAAAGTCGGGACAGGGGAAAGCGGGCGACTTCCGCGATGCGTTTGTCTATCAGGACAAGGCGGCGGGAACATGGTATATGCTCATCTGCTCGGCTTCGACGACGGGAAACGGCACGGGCGGCACGGCGCTCCTCTACACGACGACGGACGACAGTTTCACGAATTGGACGTATCGCGGGCAGGTCTACGAGATCAAAAACCAGCCCTCCGACCTCGGGCAGACGTGGGAACTTCCCGTCATGCTCCCCGTCAAAAACGACGCGGGCGCGGAGAAGTGGTTTTTCGCCTTCTCGCCCGCTCCCGCAGACAAGGCGGATAACGACATCTTCTACTTTGTGGGAGAATTCAACAAGACGACCTATAAATTCGAGCCGGACGCAAGTTTCATCGTAGACGGGAAACCGACGCCCCGCCGCTTCGACTTCGGCAACAACGTGTTCACCGGTCCTTCGGCGTTCATCGACCCCGTCTCGGGCAAAGTGTATATGTTCTCGATCATGCAGGACCAGCGGCAGCCCAATGCGCAGTACAACGCGGGTTGGGCGCACACCGTGGGACTTGCGAGGGAGATCTATCTCACGGATGACGGCCTTGACCTCGGCATTCGCCCCGTGAAAGCGCTCGAAAATTACGAGAAGCAGACGCTTGCAGAGGGGCAGGACCTCACTCTTGCACAGGCGAACGAAAAACTTGCCTCCGTCAAGGGCGATATGTTGCACATCAAGTTGACCGTCAAGAAGAACAACGCCACGAGCTTCGGCATCCGTCTCCGCTCCAACGGCACGACGGAATATGCGGACTTCTACTGCAACTTCGCTCAAGGCAGATTGGGCGCGAGCCTCCTCGGCGGAGAGAGAAAGCTCTCCTCGAGCACGGATAATTACGACAGTTATACCTTCGGCGACACGGTAGAGGTCGACATCTATGTCGACCGTTCGCTCACGGAAGCGTTCTACGATGGCTATAAGGCTGTGACGGCGCGGTTCTATCCGAACGACCGAAACAGCATGGGACTCTCTCTCCATGCGGAAGGAGGCGATGTGCAAATTTCGAGCCTCCACGTCGCGGAAATGAAGTCCATCTACGCATAGCTTACACTTTCCCCCGAACCCCGTCGCGGTGCACGTTGCCGCGGCGGGGGATAGGGGAGGAGAAGGAGATTTTATGAAAAAGACGAAAGCGGCAGACGCTTACATCGAAGCGCACAAATTAGGGGAAACCGCCTATCGCCATACCTATCACATCATGCCCCCCCGTCGGGTGGATGAACGACCCCAACGGCCTTGCGTATGCGTTCGGAAAGTATCAATTCTTTTATCAGTTCCATCCGTATGCGGCGGCGTGGGGCCCCATGCACTGGGGACACTACACTTCAAAGGACATGATAAAGTGGGAACTTGCGCCCACGGCGATCGCGCCCGACGAGGCTTACGATCGGGATGGCTGTTTTTCGGGCAGTGCGATCGTGAAGGATAAAAAACTGTATCTTTTATATACTGCGGTCTCGGGCGCGCTCCAACAGCAGGCGCTCGCCGTCTCAAAGGACGGCATGGCGTTTGAAAAGAAAGGGCTCGTCATCGCAAAAGCCGACCTTCCCGCGGATGCCTCGGAGACCAACTTCCGCGATCCCAAAGTCTTTGAAAAGAACGGAACGTATTACGCGCTCGTCGGTTCCAAGAACAAGAGCGGCGCGGGACAAATTCTTTTGTATGCGTCGAACGATTTGGAAAATTGGCGCTTCGTCGGCTGTCCGTACCGCACGGAGGGAGATGAGCTTATGTGCGAGTGTCCCGATTGCTTCACGCTCTCGGGCAAGGATGTGCTTCTCACGAGCATTCAATTTTTGCACCGCGACGGTTGGCGCAACGAGAATGTGCACACCGCGCGCTATCTCACGGGCGAGCTCGACCTCTCGGACGGGAAATTCTATCCCGAGATCGAGGATGAGGTAGACAGCGGATTTGATTTTTACGCCCCGCAGACCTTTGTGGCGCCCGACGGGAGAAGGGTGATGATCGCATGGATGCAGATGTGGGACAGAACATACGTCACCGCTCCCGAGGGCTGGGTCGGCGCGGCGACGCTCCCCCGCGAACTATTTGTAAAGAACGGCAGGCTCTATCAACAGCCCGTGAGGGAAATCGAAACCTATCGGAAAAACCCCGTCGCCTTCGAGGACATCCCGATTTTGGGCGAGCGCACGGTAGAGGGCGTAAAGGGGACGAAGTGCGAACTTTGCTTCACCCTCGATATGGGTACGGCGGCGCGGGCAGGCGTCAAACTCTTCTGCGGTCACAACATCGAGACGCTTCTTTTCTACGATCGGGCGAGCGGTCTCGTCATCTTCGACCGTTCCAATATGGGGACGCTCATCTCGGGCAGTTCCCGCGAGCGGGACGCGCTCATCCGCTCCACTGCGGTGCGCGTGAGGGACAACAAAATTTCTTTCCGCCTGTTTTTGGACGTTTCGAGCGTCGAAGCGTTCTTGAACGGCGGCGAACGCACCATGACGGGGCTCGTGTATGCACCCCGCTATGCGGACGGCATCGTGTTCTTCTCCGAAGGGGGCACGGCGACCGTCGAACATCTCGAAAAATACGACATCGTCATTCCGTAGCGTCATCCTGATCACAAGCGAAGGATCTCAAATAAAAATCATTATATGGAGGAAATGTTATGAAAAAGAAACTCATCGGAGCGCTCACGCTTGCCCTTGCGGGTACGCTGACGCTCGGCCTCGCCGCTTGCGGCGGAGACGGTGAAACGCCGGAAGTCCACGACGACATCCTAAACGGCGGTTTCGAGCAGGGCTTCACGGGCTGGACGAAGTCGGGCACCGCCTTTTCGCAGAGCGGCGTCGTCGAAACCGACGTTGTGGGCCCCGACGGCGCAAAGATCACAGCGGGCAAGAAGGACAAATACTTCTTCTCGGGCTTCGACGCCGGCAACGCGCAGTTCACGGGCACGCTCACGAGCGATCCCTTCGTGCTCGGCGGAACGGGCAAGATCGGCTTCCTCATGGGCGGCGGCATGAACAAGGAAAAGTGCTACGTCGAGTTCTTCGAGCAAGGGAACGACACCGCGCTCTTGAAGGTCGCCAACGAGGCGTTCGATATCGACTATGTGACGGGCGAGATGGTCCGCGTCGTCGCCGACCTCTCGGCGCACGTCGGCAAGACCATCTACATCAAGATCACCGACGACGACAAGGGCGACGCCGACGAGTATGCCTACCTCAACCTCGATGATTTCGTCGTCTATAAGACGGACCCCGAAGTGGCGGCGGCGGAAAAGGAGCGCGCCGACAAACTCTATGAGATCGGCAAACCCACCTTCTCCGAAGATCCGACCTCCACGACCATCAAGAACGGCGGCTTCGAAGAGAGGCTCCACAACTGGCTCGTGCTCGAGGGCGACGCCTTCCTCGGCAAATCCCTCTACAATTCCGCCGATAAGTTCTGGGACGTCCGCAGCTACAACGCCGAAGGGGAGCACTTCCTCTGCACCTACTATGATGAGGGAAGAGTGGGCGCCATCCGTTCCACCAAGTTCACCCTTGCGGGCGACGGCGTCATTTCCTTCCTTATGGCGGGCGCCAAGAACGACGGAAGCTACGTTGCCGTCTGCGACGGCGAGACGGACGAGGAAATCGCAACAGTCGCGTTTGAAAACTTCTTCAACGACCCCAACCTCTCCGAGAATATGGTCCGCTTCTACGTCAAGCTCGCCGACAATATCGGCGACGTGCTCTACATCAAGGTCGTGGACGGCGAGAGAAGCGACTTTGCGGGCATCTGCGTCGACGAATTCAAGGTCAGCATGACCGAAGAGGAGACGAAGGCGCAGATGAAGGCGGACTACGAGTGGGCGATGACGCTCGGAGACGACGCCGTAGCGAAAAAGACGCAAGAATATTATTCCACCAAATGCAACTATCCCTATGAGCTCGCCGTGCTTCGTTTTGAGACGAAGGTCACGGGCAAGGCGATCCGCCCGAGCGATTCCGTCGACCTTACGGCGTATCTTTCCGAGGCGAAGGCGATTTTCGACGGCAACGCGCAGGAAAGCGATTTCTCCTACGCTATTACAAGTGTGACGAAGAATGGTACTTCCGTCGCGACCGAGGGCTTCAACGCAGTCGATATGAGCACGGCGGGGCTGTATGCCGTCGCCTACACCGCAACTTACGATGGGAAAACCATCGAGGAGACCTTCTTTGTGGACGTCGCCGAGGAGCACAGCATCCTCAACGGCGGTTTCGAGGCGGGCAGCCTTGCGGGCTGGGAAGTCGTCGAAGGCGCAGACAAGGTCAACACGGCGGCTGCCGCGAGCAATGCCTACTACGGCTTCACGAACGCGCCCTACAACCAAGCGGGAAGTTACCACTTCGACGGCGCTGCGGCGGCAGAAGAGACCGCGACTTATACCCTTCGTTCCTCCGACTTCGTCCTCGGCGGCGCGGGCATCATCTCCTTCAAACTTGGCGGCAATGCGGCGCGCCTCCGCGTCATCGATAAGACGAGCGGCGTCATCCTCGCCGAATTCACCAACACGGCGTTCAGCGACACCGAGAATCCCCATGTGGAAAAGGGTTGCCGCAACCTCACCATGACGACCTACTATTACACCGTTCCCGCAGAATTCCTCGGGCTCACCATGTATATCGAGGTCTCCGATACGGCTTCCGTGAACTGGGGCGTGCTCCACTTCGACGACATCGTCACCTATTACGAGGCGGGAACCACGGCGGAAACCCTTGCCGCCAAGAAGGATACCGTCATCTACACCTGCGAGGGCGGGGAAGATACCTTTGAGATCGAGTGGCTTCCCGCAAGCAATGCGATCACACCCAACCTTCTCGTCGTGAAAGAGGTCCCCGAGTACGTGGAAGTGCTTGCGGATGCGATCGGGTCGACCGCGCCGAACAGCTATCTCGATGAGATCGAGGGCGGAGTTGTCGGGCAGGAAGAACCCGCGATCACCAAGAGCATTGTCAAGATCACTTGCGACGGGGAGGACGACGTGACGAGCGGATTCGACACGTTCCGCTTCGCGGCAGGAAAGACGTACACGGTATTCTATCGGCTTTCTTACACGCCCGACGGCGGCGATGAGATGACTGCAGACGGTTCGTTTGTTGTCAAAGCGCTCAACGAATATCAAATTCAAAACGGCGGCTTTGAGACGGGCGACCTCACGGGGTGGACGGCATCCATGGACCTTGCCGCCGCCGTCAACAAGCGTTACACCTATTGGGGGGAGAAGATGCCCCTCAACCAGACGGGCAACTACCTTCTCAACGCAGAGGGCGAAGTGATTACGGAAGGCTTGAAATGGACGCTCAAGTCCTCCGTATTCACCCTCGGCGGGAGCGGCGTCATCTCCTTCAAGATGGGCGGCAACGGCGGCGAATTCCGCGTCTATTCGGAAAACGGCATCCTGCTCGCAACATACAAAAATACCATGTTCGCCAACCCGGACGGCGCCTTCCCGTATGTCGCCAAAGGTTGCAGACTTGCCACCATGACGACTTACGTTGCCGACCTCTCGCAGTTCATCGGCGTCAAGATGTATATCGAACTTGCCGATACGGCGGACAGCAACTTCGGGTTTGCCTGCTTCGATGAGATCGTCACCTACTATGAGGGCAATGCTTCGGAAGTGAAGACCGCGCTCCTTGCAAAGAAGGACACGGTCGCCTACGCGGTGGAGGGCGCCGCGGTAGACATCGATTGGGAAGAGGCGGCGAACACCATTATGCCCAACCTCCTCGCCGTCACCGAGCAGCCCGAATACGTCGAGATCGCTTCGGACAAAGTAGCGACTACAACACTTGATAGTTTCAAAGAAGATATCCATGGCGCAGTCGTCGGCGTAACGAATGCTACGGTCACGGTCACATTCACCAAGGTCAACGACGGTAGCAACGATATCACTTCTCTTGAAGGCTTCACGTTTACAGCGGGCAAGACGTACACCGTGTACTTCAAGCTCACCTACACGCCCGACGGCGGCGCCGAGATGACAGCAGAGGGTTCGTTCACCGTCAAGGCGCTCCATGAGGGGCAGATCAGGAACGGCGGCTTCGAGACGGGCGACCTCGAAGGCTGGACGACCGACACGGAAAACTTTAACACGGATACCGCCGTCCTCGGCGCGGATAAGTATTGGGGCGAAGAACTTCCCTACAACCAGAGCGGGAACTACCACCTCGACGGTTGGAACACGGGCATTGCCGAGGAAGGCACTTGGTCGGTGAAGTCCGAGACGTTTGTACTCGGCGGCGCGGGCATCATCACCGTCAAGATGGGCGGCAGAGCCGCGGCGGTCAAAGTTTATCAGGTCAACGGCGACACCGAGACTCTCATCGGCCACTACAAGCAGAGCCGCGACATCGACCCTCAAGTTGGTGATCCTCCGGCGAGCGTATTCCCCGACGTCTCGAAGGGGGCGTGGGCGGATATGGCGACCTATGTCATCGATCTTTCCGATCATCTCAATCAGACGCTTCGCATCGAACTCTGCGACGAGGAAGTCGCGGGTGGTTGGGCGCACGCCTTCTTCGATGAAGTCATTACCTATTATGAGGCCGGAACGCAGACGACGACCCTTCTTCAAAAGAAGGACACCGTCAAGAACGGGCATACCGCAGGTGAGACCGCGGAAGACGTTGATATTCCGTGGATCGAGGCGACTAACTCCAATACCGCTTCCGCCGACGACACCACCGATTGACGCGGCATTGAGGAAAGAAACGTTTCCAAAATAACATTGACAAACTCTCTCCCGTCTGCTACAATAGACGGGAGAGAACATTCAATGCGAGGCAAAACCATGGCAACCATCAAAGACGTAGCGCAGGAAGCAGGGGTCGGCGTCGGCACCGCGTCGCGTGCGCTCTCGGGCGGGGGGTCCGTGAAGCCCGAAACCAAACAGCGCATCGAAGAGGCGGCAAAAAAGCTCGGATTTGTCCCCAACCAACAGGCGCGAAACTTAAAGAAGCAGTCCACGGGGTGCATCGCTGTTTTATGCCCCACCATTTTCCACCCCTTCTTTGCCAAGATGGCGTTCTATATCGAGGATGAGATCTATGCGAAAGGGGATCGGATGGTCGTCGTCAGTTCGCAGGACAATCTTCAAAAGGAAAAGACCATTCTCGAAATGATCGAACAAAAGCGGGTGGACGGTATCGTGTTCATCACGCACTACGACCACAGCGACATCGACCCTACGCTTCCCATCGTCTCCATCGATCGGCACTTCGGCGCAGGCGTTCCGTATGTCACTTCCAACAACTATCAAATCTCCCGCGAGGCAGTGGAAAAACTCATCGCAAGCGGTTCCAAAAAGGTGGGGTGCGTGTGCGGCGTGACGGCGGTCGAATCGGAGACCAAGTACCGCTACGAGGCATATCTCGATACCATGACCGAGCATAGCCTTCCCGCGCGCCTCTTAAAGAAGCAATTCCGCCACGGCGAAGAGATGCAGATCATGCGCGAATTTTTCGAGGCATATCCCGATGTGGACGGCATCTTTGCGGGCAGCGATATGCTCGCCAACGCCGCCTATCACGTCGCCGCAGAGCGGGGAAAACGCGTTCCCGAGGACTTGCAGATCATCGGCTTCGACGGCGTTTTGGACGCATGGCGCGGACACCCTCGGCTCACCACCGTGGAGCAGGACATCCCCGCCCTCGCACGGGAGGCGGTGAACCTCCTCATGAAGCGCATCCGCCGCGAAGAGGTCCCTTCCCGCGTCGAAGTTCCCGCCCGCATTGTCGAGGGCGAGACAACAAGATAACTTCACTCTTGCCCCCCATACTGTCATTTCGAGCGAAGCGTAGCGTAGTCGAGAAATCTCATGTAAAGCCCGAGACCCCTCGACTGCGCTCGGGGTGACAAGGTCTGTCATTTCGAGCGTAGTCGAGAAATCTCATTCCGACAGGAGAACATCATGATTTTAAGCGTAGGCGAAATTCTCGCCGATATGATCGGAAAGAACGAAAACGGCGTCTTTTCCTATGAGAGACGGGCGGGCGGCGCGCCCTTCAATGTGGCGTGCGGCGTCAAAAAATTCGGCGCGAGGAGCGCGTTTTTCGGCACCGTGGGCGATGACCTCGTGGGCAGATTTCTATTTGATTTCGCCAAGGAGCACGTCGACGAGGCGTATGTCCGCATGGACGAGAGCCACAACACGACGCTCGCCTTTGTCGAGCTCGACGAGAAGGGCGACCGCTCGTTCTGCTTCTACAGAAAAGACACGGCGGATAGCTACCTCGGATCGGTGCCCGCGCTTCTTCTCGGGAAGGCAAGCATCGTACACATCGGCTCGCTCATGCTCTCCGTGCCCCGCGGCGCAGAGTACGCCGCAAAACTTGCGCGAAGAGCGCAGAGGGCGGGCAAGCTCGTAAGTTTCGACGTCAACTACCGCGAGGACATCTTCCCCGATAAGGACGCCGCCGTCGCCCTCTATAAGACCATGCTCGAGGCGGCGGATATCATAAAACTTTCGGAGGAGGAATACTTCGCCTTCGGCGAGGAGTACGTCGAGAAGGTTTTGAAGGAGAAGCTCGTCTGCGTGACCCTCGGCGAGCGTGGCTGCATATGGAAATACCGCGGAAGCGGCGAGCTCCTTCGCACCATCCCCGTGAAAACGGTGGACACGA
Organism: uncultured Clostridia bacterium; assembly: GCA_947630365.1. Classification (GTDB taxonomy): domain Bacteria; phylum Bacillota; class Clostridia; order Christensenellales; family Borkfalkiaceae; genus Gallimonas. The sequence goes on from CANRHI010000009.1 coordinate 15,291, forward strand.
CGGGCGCGGGGGACGCGTTCTACGCGGGGGCGCTTTCGCGGCTCGACAAGCTCCCTCGCAAGGATTGGACGCGGGAGAATTTGAACAAGGTTTTCGCCTTTGCCAATGTCTGCGGTGCGCTCACGACCCGCTCCCGCGGCGCCATCGACGCCCTTCCTTCCCTCGAAGAAGTCCTCGCCGCCTTGGAGAAGTAAAAACCGACCCCTATCGAATCATCCCCTGCCCGCCCCCACGAGTACACCCATGGGGCGGGCTTTGTGTGGTGGGCGGCACGCGCCTGTGCCCTAATAATGTCATGCTGGGCCGTGCTTCCAATTGTCATGCCGCACCCGCGCGCATTCGATTCCTTCGCGCGAGCGGAGCGGGGAGAAAAAACATCGCGGCAAGGGGTTGCGAATCCTTGACATTCGATTCGCATTGTTATACAATATAAAACATAGAAGTGGGCTCGGAAGGCGCCCTGTCGTTCATAGAGGCAAGTCGGCGTCCGCAAACGGAAGATCGACAGCCACAAGGGCGCCCAGGGAGCAGCAAAAGGCAAATCGGCGCTCACAAACGCCGTCAAAGGGCGCGCCAGGGCGCAAAGCGCGGAGCGCGATGCGGAGAGGAAGCAAAGCGCGATGCGGAGAGGAAGAGGTCGCATGGGCAGAAGGGAAGAATTTTTGGATATCACCATGCAGCTTGTCGCCGAAAAGGGTTTCGGCGGTTTTTCCATGAAGCAAGTCACGGAGAAGATGGGGGTCTCGGAGGCGCTCATCTACAAATATTTCGAGACGAAGGAAAACCTCCTCTACGCGTGTTTCGAGAGCATGCACATGCGCATCGCGGGGCTTTTCAAGGAATATACGCTTCCCCCGCTCGAAGGGCCCGCGCAAATGCTTGCCGCCATCCGCGGCATTTGGCTCACCTATTTTGATTTTTTGGTGAAGAACACCTACAAGACGGTGTACTACTTCGACTATCGCGATTCCCGCTACATGGCGGACATTCTCGCGCACGATGAGGAAGCGCGGACGACGTATTTCCGCGATTTCGGCGCGCTCATGCACAAGATCAATTTCCTCTCGCACTTTGTCGAGCGCACGAGCGAGGCGCACCTTTGGACGTATGTGCTCGATACGACGGGCATCTTCGCCAAGCGGGTGATCCGCGGCGAGCTTCCCGCGGATCGGGCGAGCTACGAAGAGACGTGGAAGCTCATCGCAGGGGGGCTTCTTTCGGTCGTCGGGTTGACGGCTCCGTTTTGAATGCCCTTTTGCGGTATTTTTTTTGCAAATATAGTGAGTAAGTCCTCACTTAACCCCGAGGGGGGAATCTTGTGGAACAAAGGAGAGACTATGAGAACAAAACTTTGCAAGGCAAAGGCGATTTTGCAGATCGATAGGAGGCAAAAATGATGGAAAGATCTATGGGGTGCGTTTGGAAAATATTACTTTTTGTCATGAGTATTCTTATGGCGATTGGGATCTCATGCGGGATTCTGCTTACTGTGGATTCGAATCGGGAAAATGCAGTTACCGCCGAGGCGGCGGGTCTCGACCAAGACAATAACATTTTACCGCTCTATATCTTTGAGCCGATGACGGCGATGTTGCAAAGTAAAGATTATATCGAGATCAATAAGGACAATTGGGATGCCGACAGCACCGAGATATATTCCAAAACCTATAACATTGTGATTTACTCGGGAACAACGGCAACGCGAGTCCCGCTGCAAAGCTGGGTAAGCGAGCGTTATAGTTCCACAAATAAAATAACGAATCGTTCTACGGCCACATGGACGCAAACGACGGGGTCGTTTCCTACGAATTTGCCGACCCAAACGGGCAGGTTTTATATGATGGCTCCCGTGAAGCCGAACGAGGTTTTCACCGTACTTTACAGCTGGAGGTCGAGCATACATTTTGTGCTCCGCTTCACATATAAAGGAACGGGTTCGGGAAACGGACTTGGTTATTTGTGCGACTTTACCCTCACGACCGATAAAATCGAAAAACTTCCCGAGCAATACGTTCCCAAAGAGGAATGGTTCGCAAACGTCACTCCGAAGGGCAATACGCTCACGGTGGACGATATTTTGACAACGGAGCAACAGCAATACCTCTCTGCCGACATTACGGACAACAAGGACGGCACCTACAAAGTTTCCATCAACCCCAAAAAGAATTACACATGGGACGGGAACGCGACGGACGCTTCCCTCTATGCCAAGGAATTTACCATTCAAACGAAGGCTCCCTCGGTGAAAAAGCCCGTGGAAGGCAGCGATTACACGGTCACGACGGGCGCCGTCTATACGGGCGAAGCCGTCGAGGGCGTGCAGCTCGGCGAAACGTTCTCCTCCGACGATTACATCATTATGACGGACGATGTGTCCGGCACGAGCGCGACGGCTGCGGGCAGCCATACAACGACCATTGCGCCCGCCGAAGGCAAAACTTGGGAAGGCGAAGAGGATTCGACGCCCATCGAAATCAAATGGGAAATCGACAAAGCCGAACAAGCCGTCGATATCGAAGAGGGCGAAAAGAGCATTGCCGCTGGAGATAGTACGCTAACCGTAGACCTCAACGTGACCGACAACAAGCTCTTCAATTCCGAGAACGAAATCACGGTGACAGCCGAGCCCGCTACTTGCGCGGAAGTGAGTATCGACGGAACGACAATTACCGTCACGCGAAAAAACGACAGCGCGGGCGCGAGCGGTGGGGAGGTGACCGTCACGGTCGAGGTCCCCGAAACGGACAACTTGAACGCAAAGACCCTCACGTTCACGGTCGACGTGGAAGCCAACCCCGGCTTCTACATAGAAGGAAGCCCGAATGCGACGTATTCGACCCTCGCCGAGGCGATCGCCGCCCTCAAAGAAACGGACAACGTGGGGAAGGCAATCGTCGTGCGCGGCAACGTGACCGTGACCGCGCCCGTTTCCTTTGGCGATGCGACTGAAGTTACCCTCAAGGGGGAAGAGGGCGGTTCGAAGATCGTTGTAAGCGGCGAGGGGGCGCTCTTCGAGGTGGGCGAGGGTAAGACGCTCACCCTCGGGGCAAATCTGACCCTCGACGGGGACGATACCGCTAAGACGCTTGCGAGCGTCTCGGGCGGCACGCTGAACGTAAACGGCGCGACGGTGACGAAATTCGCAGGGTCCGCCGTGAAAGTGACGGGCGGCGCGCTCACCGTGGCGGAAAATTCCGTCTTTACGGAAAACAATGCGGAAAACGGCGGCGCGGTGCATGCGACGGGCGGCACCGTGACGGTGAACGGGGGCACCTTCTCCCAAAACACCGCGACCACGCAGGGCGGCGCAATTTATGCAAAGGGCGCGGCGGTCCAAGTGGCGGGCGGCTCCTTCTCGGGCAACGAGGCGGGCAGCGGCGGCGCGGTGTATGCGGAAGGCGCGGCGCTCACGGTGGAGGGCGGCTCCTTCTCCGAGAACAATGCGGGTAGCGGCGGCGCCATCTATGTGCAGGGCGGCAGCTTCTCCGCGGGAACGGAGAAAGAGGCGAGCTTCCACGCCAACAAGGCGAACGGGAGCGCGGAGGCCTCCGAGGAAGAGGGCAACGGCGGCGCCATCTATCTTGCGGGCGTCGAGGCGACCCTCGGAGCGCATGCCTCCGTCACCAATAACGCGGCGGAAGGCGTCGGCGACGGCGTGTATCTCGCCGAGGGCGAAGCGCAGGGCGCGGGCAAAACGCAGAGCAAGCTCACGCTGCACGCCAAGGCGACCGCGGAGGACGGCATCGGCATTGCGGGCACGGGCTCCATCGAGATCGAGGGCACGCTTTCCCACCGCGTGACGGTGGAATTTGCCGATCCCGAAAATCAACTCAAAGATAACGCAACCCACGACTACGTTACGAGCAAGGGGAACACCATGGACAGCACCGCGCTCAAGGAACAGCTCCGCGTGAAGAACCCCGGCTACACCTTCGACCCCGTGCAAGATGGCAATTCGCTCACGCTCAAAGAAACGGGCGACATTCTCTTTGTCGTACAACAGGGGGGCGATTGGACGACGCAACCTCTCACCGCCGCCGACCTGCAAGAGGCGATCTCGAAGGCGGGAACGGGCAATGTGACCATCGGCATCGTGAAGAACACGAATGAAAACGACCCTTCGAAAGATACGGTCGGCATCGTAGACATGCTCCGCGGCGCGGTCATTCCCGAAGGCATGGATCTCACCCTCACGAGCGTTACCCGTCATGTGGCAGCGGACGGCGAAACCGTCACCTTCACGGAAGAGACCTCGGCAGACGCAGCCAACACCTTAAAGCGCGCAAATTCGTATACGGGCGCGATGATCACGGTGGAAGAGGGCGGCTCGCTCACGCTCGGCAACGTCGTTTTGGACGGCGGCGCGGTGTGGACGGAGGGCAAGATCGCCCTCGAGGATGACGGCGGAAAGGCGGGCTCCGTGAAGAGCAACAACACGGGCGCGGTGGCGCATGCGCCCGTCGTCGTCAACCAAGGCACCTTCACCATGAAAGAGGGCGCGACCATTCGGAACAACGACAACAACTACGCCGCGCCCGGCTACGGCTTCGGCTCGCAGAACTACGGCGGCGGCGTGCGGAACGAGGGCAAGGGCTCCTTCACCATGGAAGGCGGCACGATCACGGGCTGCTATGCGCGCGAAGGCGGCGCGGTGCTCAATATCAATAAGCCGGATACCGACGGCTATGAGGCCCCCGCGGACGGCCACGGGCCGAAGGTCACCATCACGGGCGGCACGATTTCCGGCAACGCCTCGCAGATGAAGGGCGCGGCGGTGCAGTCCATCTACGGCGAAGCCGAAACTTTCGTCGAAGGCGGCACGTTTGAGGGCAACTACTCGCTGCACGATCTGGGCGTTCTCTCCGTGGAGGAGGGCGGAAGCCTCACCGTCTCGGGCGGGACCATTTCGACGGCGAACGTGCAAAACTTTGACAGCGCGGCGGGGACTTCCTCCGCGGGAGACAAAAACGAGAACGCCATCTACCTCTATAACCAATACAGCAAGGAGGATATCGAGGGCTCCACGGCGGGCGCAACGCCCTTCGTCGAAGGTAGCCACGCGGGCAACCTTACAATTACGAGCAAAGGGGACGCGGGCGAAACGACGAGCCCCGAAATTTCGGGCAATGTCCACCTCGACGACCCCTGCGACGTGTACGGCAAGGCGGGCACGCACTACGAGGCGTTCGTCGATTTGGAGGGCTATGAGGGGAACAACCTCACCCTCGGCTTGAATGCAAACCGCCCGAGCGGCAGCGTGGCGCAGGGCAGCGGGCTCGAAAAGCTGAACACGCCCGAAAATCAAATTGCGGCGGACGGGTTCAGCGGCACCTACTACTACACCAAGGACGGCGCGCTCCGTTCGGTGAAATACGACCTCACCGTTTCGCAGACCAAGCCGGGCGAGCTCGTGTTTGCGGGCTTCGACAAAGGTATCGGCGGCATGAGCGTCACGGTCGGCGGCGTGAAAAAGACGCTCACCGCGGACGAGGACGGCAACTATGTGTTGAAAGTCGATGGGGCGACGACCCAAATCGACGGCATCACCTTCTCCTACGGCGCGGAGTCCGAGAACGTCGAGGTCGCGCTCGATGGCTTTACAGGCGCCAAGTCGCTGAACGCCGTGCTCTTCGACGCGGAAACGCTTGAATTGACCGTTCCCGCGGGCGCGAAGTACATCGACAAGGACGGAAACGAAAAGGATTTTGCGGAAGCGACAGGCATGCTTCCCAACGACATCAAAGTCGACGCGGGCAAGGTCACCGTGAAGATCGGGGAAGAGGTCCGCGAGATCGAAATCGGCGACCGTGCGGCGGCGGTCGAGGAAAAGAGCGGGGAGGCCGCCCTTCTCGAAGCCGCCAAGAATGCGGATGAAACCACTTACGACCTCACCGTCGAGGGCGCCGAGGGGCTGGAATACAACCTTCTCAAAGACGGCGAGCTCGTCGGCGAATGGCTGAAGCCCGCAGAGGGCAAGGTCACCTTCGAGGGGCTCGCGGCGGACGGCGCGGTGTACACCTTGGTTGCCCGCACGCCTTCGGACAGCACCCACCTCGCGGGCGAATACGCCGCGCAGGGCACCCTGACCGCGCTTTCGGCGCAGGAGGCGGCGGCGCTCGAGGCGTACAACACCGCCTACGAGAGCGTGGAGAGCGGGCTCTGGAAGGAAGGCGTCGCGCCGCAAACGCCCGCTTCGTCGGCGGATATCCAAGCGGCGATCGAGGCGCACGACGGCGCGAATTTCTCGCGGCGCTTACAGGCGCTCGCCGAAGTCGAGGCGCAGTATGGCGACCTCGTGGATAGCTACCCCCGCGCCGTTCACGCAGAGTGGAAGGAAACCAACCAAGCCATTCTCGATAAAGTGGGCGACGACGGACAGGGCGCGCTCTCGACGACCGACAAAGACAGCCTGAAAACCGCCATTGAAAGCTACAACGCCATCGAGAACGCGACGGCGAAGGAGCTCGCCAAGGCCGACCTCGAGAAGCTCGTCGCCGCCTACAAGAATGCCGTCCGCAAGGCCATCGACGACAAGAAGCAGGCGTGGTTTACCGCGCAGAACATCACGGCCGACGCCGACAAGGCGAAGTACGACAGCGCGACCAACTTCTTCTCCGCGCAGGTCGAGCTTGTCGACTTGTTCGTGGAAAACGATAAAATTCCCGACGCCCTGAACGAGCTCGACCAGCTGATCGAGCGGACGGAGGCGGCGCTCGGCATTCAAAAGGCGTACTTCGACGCGCTCGGCAGCGCCACCGAAGAGGAGCTCTCTGCCAAGAGGAAGGGCGAGCTCGACAGCGCCCTCGCGGACGCCTTGCTCGACGTGCAGACCAGGGAAGCCCTCACGGGGACCGAGGCCGACGAGGCCAAGACGAAATTCGAGGGCATCATCGGCAAGGGCAAGGCGGAGAAGCTGTACCTCGACGCCTACCGCGCCATCGAGGGCAAGGACGCCGAGCAGAAGTTAGACGGCGAGAATTTCGTCTATACGGATACCGCCGTGCAGGGCGTGATGACGGAAATCGAAAACGCCGCCTCTGCCGATGCGTCGAATACAGCGGCGGAGAACGGCATTACCGCCCTTCTTGCAAAGCTCGTCCCCGAGGAAGGGGGCAGCGAGGCGCTCAAGAAGTATGTCGACCGCGTGACGGAGGGCAAATCGAGCGCCGAAAAGGTCGAAGCCCTCAAGAACGTGAAGGCGGTGGCGGAATACTTCGGCGCATACAAGAACATTTTCGGCGCGGAGCCGACCTTCGACGATGGGGCGAAGAAGTTCCCCGCGGACGTCGAAGCGGCAATCGAGAACATCGTAAACGCCGAGCCCTACAACAAGGGCACGGAAGAAGAGCCCGTGTTGAGCAGCGATATCGAGGCGGTGAACAGGGAGCTCCTCAAAGCGGTGAACGATCTCTTGGATACGGCATGCGCGAACGCGCCCAAGGCGAAGGAAGCCGCAAAGGAAGCGGCGGAAGCAGCCGAAGCGGAGGGCAACCGCATCGACGGCGCCGACGTCGAAAACGGCAAATATGCGCAAAACGTCGCCGCCATGGCGGAGGCGATGAACGGCGTGAAGGCGCAGATCGACGCCGAGATCGAGGCCGACGAATTCCTCGGGGACGCCAATTCCGCCCTGCGCAAGGAGTTTGACGCGCTCACGAAGGACGATTTTTCCGCCCTCACCGAGGCGAAAACGAAGTTCGAATCGACCGACGGGCTCTCCGACGGCGCGAAGGCGCTTCTCAATGAGAAGGCCGAGGAAAACGGCTACAGCGATTTTGCGAACGAGCTTCAAGACCGCCTCAACAAGGCGCAGTTTGAACAAGACAAGGCCGATGCGGTGGCGGAGGCCGAGGCGTTCGTTCAAGAGGGCGACGGGCAATTCGTACAAGATACCAATACCGAAAAGGTCGCCGAGATCGAGGCCCTCACCTACGAACAGCACACGCGCGACGCGGACCGCACCACCTACATGGAAGGGCGCGAGAGCGCGTTGGAGGCGGCGTTGTCGGAGGCGAGAACGCACACCGCGCACGCGCAGGCGGTCGAGGAGGCCGTTGCCGAGGCGCAGGCAAAGTGCGACGAGCTCGTAAATAGCGGCAAATTCAGCGACGAGCAGGAGGAAAGACTTCAAGCGATCGTCGACGCCATGAAGGAGGCGGCGGAGGACATCGAGCCCTCGGGCACTTCCTCGCAACAGCTTTCCACGCTTCTCGAGAACGCCAAGGCGGACCTCGACGAAGTAAAAGTCGAGGCGGATGCCGCAGACGCCTTCCTCGAACAGCACCCCGAAGCGGGCAAGACGTTCGCGGAGGTGACCGATGCGGACGCGCACGCGCTCGAGGAGGCAAAGAAGGCTTATGAGGCGCTCGGCGAGACTTCTTCCGAAAAGAAGGGGCTCGACGAGCACGCCAAGAAGAACGGCTACACCGACTTCGGAAAAGAGCTCGAGGACCGCTTGTACAAGGCGACCTTCGAGGGACAGAAGAAGGAGAAGGAAGCGGCTCTCGACGCAAGGATCAAGAATTGCGACGGAGAGGACGTCAAAACCGCCCTCACCGAGGCGAAAGAGCGCGTGGAGAACGTGGAGTACGAGGCGCACACCGAGGACGCGACACGCCAAGACTACTACGACGCGCGCATGGAAGAGCTCGAGGAAGCGGCGACGAGCGCCGACGGCAGCGTTGCCCACGCACAGGCGCAGCAGCGCACCGTGCAAGCGGGCAGGGCGGCGGCGCAGGAGCTCATTGACAGCGGCAACTACAACGACGCGCAGAAGGCCGAGCTCAAGGGCATTGCCGACAAGCTCGAGGCGGACGCGAAGCAGGTTGCTCCTTCGGAGGACGGCAGCAAGACGGGCGAAGAAGTCTTGAACGATCTTTTGGACAAAGCGAAGAGCGACATGAACGAAGTCCACTGCGTTGCGGCGACCAAGGGAGACATCAAGGCGGATAAGAGCGCCAAAAACAAGGGCGGCACGGGCGACTATCCCGAGGGGCACAATGCAGACGAGGTGTGGGGCATCGTCACCAACGACGAGAGCATGCCCGGCGGCATCAAGCTCATCATCGAGAAGGCGACGGACGACAAGACGGAGACGATCGAACAGGCGGCGAAGGAGGGCAAGCTCGCCGCGGCGGAGGGTGCGACCTTCACCAAGGAAGAGATGCAAGAGCTCGTCGCGGGGAAGGAAGTGCAGAGCACGCTCGATATTTACCTAATCAAGAACAACGCGAAGATCACCCAATTCGAGGGCAAATACACCGTCAAGATCTTGCTTCCCGAGGCGCTCCGCGGCGTCGACGGCTTGCAGATCGTGTATGTGAACGACGACGGCTCCCTCGAGGTGTTCCAAACGACGGGAGACGGCAAGTATCTCGAATTCACGACGACGCACTTCTCCGAATTCATCATTCTCGGCGACGCCGCCATCGACCTCACCTGGCTCATCATTCTCCTCTCCGTGGTCATCGGCATCGAGATCGTCATCTTCGCCATCATGGCGATTACGCACAAGCGTCGCGGGAAGGGCGAACGGCTCTCCGCGTTTGCGCCCGCTCCGCTGCTTCTCGCCGCCGTCATCAAGCCGACGGGCGCGGTCGAGATCTGCATCGCGCTCGGGATCACGGCATGGCTGCTTCTCGTAGCGCTCATCGCCTCGCTGGCGGTGTGGCTTCACCATAACCACCCCAAAGATGACGGGGACGCGAGCGGCGAGAAGCCCGAAAAAAAGGAGGAGTGATGTCGGAATTCAATCGTTCCCCGCGGGAAGCGGGGGAGGTGCGCGAATACAAGAGCCCGCCCAAGGAGCAATTCTCTCCGGACGCGGAATACCACTCCGCGAAGGAGGCGCAAGACGCCCCCGAGCAGCGCGCAAAACAGCCCGCAAAGAAGAAGGAGCCGGGGCTTTCCCACCTCGTTCCCGCCTTTGTGCTCGCGGCGGTCGCGGCAGTCGCGGTCGTCTCCGTGGGCACGGCGGAGGAGGGCAGCGCGACCATAAAGAACGCGCGGGCGACGGATACGACCATCGCCTGCGAGGTGGAGGCGACGGGCGAAAATTTGCAGCTCGTGCTCTATAACGACTTCATCCGCCTTGCCGAGCCCATAGAGGCGGGCGGCGGCGCCGAGGAGTTTACGGGGCTCAAGCCCTCCATGGAATACACCCTCGCCGTCGTGGGGGAGGGCGCGTTCGGGGAGACGACCCTGACGGAGATGACCGTCTCGACCAACGCACTTCCCGAACCCGTCTCGGAAATTTACGGCGTCGAGCACAAGTGCACCTGCTCGGTGGACGGGTATTTCCACTTTACCATCGACTTTATCGACGAGGCGGGCGTTTTTTCGGACTTTTCCGCCTCCCTCACCGACGCATACGGGAACGTCTCCGAATGCGCCTTCACCGAAAACGTGCACGCCGACCAGCATATTTGCGTCACGGTCGGGGCAAACCTTTTGGGCAAGACGGCAGACCTTCTCATCACCTGCAAACGGGCGGGCGAGGAGCTGGTGATCTGCCATGAAACAGTAAAAATCTGACGGAGAAAAACGATGAAGGACAAGAAAATTTCCATTCCCAAGCTCGTAACGCTGCTCGTCGCGGTCGCCATTACCATCGCCGCCATCGTGCTCAACGACTACATCTTCGGCGCGAAGTCGGTATTTTACCGCCACGTTTCGGATACCGCCGTGCTGCAATGGCTGTATGGCGAAGCCATCAAGAACATCATCCGCACCATTGAGGTCGTCACCGTCGCGGTCGTCCTCGCCATGCTCGTACACCTTATATTGAACCGCATGTTCACGCACAGCAAGCGCGGGCTCACCATCGTGAAACTTCTCAACAGCTTCGTGACGTGGGTCATCGGCATCGTGGCGTTCCTCCTCGTGCTCTCCGCATGGGGCGTGCCCACGGGGACGCTCCTCGCCAGCGCGGGGATCTTGTCTCTCGTCGTAGGCCTCGGCGCGCAGAGCCTCATCGCGGACATCATCGCGGGGCTGTTCATCGTCATCGAGGGAGAGTACCAAGTCGGGGATATCGTCGTCATCGACGACTGGCGCGGCACGGTGAAGGAGATCGGCATCCGCACCACGCGCATCGAGGACGCGGGCGGCAATGTGAAAATCATCAACAACAGCGAGGTCAAGACCATCGTCAATCAAACGCGCGAGCTCTCCGTCGCCAAGGCGTATATCGGCATCGAATACGGGGAATCCATTCCCCGCGTGGAGATCGTCATCCGCGACAATCTCGAGAAGATCAAAAGCCGCATTCCCGCCATCATCGAGGGCCCCTACTACAAGGGCGTGGACGCGCTCTCGGCATCCAGCGTAGACCTTCTGTTCCTCGCCAAGTGCAAGGAGGAGGATATCTATCAAGTCCAGCGCGACCTCAACCGCGAGCTCAAGATCATGTTCGACGAGAACGACATCAACGTGCCCTTCCCGCAGATCGTCGTCAACCAGCCCATCGAATTCAAGGGAAACAGCACCAAGGCGGAAGTGCGCTCGGCGATTAAATTCGTCGAGGAGCAGAAAGAGCTCTCCAAGGGCATCGAAGAAAAAGCGGAATAAATCAAAAAGGAGATAGATCACAATGCAGAACTTGAAAAAGTACATTGCCGAATTCATCGGCACATGCGTGCTCGTGCTCGTTGCGTGCGGCGTCGCCGTCGTCCTCGGCTGCAACACTCCCGCAGGTTACGTCGGCACCGCCCTCGCCTTCGGGCTCGTCATCGTCGCCATGGCGTATTCCATCGGGAACATCTCGGGTTGCCACATCAACCCCGCCGTTTCCGTCGCCATGTTCGTGAAAGGGGATCTCACCCTTCGCGAATTCGTCGGCTATGTGCTCAGCCAGATCGCGGGCGCCATAGTGGGCGCGCTCATCCTCGCCCTCTTTAAGGGAAGTTTCGTCTCCCTCGGCGGGAACGTCGCGCAGGCCGCCCTCGTCGCCCCTTACGGCGAAGTCGGCTCGCTGTTCGTCGCCCTCATCGTGGAGATCGTCCTCACCTTCATCTTCGTGACCGCCATCCTCGGCGTCACTTCCCGCACCGAAAACAAGGCGGTGACGGGGCTCGTCATCGGCGGCGCGCTCACCCTTGTGCACCTGCTCGGCATCGGGCTCACGGGTACGTCCGTCAACCCCGCGCGCTCCATCGGCCCCGCCCTCTTGCAGATGATCGGCGGCGAATTCGACGCGATCTCGCAGATCTGGATCTTCATCATCGGACCCATGGTCGGCGGCGTGCTGGCGGCGATCTTGTACCGCTATCTCGACGGCAAGGAGAAAACCCCCGCGCTCAAAGTGGAGCCCGCTCCCATGGACGCCCCCGCCGAAGAGACCCCCGAAGACAAGCAATAATTTCTTCACAGCTCAAAAGGAAATTCCACAATGCAAAGCAAAGCCCTCTCCCGCACGGAGAGGGCTTACATTTTTGTTTATTTCCGACTTTCTTCAAAGCAAGAACAAAATGCTGCAGAATTGGAGAATGGTGCCCAAGAGGTCGAAGAGGTGCCAGACGGAGTGGAAGTACTTCACCCTCTTCCCGAAGGCGAAGAACACGATGCCCGAGGTGTAGGCGACGCCTCCCGCAAGCAGCAGCCAAACGCAGGCGGGGCGCACGGCCGCGATCAGCGGCGGGAAAAAGACGAGCGCGAGCCAGCCCGAGGCAAAGTACAGCCCCATGGAGAGCGCCTTCACGACGCGGTTGTTCATGGCGATGGCGTTCATCGTAATGCCGATGGCGGCGACCGTCCATTCCACGGCGAGAACGATGGTCCCGATGGGCGTTCCGCGAAGCGGGATGAGACAATAGGGCGTGTATGTCCCCGCGATGAGAAGGAAGATGGTGCAGTGGTCGAAGATGCGCATCACCGCCTTCGCCCTTCCGTCGGGGAGGAAGTGGTAGAGCGCGCTCATGGTGTAGAGCACGACGACGCCCGCCCCAAATGCCGAAACGGCAAATACGCTGACGGGGTCTCCCCGAAAGAGCGCCGCAAGCAGCGCCCACAGGACGAGCCCGATCCCCCCGCCCACAATGTGCGAAACGGCGTTAAAGACCTCCTCGCCGCGCGTGTAGAAGGAGTGCATCCCTCCGAATTTTTTGATGGCAGATACCGCTTCCATAGTTTGCCTCCCGTGTGTGCTTCGAGCATAGCACAGGGGAAAGCAATTGTCTACCTACTCTTTGCGGAGGGAATTCTTCCCTTCAAATTGCGATTTCCATGCAAATTTTTCGCCCTCTACTCCAAAAAAATCCCGCTCTACTCACGGTAGAGCGGAAAATAGAGCGGGGGTTCCAAAATCGGTTTAGCGTGTGAGGAGGATGACGAGGACGATGGCGACCGCGACGACGGCGAGGACGGCGGTCGTGATGAGCTTGATGCGCCGTTGGAGCTTTTCGTCCATGGGCTTGTAGCCGCGGGGGGTGAGCTCGCCGTTGCAGTGGGGGCATTTCGTCATATGGTCGAGCACTTCCTGCCCGCAATGGGGGCAGAGAACGACGTGCTTTTGGATGTGCTCCATGCGCTTTTGGCGGCGTTTTTCCTCTTTTTCGGCCTTATCCTCGTAGACGGTGTTGCGCTTTTTCAATGGTATTCTCCGTGCGGGGGTCCCGCGCTTTGGATTATACCATAGGAACGCCCGCGTTGTCAATGGAAAATGGGGGGCGTATGCCCTCCCCTCGATGGGGCGCCAAGGTCTCGCTCCTCATTCCGCCCCGCGCCAACGCGTCATTCTGCCCCGCCCGCACTCCACGCGTCATTCTGAGCGGAGCGAAGAATCCCGAGGATGAAAGTTCGGACTTCGCTTGTCGGGATGTTTCGGTCGCAGAGCTCCCTCAACATGACGCGCGGAGTACCCCTCCCCCTGCGTCCCCCACCCCAAAGGGGCGGGGGATTCCCCTCACCCCCTCCCCTACCCCTCCCCCTCAAGTATGAGGGGGAGGGCACAGAGACATAACAAAATCCCCTTCCTTTGTAAGGAGGGGGATACAGGGGGAGGTTGGCGTGGCAGAAGATTGACAATTCCCGCTTTGTGTGGTACACTTTGAGGCGATGCCGCCATGGAAAAGGCCGCAGGGAAGGAGGGGAGTATGCTGCACGCGGAAAAGGAGCTGTTTGCTGGGAGGGTCGCTTCGGAAACGGGGCTGAAAAACTTCGGCTTTCTCGAAAGAGAGGGCGGGTTTTTCGGCACATTCGAGATCCTCGGCGGGGACTTCCTCGTGGAGGTCGAGGTGAAGGAGGGCGTTTTCACGCGTACCATCGAGCGCGAGACGGGGGAGGAATACAGCCTGCACCTTGTGGAGGGCGCGGAGGGCAGCTTCGTCTCCCGTGTGCGGGAGGAATATCTCGCGCTGCTCGGGAGGATCTCCGAGGAGTGCTTCGAGGGAAGCATGTTCCGCGGGAGTTTCGTCCGCGCCGTCATCGACTACGTTGCGCGTGCCTACGGCCGTTCGCCCGAATTTCTGTGGGACGACCTCGATGCCGCGGTCTGGCGGCGGGAGGATACGGGCAAGTGGTTCGGGGCGATGATGAACATTCCGAGAAGCAAGCTCGGCGGCGGGGAGGGGAATTTCGACGTGCTCGACGTGCACGCCTCCCCCGAGAAGATCGACGCGCTGGTGGACGGGAAAAACTTTTTCCGCGGCTACCATATGAATAAGAAGCACTGGCTCACCGTCCCGCTCGACGGAAGGGTGGAGCTCGCCCGCGTTTGCGCCCTCCTCGACGAGAGCTATTTGCTCGCCAAGAAGAAGTAGGGAAGGAGCCGCAAGGGAGCGCCAAGGGTCCCCGCGTCATGTTGAGAGAGCGGAGCGAGATATGTGGGGGCAAGGGGAAACCTGTCATACCGAGGCCCGTAAGGGACGAGCCCTGAAACGAAGTCCGAATTTTCATCCTCTGGATTCTTCGCTATGCTACTTCGCGCTACGCGCTCGTGCCGCCCTTGGAGTACAATAGAAGCTCGGGCGGGGCAGAATGACGCGCAGGGTAAAATGACGCGAGAACACAGGGCCAACCCCCACCACCCGCTACGCGGGAGCCGCCCCCTTCAAAGGGGGCAGCTTTACGGCGAATCCCCCTCCTTAAAAAGGAAGGGGATTTTGCTTGTAGCTCTGTGCCCTCCCCCTTATACTTGAGGGGGAGGGGTAGGGGAGGGGGTGCCTTCCAATTGTCATGCCGAGCATGGTCGAGGCATCTCCACCTTATTATGAGATTTCTCGACTTCGGCTACGCCTCCGCTCGAAATGACACCACCGCCTCATACCGAGCCCCGCAAGGGGCGAGTGTATCTTCTACTCCGTCGTGCAACTTGCGGGGAAGATTCGCTCACTTCGCTTACGCTCCCTAACTTCGCCCTACGGGCTCGTGCCGCGCTTCGACAAAAATAGAACGCGCGCGGGGCGGAATGAGGAGAACCTCCCCCTGTATCCCCCTCCCCTTCGGGGTGGCACCCGTAGGGCGTGCCTTGGCTGGGACGCAGGGGGAGGGGGACTTTATCTTTTATATGGCAAAAAGGCCGCCCGAGAAACGGGCGGCGTTTCCTTTGCATAAAAAAATTCTCCTTGCACACATTGCGGTTAGGAGGCAACTATGAAGAAATTTTTGGCGATCGGCGCGTTGACGCTCACACTCGTTGCGGGCGTCGCGGCGGGCACGGCGGGCTTTGCGCTCACGCGGCCGCAGGATGGCGCCGAGGTTGCGCTGACTGCCGTCGAGACGGCCGTACTCAAACAGGGAAGCCGCGGCGGCGAAGTGAAGGAGGTCCAGCGCAGACTCAAACAATGGGGGTACTATTCGGGCGCGGTGGACGGCATATTCGGCTCCGCGACGAGGAAGGCGGTCATCCTGTTCCAACAGAAGAACGGGCTCACCGCAGACGGCATTGTAGGGAAGGCGACCTACAAGGCGCTTGGCATGACCGACAGCTACAATGCCCTGAACAAGCCCTCTACGGGCTCCTCTTCGGGGTCCAATTACACCTCTTCCGACCTCTATCTCATGGCGAAGGCCATCTATGCGGAGGGAAGGGGAGAGAGCTACACGGGGCAGGTCGCCATCGGCGCGGTCATCATGAACCGCGTGAAGAGCCCGTCCTTCCCCAACACGATCGCGGGGGTCATCTACCAAAAGGGCGCCTTTACGGCAGTGACGGACGGGCAGATCAATTTGGAGCCCAACGAAAGCGCCTACAACGCCGCCCGCGACGCGATGAACGGCTGGGACCCGACCTACGGGTGCCTGTACTACTATAACCCCGCCGTTGCGACGAGCGCATGGATCTTCGACCGCAAGACGGTGACGGTCATCGGCAAGCATGTCTTTGCCATTTAAGGAGGAGAATATGGAGAAAAAAGTCGGAAAGAATGTTTCGAGCGGCGCCGAGAAGGTGGAGACCGTCGAAAGAGAGAAGAAGATCTCCGCCGAGGAGGTCGACGCGGCTCCCGCAAAGAAGCCCGTGAAAAAGAGCAGGGGGGCGAAGAAGCCTTCCTCCAAGCAGCAAAGGGCGGAAAAGAAGGAGCGCGCCGCGGCGAAAGGCCGCCTCGAAAAGGCGAAAGCCAAGAAGGAGCAAAAGAACAAGGAAAAGGCGGAAAAGCGCGAAAAGAAACTTGCACTCAAAGAAAAGAAGCTCGAGAAAAAGGCAGCCTTAAAGGAGAAGAAGGCGGAGCGCAAGGCGCTCGCCGCGCAAAAGAAGGCGGAACGCAAGCAAAAGAAGCTGGAAAAGAAGGCAGCCTTGAAGGAGAAAAAGCTCGAGCGCCGCGCCGAGAAGGTCGCCCGCCGCGAAATGCTGAAGAACGAGACCAAGACGGAAAAACAAAAGCGCATCGCAAGGGAAAAGCGCGAGCACCTCGCCTTAAAGCGCAAGAAGCAGGAGGAAAAGGCCGCCGCGCATGCCAAAAAGCAGGAGGCGAAGGAGGCGGCGCACGTCCGTCGGGCAGAGGACAAGAGGCACAAGCGCGAGCAGCGCACGGCGCGAAAAGAGAATCGCAGGGGCTTCGGCGGGTGGCTCGCCGCCGTCATCTCCCTCGGCGTCGCCTGCCTTGCGCTCGCGACGGTGGTCACCGCGGGGGCATTCCGCATGAACGATATGACGGTGGAAGCCGAGGGCAGCGCCCGTGCGACGCTGTACGAGATGGTCTCCCTCGCCGAGGATATGGACGGAAACCTCTCCAAGCTCCGCGTTTCGGCGGGCGTAGACGAGCAGCGCAAACTTCTCACCGAGCTCGTCGCGGAGACCGCCGTCATGGAGAGCGCGCTCGAGCGCATGCCGGTGGACGCCGTCACGGGGACGAGCATCTCCGCCTACCTCAACCGCGCGGGCGAATATGCAAGACAGCTCCTGTCCCGCCTCGCCTCGGGCAAGACCATCACGGCGGAGCAGCGCGACGTGCTCGAACGGCTGTATGCGACCAACGCCGCCATGCACAGCGAGCTCAACGACCTCGCCACGCACATGACGGAGAGCGACCTTAAAAACTTCCTCGCGGGCGGCACGGAGGGAATGCTCGAGCGCTTCGGCAAGGCGGGTGAGGGCTTGAAGGAGGGCTTCGAGGAGATCGCGGACAATCCCTTCTTCGGCCGCGGCAATGTGGGCGAAAACAAGCTCGCCTCCCTCGGGGAAATTTCCGAACAAGAGGCGGAGGAGAAGGCGGCAGAGTATTTTTCGGGGTACCATGTCCGCGATATCCGCTCCGCCGGCGAGACGGAAGCGCCCGACTTCACCTGCTATAACCTCATCCTCACGGACGAAAACGACCTCGAGATCTTCGCCCAGATCACAAAGAACGGGGGCAAGCTCGCCTTCTTCGACACCTACGAGGATTGCACGGACAAAAACTTCGACTTGGATACCTGCGACGCCATCGCCCGCGAGTATTTGGGCGCGCTCGGCATCGACAACGTGGAGCCCGTGTGGCTCTCCGATGGGGGCATGACCGCAAATCTCACCTATGTCGCCGTCGAGGACGGCGTGCGTCTCTACCCCGAGATCCTTCGGGTACGGGTGTGCGAATCCAAGGGAAGGGTCATCGGCATCGACGCGAGAGGGTATCTCCTCAACCATGAGGAACGCTCCCTGCACGCCGCCCTCTCCGAACGGGAGGCGAGAGAGCTGCTCTTCGAAGGATTGGAAGTGACGGGCGCCGACCTCGCCCTCATCCCCACCGCGGAAGGCGAAAAGCTGTGCTACGAATTTGCGGGAAGGTACGGCGAGGACGAGTACCTCATCTACCTCGACGCGACGACGGGCATGGAGACCGAGATGTACCGCGTCTGCCCCTCCGCCCGCGGCAGCTATCTCGATTGACGGAAGAAAATTTTATCTGATTGATTGAAAATTTTGCCGATGAGGCAAATTTGGGGCCATGCGTCCCCCTCCTTGCGAAGGAGGGGGATTTTGTTGTGCCTCTGTGCCCTCCCCCTTATACTTGAGGGGGAGGGGTAGGGGAGGGGGTGCTCTCTTGTCATACCGAGGCGAAGGTTTCACCGCGTCATGTTGAGGGAGCTCTGCGACCGAAACATCCCGAAGTACGAAGTCCGAATTTTCATCCTCGGGATTCTTCGCCCCACAAGGGGGCTCAGAATGACGCGTTGGCACAGGGATCCAAGGCCTACCCTTTTCAAAGGGGAGGCTCCCGCGTAGCGGGTGGTGGGGATTGGCAATTCGTTCGACGTACTCCCATCCCCACTCGTCTGCCCGAGGGCAGCCACCCTCCCCTTCCGCGAAGGGTAGGGCTTTTGTCGCACCCCTCCCACTGTTTCCCCCTCCCCGCTGTAGCGGGGAGGGGGAAAGGTCATCGAAGCGCTCGGCAATGTCCCGTATCCTATCCGAGCAACTCTTTCTTCTTTTGTTGAAATTCCTCCTCCGTAATGATGCCCGCATCGCGTAGCTCCGCAAATTTCTTTAACCCTTCTGCAACGTCGACCTGCGGTTTTTCGGGTATCTTTTCGGGCATTTCCGCACGCTTCTTTCTCGCCTTTTCGATTCCCTCCGAGAGAAAAGACACAACCTCATCGGCATTCAGAACATAGGGAATTCTGATGACGCCCGACGTAGATGCGATACGAAGAGCCTTGCCGGTATATAAGAAAAAGAAATTCTTGACTGCGACAATATTGTCGACCTTTTCAATTGGCATTTTAAGCGTAATTTTTGAAATCGGGATAAATCCCGCATAGGAGCCGATGATTTCTTTTTCGTTGGCAATAAGCTCACTTAATTTCCGCTTCCGCATGCCAATCAAGTAATAAATCAATGGAACCAGCGTTAACAGCAGGAGATTGATGAACAACACCAATACAAGAGAACCCTCGCGCACATTCTCAACAGAACCGACAGTAGCATAACGAATACCATACCAATACAAATTTGTATAATGGCCAGGATAATAATCCTCCTTATTATAAACTGTAAAGCCGATAATCGTAAACAATAGAAAAAAGCCTATCCAGCATGCCAATAAAATCCACGCACTTTTTGAAAATTTTTTTGAAATTTCAGCTTTCATTTCTTTTACTTCCATAATTTTTTCTCCTTTTAATTTTTCTTGAATGAAACCGTTCTTTCGTTGAGAGAAAGGACATAGCCCTTTTCGGCGGCAAATCTTGCGACTGCGGATTTTTTCAAAAGATAACTTGCATCCTTCGGCAAGGCCGCGCCTGTTTTTTCCGCATACTGCGCTTCCGTTAGCGAAAAATCTGCATGCGCTTCAAACAACGGAAGCAGTTCACTCAAATTTGGTTGTTTCCCCATTAGTTTCTCCTTTGTCCTATCATAGGACAATTTTTATTTGATGTTAGTATATCATGATAATTGTCCTGTGTCAAGACAAAATTATGAAAAAGGAGAAAAAAATATGGCGCGAATTATCGACGGACCAAAGATGAACTTGATCGGAGAGAACGTTGCGAAGATTCGAAAAAAACTGAAAATGAGCCAGCAAAAACTTTCGGACCGCCTCGAATTGTATGCGGTCTACATCTGCCGAGGCTCTATTTCGCGTATCGAAGATCGCTCCCGCACGGTGACGGATATCGAGCTCTACGCCATCGCCAAAGTGTTGAATACCGATATAAACGAGCTTTTCGATAAAGAAATGATAAATTATTAAGGTAGAGATGCCTCGACTACGCTCGGCATGACATTATTAGAAGCGCGGGGCGGCATGACAAATAGAATGCAGGGCGGGGCCACCGCGTCATGTTGAGGGAGAGAAGCGACCGAAACATCCCGAGGTACGAAGTCCGAATTTTCATCCTCGGGATTCTTCGCCCCACAAGGGGGGCTCAGAAGTCAGCAACCCCCATTTCAAATGGGGGTTTGATTTCGACACCATCCGGTGTATAGTGCCGGCTCCCCCGCA
>CANRHI010000010.1 GCA_947630365.1 uncultured Clostridia bacterium
GCTTCTCGACAGCAACGACGAGCCGCCCGAGGACACGGGCTTCCTCAAGATCGACGACGAAACTTGCGCCGGCTATTACATCGTGTTCGATTTGAGCCTTCGCGCCACCGAGGCGATGGATGTATACCTCGGCGCGGGGTCGGCCGTGACCCCCGTGGAGCCCATTACAGACCAGCTCCAATACGACCGCCAGTCCCTCTACGGGGAATTCAGTGCGGACGCCATCGCGGGGGCGGCGCGCATCGCCATCCTCGAAGTGACCGAGGAGGAGGGCGCGGAGACGGAGACCCTCAAACAGGTTTGGATCCCCAACCCCGGCTATGAGCTGTATTACGACGCGGAGGGCAAGGCGCAGATCAAGCTCTCCGGGACGGGGGAAGAGCAGTACTCCTACTATACCTCTGCGGAGGACGGCGATGACGGAGAAGTCATCAAAGAGGTCCCCTACGGCCCCGAGGACTATGTGAAGTACGTCAACGTGGGGACGAGCGGGCTCGCCAAGCCCGCGAGCGCCGTGGAAGGGGGAGAGAGCACCCCCGCAATGGCAAACGGCGCCCCCGTGCTCTGCAGTTTTGCGAGCGGGGAGGAAGTAAAGCATCTCCGCGTGCGCATTTGGTTCGAAGGCACCGACCGCGAGGCGGATAAGGCGCTCAACGGCGGGCTCGTCGACTATTCGCTGCAGCTCGTCGGCATCCACAAGGAAAATTGCCCCGACGACCGCACGGAGGCTCTCGACAAGGTCACGGGCGAATGGGGCAACGGCGGCTATAAGCTCTTCTACGATGAGAACGCAAACGGCTCCCGTCAGGAGACCGAGAGCGAGAAGTGGGTCAACGACGCGGCAGAGGGCGCCATGCCCTACGGCGAGCTGATCTATTCTACCGACGGCAGGACATGGACGAATGTCGATCCGACGGCGGGCACGGGCGGCCATGCCTTTACCGCGGGCACTTACTACGTCAAATTCCGCGAAACGGCGACGGAAAAGGAGAGCACGGTCCGCGTGCTCGAGTTGGAACGCCATACATAATTTACAAACAGAGTAAGAAAGAGGCTTCCCGTAAGTTAAGCGGGAACACCGAGAAGGAGAAGGGATATGCGTAAGAAAACGAATACGTTTACCGCATTGTTCAAGCCGATAGCGATGCTATTGGTCCTTATCCTTTTGCTCACGGCGACGAGCTATGCGTGGATCAAGCGCAATTGGCAGCCGACCATCGAGGAAAAAGAGCTCACCGTGAGCACGGGCGGATCGCTCGCCTTCAAATTGAGCAACAGCTCCGCCGCAACGACGTATTTCTCCATCAACGACGCCTTCCCCAACTACAGGGGGGACTTCCAGCTGCAGCCCATCAGCAGCCTCAGCGGCGACGGGACGGATTTCTTCAACATCAACCGCACGGGGGACGGCAGCGGCAAGGCGACCTTCCAAAAGGCGTTTACGTCGATGGATTCGGCGCACAACTACGGGTATATCGAAGTCAGTTTCCTCATCGTGAGCAACGAAGCGGATATCTATGCCGACAATTCGGGGCGGTGGACCCGCTTCGTCTACATCGACCCCGAATCCGTCCTCGCGGACTCGTTGGAGATCCCCGGCTCGAGCGCGGCGGACGCCCTTCGCATCTCGATCACTTCGGCGGGGAATACGGGCTCCGAAACGCAGACCATCCTCCTTTGGAACAGAAAGGAGGGCACCGAGGCGGCAAAAGAGGCGCATATCGCCGTCAATCCCCATTTCAACGGCGGGGACAGAGACAATGCGAACAACTTCTCTTCGCACGGGAAGGAAGTGCCCGACGATCAGTTTGAATTTGACGAGAGCATCCATGCGAAGAACGAAAATATAAAGCCGCTCGACTACTATTGCGGTTACAATAAGAATAAGGAAACTTGGGAGATCGACTATACGTCGCCCAACCCCGAGGAGCGGTGTCTCTTCTCGATCGCGGCGGGCGACACCAAGACGGTCGTCTTGCGCATTTGGCTGGAGGGGCAGGACAGAAACTGCACGGACGCGCTTGCGGCGCGCCAGATCGACCTCAAGCTCATCTTCGATTCCTATCTCTACGATAACCAAGAAAAGAAAGTCGTCACGGAAATGACGGGTGAGTGATCATGAAGAAGTATCTCGTGCATATCTTCACCATCGTCTGCACGGTGCTCGCGCTCATCACCTCCACGCTCGCATGGATGCTCGGAAACCAAGAGACGCAGTTCGTCGGCTCCTTCGGTATGGACTTCGGGCGGGACGAGGAGGACAATCACCTCTACGTCGTCTCCCAAGATCTGAGCTTCGAGGTGCTCGTGCAGGACACGGAGGGCGTCTACGAGCCCTTCGATAAATACACCTTCGACGAAGCCGTCCCGGGGAAGATCATCCCCTTCGAGATCCGCTTCTACAACAGCGCCGGGCGCGTCGTCTCCCTCGACCTCTCGCTTTCGGGCATCACCTCCAAGGATAGAGAGGGAAATATCTTCTCCGTGGAAGATGAGGACGGGCAGGTGATCACGCTCATCCACCATACCTTCGTCAGCCTCATGAGCGATGCAGACTTCACGCAAGGCGTCTCCGCCGTCGAGGAGTACAAGTGCCTCGGAGACGGGCTCACGGGCGCCCCGGGGGAGGAAGGGCATTCCCTCGTCGTCGTGCCGAATATGCAGATCCCCAAACCGGAAGTCGAAGGCACGCCCTATGTGATGCACTGCTACTTCCTCGTGGACGGCAGCGTGGACTCGCACTTTCAGGATGTGACGCTCGAGATCGGCAACTTCATCGCATCCATCCATTGACATGAAAAAAGTTTTGGGCAAAATCGTCGGCGTCCTGATGGTCGTCGGCATCGTGTTAGAGGTCATCCTCATCGCCTTCATCCTCGTCATGCGGCTCTCGGACGAGACGCCTTCGCTCTTCGGATATAACATTTTCGTCGTATCCACGGGCTCGATGGAGCCCGAGCTCGGCGTCGGGGACGTCATCGTCTGCCGCAGCTACGACGGGGGCGAGCTGAACAAGGGGGACGTCGTCACCTACCTCGGCAAAGAGGGGGAAATGCGCGGCAAGCTCATCACGCACAAGATCGTGTCGGTGAGCGGCGAAGGGGAGGACCGCGTGATCGTGACGCAAGGCGTTGCCAATCCCGTCGCCGACCCCGCCATTGCGCCGTCGGACGTGAAGGCAGTGTTCGTCTATCGGACCGTTCTCATCGGTCCCATCTATAAGGTCATAACCAACATTTGGGGATTTATTTTCCTCATCGTGCTGCCGATATTGGCAGTGATCGCAAGCGAGATCGTGAATCTCGTGAAGGAATGGAAGCATTCGAAGGAGGAGCAAAGCGATGAGCCTTAAAGAGCATGGCCACGGCTTCACCAAGAGGACAAAGCTGATTTGTCTTATCGTTTGTTCTGTTTTGCTTGTCGCGTCCATCGTCGGGGCGACGTTTGCATGGTTCCGCGGGGTGATCTCCGCGCCGGGCGGCGAGGTGCACACCGCCAAGATCAGCGTGAGCTCGGTCGGCTATTCGGTCTCGGGAACGAGCGTAGACCCCGCGTCGCAAACGGGCGGTTTCGGCTATCAAAATATCTACAAGGGCAAGTTGGACGGCACCAACGCCGTCGCACGGCGGGTAGAAAATAAAGTTGCCTCCTTGGGGCAGACTTCCATCGTCGGAAAGGACGACATGTACACCGCGCTCTACATCGTGAAACGAGACTTGAAGAGCGTGGATATCGACGTGCAATTCACCTTCACCATCGAAAATCCCGACGACGACCTCGCGGGATTCACCTACTATTTGGCAAACGTAACGGACGAGGTCGACCTTTCGGGCATCACCCTGCCCGAGATCTCGGGCGACGATACGCCCGTAAACGTCGATTCCGTCGATGGCCTCAAGGATCGATTGGACGCCTATTTGAAGAGCGACCAAGGGCAGATCAACGAGGAGGAATTCAACCGCTCGCCCAAGCAGCTTGCCAACCTCGGCGGCGACTTTTCCCGCGGGACCATCACGGCGGCCGGCGAGAAGGACTACGCCGTCATCCGCCTCAGCGTAAAGCGCGGCGATACGACGGAGAACCTCCCCCAATATACCGATAAAAACTACATCATCAACGGCGAGCTCACCGTGGCGCAGGTGGGGGCGTTGAGCGGAGAACCCGCCGGCAACGTCCACGACGTGTACAACCTCGGCGACTTGCAGAAAGCCCTCAAGGAGTATGTCTCGGGAGACAGGATCCGCATCCTTTCGTCCATCTCCGTCTCGGGCGACGTCAACTTCCCCCGCCCCGTCACCGTGGAGGTCATAAGCAGCACGTTCACCGTCCGCGGGAATCTGCGCTTCACCTATGCGTATGAAGGGACGTATAAGCTCGACCTCACGCAGACCGGGCAGCTCGTCGTCGCGCAGGAAGGCGGCGCCGGCGGCAATTTCTACATGGATACGCCGCAGTGCAAGGTAGACCTCGTCGGCTCGGGCAGCCGGGAGCCGAGCGCGGGCGACATTTACCTCACGGGCGACGTGCGGGCGAATGTCAGCTTCGAGGAAGGGCGCGGGCTCACCGTCTCGCGTACCACCATTTACAATACGAATACGGCGGAGATCCCGAGCTCCGCGGCGGCGAAGGGCATTCTGCTCATGGATCGGAGCCGCCTCATGCTCTCGGCGAACAGCTACCTCGCGTCGGTCGAGGAGTACACCTTCAACGATCCCTCTGCGGGCGCTCACGATGTCTGCTCGGAGATCGCCATCGTCAACTACGGCGAGATCGGCAGGATCGACCTCTGGGATATGAATCATTTCACGGAGGAACAGGAAGCTCAGATCGACCACCCGCAGATCTATATCGAAAACCACAGCGTCGTCGGCACGGTGCGCCTTCCCATTTGGTCGGTAAAGTGGATCGTCCAAGAGGGCGGGCACACGGGCAACACCCGCATCATCTGCTACCTCGGCGCCGAGCTCAAGGTCGTCGAGGGAAGCCCCTTCCAAGATGAACATGTCGAACGCATGGGCATGGATACCGACCCCATCGTCCCGCTCAATGCGGAGGGCGAGCAGGAGACGCAAGATAGCCTTATTACGGGCTTCAGAGTCAATTACTATGTCCGCGATGAAGAGGAAGCGAGCGACCTTTCCATCGAATTGCGTTTCGACCAGTGGCTCAACGGCGAAGATTGGGCGCAGGGGCAGAGGCACTCCGTCGATTTCTCTCAAATCGACTATTTGGAGGTCCTCTGCTACGGCTTGCCGCTCGACGAGGAGGACTACGCCTACATTCAGGGCGTGGAAAAAATTACTTCCGCAAACAAGCGCTCGGATAGCTTGGGCTTCCCCAATTTGGTGACGCTCGACCTCTCGGAGGCGAATTCGGTGGGCGGGACGACGCCCGACCGCGCCTTCTGCTATTTGGAACACCTCCAAAATCTCGACTTGCCCGAGGCGGATACGTCGCTCGGCAGCCTTACGTCGGGCAGGGTGCAGCTGTTCCATGTGAATGCTCCCATCGCCGAGCTGTACCTTCCCGAGACGTACACGCAGGTCAACACCTATCTGCTTCGGAACATCCACTATCTGCACATTCTCAACACGAGCAATGTCGTCATTTTGTACGACCGCATCTACAGTTATTACGTCAACATCCTTCTTCCCAGCGACGCGATGGTGGAACAGTACCGCACGGCGAAGGGCTCCGTCGGGGATGATTATATCAATTATCCGTGGAAGTTTGCCCTCGAGGGCACGCACTACGGGCACTACTTTGTCAACCTCGACGAAGGGAGCATGACCGCGCAGATCACCGCGGTGGACCGCTTCGCCTTCCCGGGCGCGACGAACGGCATCGGCGAATTTACGGAGGAAGCACAGACGAAGGAAAGCAGCGGCGTAAACGGTGTTTCCTTCAATTTCGACGCCATCGCCATAGACGGAAGGCAATTCACCGTCACGAGCATCTACAGCTACGCCTTCTATCGGATGATCAAGGACCTCCCGAGCATCACCTTTTCCGAGGCGGACACTCTCGAGATCGGCTATCGCGCCTTCTACGACTTGACGGTCGGCGAGCTCATTTTCAGAAATCCGTCGGCACAGGTCACGCTCGGCGAGCAGGCCTTCTACCGCAACGATAACGCCACGGGCATCTCGGGAGAGGTGCAATTCCTCGGCACCGTCACGATGGAAAAGGAGGCGTTCCGCAGGAACACCCTCACCAAGCTCACCGTGAACAACGCCGACATCGGGGAAAGCACCATGCGCGAGTGCGCCAATTTGACGGCGGTAGTGGCAACGGGCAATCTCACGACGGGGCTCAATTCGTTCTATCAAGACCCCGCGCTTGTCTCCGTTGCGATCGCAGGGGAAGCCCACATCGGCAGGGCGAGCTTTTACGACTGCAACCAGCTCGTCACCTTCACCGCGGAAGGCGAAGGGGAGATCGAGCGCGCGGCGCTGCAAAGCTGCGAGAAATTGGTCTCCGCCATCTGTCCGAAGGTGACGCGCCTCGGCACTTATGCCCTGTGCGACAATCCTTCCCTCCTCTTGGTAGACTTTCCTTCCCTCGTGAGCGCGCGGTATTCGCTGACGGGGTGTAAGTCGTTGCAATTTATTCGCACGGGCATCATTTCCCAGCACGACGTCGACGTGACGGGCGAGCTCGACGACGGTGCGAACTACAACTATGTGATCGGCAACAGCGACCCTGTACGCTTGCACCTCATCACGGCGTCTGCCGACAATCAAGAAAATATCTCGCTTTCGGATGTCTACACCCTTTATTGGAGAGATGCCAACACCGTGGCGTATCAGATGCGCGTTCCGATGCCCGATTGGCTGTATCAGTTGTATCTTTCCACGCCGTCCGGTGTGACGAGCAAGTATACAAGCAGATTGGCGTTCGCTCACAATACGGACGACGCGGGGTATGAGGATTGGCGGTATTGCCGCTACCAAGGCGGGGAGCTCGTCGAATGCGAGCCCTACAAGCTCGACGAGGTCGACGGCGTTTGGACGCTCACCCTTCCCGATTACGTGTTCTATTCCAAAAACGGCGTCACGAAGATCGTCGCTTGCGTCGGCGCGACCACGGCGGACTGGGGAGATGCGGAAACGGATACCTTCACCGTCCCCGGGACGATCAAGGGGAATGACGGCGACCTGACCGTGACCGTCGTCGGCGACAATTCCTTCACCCTGACGGCTGTCACGCAGAAGAACCTCGTGTTCCCCGAGAGCATCGAGAAGATCGAGGACCGCGCCTTCTACATCATGCGCGACCCGGGCGCCAGCCGCGGCGAGATCAGATACGACTTCGAAAAGGTCGAGATGACGGGCGTGACCGAGATCGGCTCGGAGGCGTTTTACGTCTATAAGCACAGTGCCATGCTCGATTTCGGCTTTAAGGAGCTCATTGCGCCCAGCGTGCGGAAGATCGGCTTCCGCGCCTTCCGCTACAACGATCTCTACACCCTGTATATGCCCGAAGTCGTGGAGATCGGCTACGAGGCGTTCTACGAAAATAGCAACCTGTACTCCGCGTACATTCCCAAATTCGAGCGGGAGAACAACACGGATGTCACTCTTTCGGGCAACCAATTCGGCTTGTGCAACAATTTGCGCTTTGCCTTTGTGGGTCCTCTCGCGCGCATAAACGGCAATTTCATTCCCGACTATACCGCTATCTTTATCAACGCAAGCCAAGCGGCCACCACGACGGAGGCGTTCAATGTCCCCGGGAACGGGATCCAGCGGTATTTCCTGTATTATCCCACGGAGGCAACGGACTACGATCGCTACGTCGGGCTCACGACGCCGGATTACACCTCGATGCTCGTCGGCGCCAATCCGTTTGAGGAAGATTATCTCTTCGGCAACCAAGAGGGGAAGAAGATCGAATTTACCGACCTCTTCAAATACGAAACTTGGGCGGGCGAAAGCGTGACCGACGATACGCGCCCTTCCTACATCTATCGCCATTCGGGCGAGGAGCTCGTGCTCGTGAGCGCGCACGGCAAGCATACAGGCGAATACGAGGTCCCGGACAGAGTGGGCGACGAGACGGTAGACGTCATCGGTTGGACGTATAACACGACGCGCGAAGAGACGCCCGATACCCAAAAGCACTACTTCGATTCCGCCTTCTCCAGCTGCGACCTTTCCACGGTCACCCATCTCACCTTCGGCGACGAGATCTCTCGCATCGCCCTGCACGGGATCGGATGGTGGGCTACCACGAATACATATTGCTTGGGCAGGGTCTCCGTGAATACCAACGGCGACAGCTGCATCGTCGATATTTCCAATGTGGAGCATATCGGGGATTACGCTTTCCATGCGACCAACGTTACCAAGCTCATGAGCGAGGATACCGTCATGGACTTCGGTACATATTGCTTTTCCGATTGCTCCAAACTCACGGAAATCGACTTTCCGAATGCAACGAGCTTCGGCGGAGCTTTGCTCGAAAACGGCAATGTGGACGAGACGAAGGAATTCTGCGTTTTCCAAACTTGCACGATGCTCACGAAGGTCAGCTTGCCCGCCGCGGAGACGCTCTACGGGCTCCTTCGCGACTGCGACGCCCTCGAGAGCATAGAGGCGCCCCATCTCAAGACCGCCCACTACTCGTTCTCGAGCTGCGCCGTGCTCACGTCGGTTTCGCTCGGGACCGAGGCGACGGGCGACATGCTCCTTCGCGCCGCTTTCCGGAGCTGCCCTTCGTTGGTAGACGATAATGTCACGCTCGGCAACGATAAGCTCGATTCGCTCGTTTTCTCCGACCAATGTATTACGGGCATCACGACGATGACGAAGTTGGAGCACAGCGTTCAATATGTGACGGAGCTCGCAGATAACGGGCTTCGCGAATGCGGTGCGGTGGAGGAGATCTATCTTCCGCGCGTGCGAAAGACCGGGGTGCTTGCAATCTATAACAACGATTCCCTGACGACGGTGCAGCTCGGCGGCGCAGAGATTGACGACGGCAATCATGTTACGGTCTCTGTCGGGAACAACTTGTTCGACAATTGCGGCGCACTCGTAACGCTCGACCTGCCCTATGTGCGGGTGGGCTCGGAAAACTGCTTCATCAATATCCCCATTTTGGAGTCCATCAAGCTCACGGGCATCAAAGAGCTCGGCGAATCGCCCTTCTCGGGTTGCCCGCGTTTGGCGACGATCCAGCTCGGACCCGAAGAGGGGGAGGGGGATGCGGACAGCGAATTCACCGTTCCCGGCTCCGTTTTGAGCGGAACGATCGTCGAAAGCGTTACATGGGCGTATGCGACCGAGCTCGCCACGAGCGCGTTCGCCGGCTCCGCTCTCACCTCTGTCGATCTCCCGCGCGTGACAACCGTCGGGCGGCAGGCGTTCTACAATTGCAATTCGCT
Organism: uncultured Clostridia bacterium; assembly: GCA_947630365.1. Taxonomy (GTDB): domain Bacteria; phylum Bacillota; class Clostridia; order Christensenellales; family Borkfalkiaceae; genus Gallimonas. Next base: position 9,389 of record CANRHI010000010.1, read on the forward strand.
GAAAGGCGAAAATGTTCACCTCGGGAGCGAGAAGATGGTTCTTGCGGGGAAGGGCGTCCATCTCGGCCCGGAGGCATTCTGGTCTTGCGAGGGCCTTGGCGATATCGAGTGGCCCTATATCACGTCGATAGACCAATATCACTGTTTCTTTGACGATGTGATGCCTCATATCAAATTGGAAAATTTGAAAGAGATCACCACCTACACCGCTGACCGCGGAAGCTCGCCGTTCAACAACACCTACGAGATCGAAACGCTCGAAATGTCCAACCTCACCGTTTGGCCCGTGACGGGATTTCACGATCGCACCAAGGCGACGCTCACCACGGTGGATGTCTCCTCCCTTGTCGAGATGCCCTCGAGCGCATTCTCGGGCTGCAAAGTGTTGAGTACGGTGAAGGCGGACGGCACAGAGACCGTCGGCGGCAGCGCCTTCAACGGTTGCACGGGCTTGCAGACGATCGAGCTGAAAAGCGCGAGTGAAATCGGCAACAGCGCATTCAGCGGCTGCACTGGGCTTACGTCCATTTCGTTGCCGCATGCCCACACCGTCGGCGAATCCGCATTTAACGGCACGAGCAACCTCGAAACGCTTACGCTCGGCAATCCCGACATGCTCGACGAGAACGGCAACATCAAACCGGACGAGGGCGTTGCCCTTGCGGCACATGTGCTGTGGGATTCGGGGCTCAAGGAATTGAATTGCGACTATGTGGTGAGCATGGCGCAGTATGCGCTGCGGAAAACGCGGCTCGAGACCGTCGTCCTGAACGGCATCAAGAGCATTGATTTCGACCTCTTCTATTTGGAAGTCGAGGGCTTGGGCATCAAGCATTTCGAGGCGAAAAAACTCGAAAGTTGGGCGAATTGCACCCTCAACCGCCATACGGGCTTGGAAGAGATCATCGTGCCCTCCTTAAAGGAGATCCCCGCGAGCTTCTGCAGCGGGCTCAAGAGCTTGACGGAGGCGGATATCTCCGGCGCCGAAAAGGTGGGGAACAATGCCTTCTTCAACTGCTCCGTGCTCTCAACGCTGAAGCTCGGCGAAGAGAGCCCCATCCAAACGGTCGGCTCGAGCGCCTTCAGCGGCTGTTCGCTCATCACAACGGTCGAACTTCCGAACGTGCAGACCGTCAGCGCGAGCGCCTTTGCGAACACGACCGCGCTGGAAACGCTCACCCTCGGCGCCGAAGGAAAGAGCGAAAACGTCTCCATCGACGGCGCCACCATCTTGAACGGAAGCGGGTTGAAGGAGCTTGACAGCGCCTTTGTGAAGAGCATCGTCGCGAGCGCGTTCAACGGCGCAAACCTCACCACGCTCAAGCTCAACGGCATGGAGACCATCACCGTCTCCATCGGCGATAGCTCGTTCAAGACGCTCGAACATGTCGAGATGACCGGGCTCACTTTCCTGTCCGGCACCACGTTCCAATATCACACGGGCCTTCAAACCGCGTTGTTCCCGCTGCTCGAAGGCCTTCCCGCGAATTGCTTCAATGGCTGCGCGGTGCTACGCACGGTCAACGTCGAGAGCGCGAAGGATATCGGCAGCAGCGCCTTCGACGGCTGTTCGGAAATCACGGAGATCGCTCTTCCGAACGTGCAGACCATCGCCGCGAGCGCCTTCGCGAATACGACGGCGCTCCAAACGCTTACCCTCGGCGACAAGAACAGGAGCAAGGAAGTCACCCTCGCGGGGACGGACATCTTTAGCGGAAGCGGGTTGCAGACGCTTGATAGCGAATATGTGAAGAGCGTCGTCGCGGGCGCGTTCAACGGTGCGAAGATCGTCACGCTCAAATTGAACGGGCTCGAGGGCATCGATTCCGCCATTTTCAACGCCACGTTTACGACGCTCGTCACCGTGGAAATGACAAAACTCACCTCGATGACGAACATCAACTTCAAGTCGCATGCGAATTTGCAATCGGTGAATTTCCAGTTGTTAGTTTCTGTCCCCGCCGACTGCTTCAACGGATGCACCTTGTTGGATACAGTTAACATCCTTTCGGCAACGAGCATTGGAAATTCAGCATTCAAGAATTGCGCTTCTCTCTCCGACTTGAGCGCAATGAGCATCGAGGACGTCGGGAGCGAGGCGTTCAGCGGATGTATCAACCTGAAAGTCACCTCGCTTTTCAAGACGGATAGAATCGAAACGATCGGCAGTTCTGCGTTTGCGGGGTGCTCGGCTCTCGAATCCATCGACCTCTCCTACGTGCAGACGATCGGCGCGAGCGCCTTCTCGGGCTGCGTGCTGTTGAACTCCGTGACGCTCGGCTCTGCCCGCTCTGTGCATGAGGTCGGCGAAGCGAATCGCTACGTGGAACTTGCAGGCGCCAATATCTTCTACGGGTGCACGGCGCTTACCACGCTCGAATCCGACTGGGTGAGCAATCTGAGCGCTGCGGATATCTTCTCGGGCTCGAGCATTCAGCGGCTCGTGCTCAACGAAAAACTCACCGACGTCTCCTTCGCCAATGCGCTGCGGTGGAACGGTACGACTTCCGACCTCCTATATGTCGAAATGGATTCGGTCACGGTCATGGATGCCACGAACAATTTCCCGAGCAGCAAGACCAAGCTTCAGACGCTCAAGCTTCCCAAGCTCACGATCGTTCCGTCGAAGTTTATGCAGAACGCGGCTGCGCTCACAGAGGTCGATGTCAGCGGCGCGACGGTTGTAGAAAGCGATGCGTTCTCGGGCTGCACCGCGCTCACCACGATCGACATCAGCAATGCGACCAACGTGGGCGCCTCGGCGTTCTCGGGTTGCGGCTCCCTTTCGACCGTCAAGCTGGAGGCTGTGACGGATATCGGCGCAAACGCCTTCCTGAATTGCGCCCGCCTCACGAATCTCACGGGAGAGCTTGCGAAAACGGATGAGGGCTTCAATACGCTTGCCTCCCTCGCCGCGCTCGGCAGCTCGGCATTCTCGGGCTGCACCGCGCTGGAGAGCGTCTCTCTTCCCTCGATCACGGCGATCGAGGCAAGCACCTTCTTGAATTGCAGCAGTCTCACGAAAGCGGAGGCTGGTCAAGTCTTGACCATTGCCGGCTCGGCATTCAGCGGTTGCTCTGTACTCTCCGAGGCGGAGGTCCCTCTCGTCAGGACGATCGAAGGCTCGGCGTTCAAGAATTGCACGAACTTGAGGACGATCGCGCTCGACAACTTGGAGACGCTTTCGGGATCGTACAACTTCCAAGCGAGCGGGCTCACCTATGTGAATCTTTCCAAGCTCAAGACGATGTATCAATACTCTTTCCAGGATTGTACGTCCTTGCAGCAGGTCGTTCTCGGGAAGGATTTCACCACAATGGGCCACTATAACTTTTTGAATTGTACGGATCTTCGGCAGCTTATCATCGAGGCAAGGGATACCACCGTCTTTACGGGGACCAATTCCGGCATGCATCTGTTCAATTCCAATCATTCGGACATCAATGCCGAATTTAAGGTGCTCGTCCACTACGATATCTACGACGCGGTGAAAACGACGGGAAATGTGTTCCAAGTCAACTTTAATCAGTACTTCCGCCCGATGGAGGCGCATGCGACGGGGGATTACTTCGAATACTACGTCTCCGAGATCCAAACGGTGAGCGATCAGCCCTACTACGAGGTCGTGTATATCATGCCGAGAGAGGACGTAGAGCTCACGGACAGCATCAAGGCGAACGTGCCCGACGACATCGAGATCGACCCCGACGGCGCAGAAGGCGAGGAACCCGCACAGAAGTATAACATCATCTCGGTCAAGCCGACGGCATGGTCGGGGCTCACCGAGCAGGTGACGGAGATCGAATTCCCGCGCCGCATGACGGTGTTCCACACGAGTTCCATGCTCTATATGCCCGCCTCGGTCGAGAAATTCTCCTTGCCCGAAAGAACGCCGGAAGATACGAATCCCAACTACTTCCAGACCAAAGACGGCATGCTGTTCGACAGTGCGGGCTGGACGCTCCTCGCCGTTCCCAAGGCATATCAGGGCAAGGACAACGGCAAGGCGGTCGTCATCGGCGAAGGCGCCACGGCGGACGTGAACGTCATTTCGGCGCGCGCCTTCTATGGCAGCTCCATTGAGAAGGTGTTCGTCGTGAACAAGGCGATCTACATCAACGGCGAAGCCTTTGCTTACAGCGCCCTCACGGAGATTTGGTTCACGGGCGAGGAAGATACGCAGGTCTCCTACTTTATCGGCAGCGATATCTTCACGGGAACGGAAGCGACAATTTATGTTCCCCAAAAGCAGCGCACCCGCTATACCTACCGCGACGTCGGCAGCGAATACCTGCTCGGGCATTTGGCAAGTTGGGGCGCCGGCGAAGAGCATACAGAGGTGCCCGATTACTCCAATTGGGTCATCGAAGGCGGCACCCACGTCGAGCCGTAAGAGGGAAGCGCAAGGGAACGGATGGCGCACCCGAGAACGAACATAAAACATTCCCGCAAGGGAAACGGGGGGAAGCGTCCCGAGGGCAGTCGCCCTCGGGACGCATTTGTATTTTGTTCTCTCCCCTGTCTTTCCCCCTCCCCCTGTATCCCCCTCCCCCAAGGGGAAGGGGATTGGGTGGCGGTGTCCCCCCCCCAAGGGGAGGGGGATTGGATGGCGTGACTTGCCCACCCCTTGGAGGGGTGGGTGCCCCGTAAGGGGCGGAAGGGGTGTTATGTATTAAAATGACAGTTTTGGCGGCAGGTACCGCCAAAACCCCGTCGGCGATGCCACGCCTCCTGTCGCGGTGCAGTTCACAGCGCACCGCGCTGTTGAACAGGATTGCACCGCTCCACCCTCAGTCGCGCAAAGGCAGCGCGCCGGCTCCCCCTCAAGGGGGCGCCAATTTGTGCTACAAGAAATCCCCTTCCTTTTTAAGGAGGGGGACACAGGGGGAGGTTGTTGCATGCCCTCCCCCTTATACCTGAGGGGGAGGGGTAGGGGAGGGGGTGTTTTTTTGAAGAGACCCACCTCGTCATTCCGAGGGGCATAGCCCCGCCCTTCGAATACAAGAGAAACATCGTAGCCCTCCGCATACAACTTATTGAAAAATCAAAATAATTCATATCGTGAACTTGCCTTTTCGGGAGAAGTGTGTTACAATGAAAAAAGCCCGTGGTGAAAAATGGAAAACTGCGTCGAAACACGGGCGTTTGGGCAGATAGGAGGAGAAAATGATCGTCAACGACCTTCCCGAGGAACGGCTTGCAAACATTTTAACGCAATATGTGTATCGCACGCCCGAGGTGGAGGCGTTTCATCGCAAGAAGGCGGTCATGGACGAAGCGCTCTATGCGAAGGTTTTTCGCGTCGTTTCCTCCAATCTGCGCAAAATCGCCCGCAACCACGGGCGGCTGGTTTCCACCGAGCTCAAGGACTTGCCTTCCGTCGTGGAAGAAATGTCCCCCGCGCGGCGGACGGAATTTTTGCGATATATGCAGGCGATCGCGTTTTACTGCCTCATCCAACCGCAGACGGAAGAACGAGCGCCCGCGCTGCTCGTGGCGGAGCAACCCAAGGAGAACGCCGCATTTTTGCTCGGCGGCGCCTTCCGCGACGGCTGCGACCGCGGCTTGCCCCTCGACGACGAGGCGATGGACCGCATCGAGAAGGACATTCTCGACCGCATGTACACCCTTCTCCGCCTTGGCCTTCTCCCGCAGGTAAAGTAACCCGAGTCCCCTCGACTGTGCTCGGGGTGACAAGGTCTGTCATTTCGAGCGTAGTCGAGAAATCTCATTCCGACAGGAGAATAGTATGATTTTAAGCGTAGGCGAAATTCTCGCCGATATGATCGGAAAGAACGAAAACGGCGTCTTTTCCTATGAAAGGCGTGCGGGCGGCGCGCTCATGACCCGTTCCCGCGGCGCCATCGACGCCCTTCCTTCCCTCGAAGAGGTCCTCGCCGTCTCGAAGAATACATCGATTACCACAACAACGCAAGGATCTCCCTCAAACTAAATGGAATGAGCCCGGTGCAATACCGAACTCATTCTCAATTCATCTAATTAAATTTTTTTCCAACTTTTGGGGTCCACTTCAGGGTAGGGGGGGAACGCTCCCAATCGCGTTATGTTGAACGAAGGCGCGAAGCGCTGCAGTTGAAACATGACCTCTGCACTTTTCAAAAAATTTTTTCCAAACGGTCGAAAAATTGTTGACAAAATTCGGGGGGGTTATAATTAAGGTATCACGTTTGGAAGGAGAAAGATATGAAAAAACAACTATCGGGACTTTTGGCGATCGCGCTTGCGGGCGCAATGTGCTTGGGGTTCGCGGCGTGCGGCGAGACGACCGGCGGCGCGGGGAACGGCTCGGCGGGCGACGGTGCGCAGACCGAGCAGGGCGGCAATCAGCAAGGCGGGGAACAACCGCCCGAACTCACGGCGGATACCGACTTTTCCGCGCTCGTCTCGGACAAGGTGACTGCGGCGCAGTGGGATGCGGCGTTCTCAAACGAGGCGTTTGCGGGGTGCTCGGTGCGTGTCCAATACGCCGATGAGACGATTTATACGATGTCCTTTGGGTACAAGGCGTTCAACGGCGGTTACGATATTTCCTGGGAGACCACCTATCCCGGTGCGGATGGGGAGCCCGAAACGGAGAACAATATTTGGCATATCACGCAGACGCAATATACGCAATACATGAATTATGATCTCGTCGACGGTACGATCGCCGATGGATATTATTTCAAAACCCAAGAGATCCCCGCGGGTGCGGCGCAGAACGAAGATTGGATTTGGCAGTCAAGTTTCCGCCTCTATGTTTCCTTTGATTTTGCGGGGCAATTTGATAAATTTTCCTATGACGAGACACGCGGCGCGTATGTCTATGCGGGCGAGACGCTGACGACGCCCTATCACCCGCAGGCTCCCGACGACTATACCGTTCTCTCTGCGGCGGTGAAGTTTTCGGGCGGAAAGGTGGCATATATTTCGGCGCTCACGGATGACGATTCCAGAGAAGTGGGAGAATATTTCTATTACAACTACGGCAAGACGCAGGTCGTCATTCCCGAAAACGCACAACCCGTGCCCGAGGAGTGAACTTCCCGCACAAAAAACGATAAAACATTTCCCCTTTCATTTGCTTGACGAAAGAGGTGCTTTTTGGTATAATGCAGGCATGAACAGAGCGGGTGGTTTTCCTTGCTTTGGCAGGGGAGAAGATCGATAGTTTGTTCTTGGATAAGGCTGTTTTTTCCGCACCGAAAAAACGCCTTGTTTTATTTTCGGGAGGTCTCGCTATGAAGAAGGTCGCAGTTGTCATGGGGTCGGATTCCGATTTGCCCGTTGTGGAGAAGGCTCTTTCCGTGTTGGACGAGCTCTCCGTACCCTACGCCGTGCACGTCTATTCGGCGCATCGCACGCCCATCGAGGCGCGGGGATTTGCCCTTCATGCGGCGGAAAACGGCTTTGGGGTCGTCATCTGTGCGGCGGGCATGGCGGCGCATTTGGCGGGGGCGATCGCGGCGAACACCGTGCTGCCCGTCATCGGCATTCCCGTAAATTCGGGGTCGCTCGGGGGGATGGACGCCCTTCTTTCCACCGTGCAGATGCCCTCGGGCATCCCCGTTGCGACGGTGGGCATCGACGGGGCGAAGAACGCGGCCTATCTTGCGGCGGAAATTCTTGCGGTCGGGGATGAGGACTTGGCGGCGCGGCTTTTGCGCTCGCGGGCTTCCTCCGCCGCGCAGGTGCTTGAAAAGGACAGGGCATTGAACCGCAAGTACGAGGGATAGGGTGCTCCGAGAGGGCGCGCGGGGCGGAAGGACAGAATCAGAAGCCCCTCCCCCTGCGTCCCAGCCAAGGCACGCCCTACGGGTGCCTCCCCAGAGGGGAGGGGGATTGGATGGCGGCGTCCTCCCCAAAGGGGAGGGGGATAGAAATGAGGTGTGTGTCCCCCATCCCAAAGGGGAGGGGATAAACTGTGGCGGGGAGACTTTCCCCCATTCCGCCCCGCCCGAGCTTCTTTTGTATTCCAAGGGCGGCACGAGCCCGTAGGGCGAAGTTACGGAGCGTGAGCGAAGTGAGTGAATCTTCCCCGCGAGTTGCACCAAGAAGTAGAAGATACACTCGGCTTCGCCTCGGTATGAGGAGGTTACTATCATCTCCTATGGTGCGATCCACAACAAAATCCCCTTCCTTTTTAAGGAGGGGGATATAGGGGGAGGTTGCTTCGTCATGCGGTAGCCCGTTTCCCCCCCTTGCTTCCCCGAATGAGGGGGGATAGGGTTAAAGAACCCCCTCGGGGGCGCCAAGGGAAGCGCTCCCCGATCCAACGAGAAAAATCAATAAGGAGATAGCCATGGAAAAAAGAGAACAGCTCTATGAGGGCAAGGCAAAGAAGGTATTTGCGACGGACGACGAAACGCTCGTCATCGTCTCGTACAAGGACGACGCGACGGCGTTCGACGGGCTTAAAAAGGGCACCATCGCGGGAAAGGGCGTGGTGAACAACCGCATGACCAACATGCTCATGCAGCTGCTCGAAAAGCGCGGCGTTCCCACCCACTTTGTAAAGGAGCTCTCCGAGCGGGAGACCCTCGTGAAGAAGGTGCACATCGTCCCGCTCGAGGTCATCATCCGCAACGTCTCGGCGGGAAGTTTCGCGAAGCGCTACGGCGTGGAGGAAGGCATTCCGTTCGACGAGCCCACCATCGAATTCTCCTATAAGAACGACGATCTGCACGATCCCCTCATCAACAGCTACCACGCCATTGCATTGCACCTTGCGACGAAGGAGGAGATCGAGCTCATAAAAAAGTACGCCTTCAAGGTGAACGAAGTCTTGAAGGAATACTTCCTCGCGCTCAACGTGAAGCTCATCGACTTCAAGCTCGAATTCGGCAAGACTGCGGAAGGCGACCTGGTGCTCGCCGACGAGATCTCCCCCGACACCTGCAGATTTTGGGACGCGCGGACGGGCGAGAAACTCGATAAAGACCGCTTCCGCCGCGACCTCGGCGGGGTGGAGGACGCGTATAAGGAAATCTTCCACCGCGTCACGGGAGAGTAAAAACGCTTGCGCGCGCCCTTTGCGGCGCGCGCTTCCACGCAAAAACGGAGGAAAGGATATGTCTCTCATCCATGAAGAATGCGGCGTGTTCGGCATCTTCGCGCCGCAGCGGCAAGACGTCGCCTCTACGGCATACTATGCGCTCTTTGCGCTCCAGCACCGCGGGCAGGAGTCTGCGGGCATCGTCGTGAACGACGACGGTGTGTTCTCCTCCTACAAGGACGAAGGGCTCGTCAACGACGTGTTCACGGCGGAAAACCTTTCCCGCCTCGGAATGGGGAACATGGCGATCGGGCATGTGCGGTATTCCACCACGGGCTCGGGCGGAAGAGAGAACGCGCAGCCGCTCGTCGTCAATCACTTAAAGGGTAACATGGCACTCGCGCACAACGGCAACCTCGTCAATTCCTTCGAGCTCCGCAGCGAGCTCGAGAGCGAGGGGAGCATCTTCCACACGACGACGGATACCGAGGTCATCTCCTACGTCATCACCAAGGAACGGGTGCGCCATCGCTCCATCGAGGAAGCGGTGCTCGCCGCCATGGATCGGCTGGAAGGGGCGTATTCGCTCGTCGTCATGTCGCCCTCCAAGCTCATCGCCGCGCGCGACCCGCACGGCTTCCACCCCCTTTGCTATGGGAAGCGGGAGGACGGGGCGTATATCGTCGCCTCCGAGAGCTGCGCGCTCGACGCCGTGGGCGCCACCCTCATCCGCGAGCTCGAGCCCGGGGAGGCGCTCATCTTCACCTCGGAAGGGGTGACGTGCGACCGCTCTCACTGCGGCGGCAAGAAGAGCCTGTGCGTGTTCGAATATCTGTACATCGCCCGCCCGGACAGCGTCATCGAGGGCAAGTCCGTGCACGAGGCGAGAAAGCAGGCGGGAAGGTTTTTGGCGGAGCAATATAAGATCGACGCCGATATCGTGGTCGGCGTGCCCGACTCGGGGCTGGACGCCGCCTACGGGTATGCGGAGGCCTCTGGCATTCCCTACGGCATCGGGTTCATCAAAAATAAGTACATCGGGCGGACGTTCATCGCCCCCGGGCAGGCGGCGCGGGAAGATCGGGTGCGCATCAAGCTGAATGTGCTCCGCTCGGCGATCGAGGGAAAGCGCGTCGTGCTCGTGGACGACAGCATCGTGCGCGGCACCACCTGCGAGCGCATCGTGAAGATGCTCCGCGCGGCAGGGGCGAAGGAAGTGCACATGCTCTCCTCGGCGCCCGCCTTCCTCAACCCTTGCTACTACGGCACGGATATCGACTCGCGGGAAAACCTCATCGCCTGCCACCACACCGTACCCGAGATCGCAAAGATCATCGGCGCGGACAGCGTGGGATATTTGGACCTTTCCAAGGTGAAGTATTTGACCTGCGGCGACGGAACGGGCTACTGCACGGCGTGCTTCGACGGAGAGTACCCGACGCGCATCCCCACCGAGGGCGCGAAGAACCGCTTCGAACGCCCCATCTCGGAAAACCCCAAATACAAGGCGAAATAGGGGGACGGGGCGAGCGATACTTGGCTCCCCTATTTGAGGGAAAATTTTGCATTCTGCCAAAGGTTGATGATCTTTGGCGCAAAATTTTCTTGGCATTTGCCCATATGCACGGGCAAATGCTGACCGAACGCGGGACTCTACCCGTGTGAGACAGCTGGCGCGCTGCCCTTGCGCGACTGAGGGGTTCTTAACCCTACCCCCCCTTACGGGGTACTTCCCCTCTCAGGGGAAGCAAGAGGATCCTCATTCCGCCCCGCCCGAGCCCTCATTCCGAACGTAGCGTTAGCGGAGTGAGCGAATCTTCCCCGCAAGTCGTATCACAAAGTAGAAGATACACTCGGCTTCGCTTCGTTATGAGGGCGTTTCTCGCCTCCCCGTAAAAAGGGTAGGCCTTCAAGGAGGAAATCGACTATGCAAAAAAGTTATTCGGAGAGCTACAAGGCGGCGGGGGTGGACATCACCGCGGGATACAGGGCGGTCGAGCTCATGAAAAAGCACATCGCGCGGACCATGCCCGAGGGCAAGGAGGAGATCGGCGGCTTCGGCGGCCTCTTCCCCCTTCCCATAAACGGAATGAAGGACCCCGTTCTCGTCTCGGGAACGGACGGCGTGGGCACCAAGCTGCGCCTTGCACAGCTTCTCGGCAAGTACGGTACCATCGGCATCGACTGCGTCGCCATGTGCGTGAACGACGTCATCTGCTGCGGCGCGAAGCCCCTCTTCTTTCTCGACTATATCGCCTGCGGGAGGAACATTCCCGAGAAGATCGCCGAGATCGTCGGCGGGGTCGCGGAGGGCTGCGTGCAGGCGGGTTGCGCCCTCATCGGAGGGGAGACGGCGGAACATCCCGGTACCATGTCCGAGGAGGACTTCGACTTGGCGGGTTTCACCGTCGGCATCGCCGATCGGGAAAAGCTCGTATGCAGCGACAAAATGAAGGCGGGGGACATCATGCTCGCGCTTCCCTCCTCGGGGGTGCACTCCAACGGATTTTCGCTCGTGAGGAAGGTGTTCGATATCGAACATGCCGACCTTCTCTCCCCCGTGAAGGAGCTCGGGGGGAAGGGGCTCGGCGAGGTCCTTCTCACCCCCACCAAAATCTATGTGAAGCCCGTCTTGGCGCTCCTTTCCGAGGTGGAGGTGAAGGGCATTTCGCACATCACGGGCGGCGGCTTCTACGAGAACATGCCCCGCTCCATAAAGAAGGGCCTCGGCGTGCGCATCCCAAAGAGCGGCGTAAAGGCGCCCGCCATCTTCTCTTTGATTCGGGAGAAGGGGGGCATCTGCGAACACGACATGTTCAACACCTTCAACATGGGCGTGGGGATGAGCATCGTCGTGAGCGAGAAGGACGCCGACCGCGCCATCTCCGTTTTGAACGCCCACGGCGAGTCCGCTTACCCTATCGGCACCATTGTGGAAGGCGACGGCGTGGAGCTTGTGTAAATTACCGGTGAAGAACGGATAAGGGGAAAATATGGCAGACATGCAATTCAAATGTAAAACCTGCGGGACGCCGCTCGACGCCCTCGCCGCGGCATCCCGAAACGGGCTGGTTGAGTGCCCCGCTTGCTTCAACGTATGGACCATTCCGAGAAGAGAGGCGAGCCCCGCGGCAATTTCCTTTTTGCGCATGGGGGAGCACGGCCTCGACACCTGCAAATTCGACGAGGCGTATTCGGCATACGCGAAGGCGGCGGAGCTCGACGGCAAGGAGCCCGAGGCGTACTTCGGCATGGCGCTCGCGACCTTCAAAGTGCAATTTTTGAAGGACGAAGTCAACCGCCGCATGCAGCCCATTTGCCATGAAATTTCGGACGAGAGCTTTTTGGACGACAAGAATTTCCGCCGCGCGCTTGGGCTCGCCACCGAGGAGCAAAAGCGGGAATACCGCAAGCGCGGGAGAGAGATCGACGAGGTGAAGGAGGAATTCTACGCCCTTCAACGCAAGGGGGTGGACTACGACTGTTTCCTCTGCGCGAAGGTGACGGAAGGGGACGGCAAAGACGGCGAGAAGAGGACGGCGGACTACGAGCGCGCCAACGATATTTACTACTATTTGAAAGACAAGGGCTATAAGCCGTTCTTCTCCGAGCGGGAGATGAAGGGGCGGACGGGTTCGGACTACGAGGCCCTCATTCTCTACGCCCTCTACAGGAGCGAGTGCATGCTCATCGTGTGCTCGAACGAGAGCTATTTGCAGACCAAGTGGGTGAAAAACGAATACACGCGCTTTTTGCACATGCTCGCGAACGAGGAGAAGGAGCGGGACGCGCTCACCTTTGTGTTCTCGGGAAAGCCCATAGAGAAATTGCCGAGCGGGAAGAAGGTGCAGGGCATCGACCTCACCCGCCCCGACGCCTATACCCGCATCGAGGACTTTGTGCAAAAGCACACTCCCGAGGCAAGGCGCCGCCGCGAGGAGCAAGCCGCCCAAAAGCGCGCCGAAGAAGAGGCGCGAGACAGAGAGCTTGCCGAAATGCGCGCGAAGCTCAAACAAATGGAGGAAGAGCGCGCGAATGCGGGGAATGTATCCTCCGAACAGCTCCTTGCCATGATGCGAAAGGCGGAAGAAGAGGAGCGGAAGCGCCGCGAGGAGGAAGAGCGAAAGAGGGAGGAGGCAGAGCGCAAGCGCCGTGAGGAAGAAAAGCGCATTGCCGCCGAGCAGCGCGCAAGGGCTGAGGAAGAGAAGAAAAAGCGTGAGGCGGAGGAAGCCTACCTCATGCAATTCCAAATCCGAAACGGGGTCCTTATGAACTATTTCGGCAAGGGCGGAGACGTCGTGCTTGGCGACGGAGTGACGGCGATCGGCGATAGGGCGTTTGCGCGTGCGGATGCGCTCACGAGTATAAGCATCCCCTCCGGTGTGACCTCGATCGGCGTCAGGTCTTTCTCGGGCTGCAAAAACTTAACGAGAATTCAAATTCCCGACGGCGTAAAATCGATAGGGGAATATGCGTTTGATTGGTGTGAAGGACTTACGAGTATTACCATTCCGAAAAGCGTGGCAACGATCAAGGACGGCACATTCAACGGTTGTAAAGGGCTGACGAGCGTTCAAATCCCCAATGGCGTGACATCGATAGGAAGGTCTGCGTTTGAGCAGTGTAGTAGTTTGACGAGCGTAACGTTACCCGAAGGCATGACTTCGATCGAGGCTTGCACCTTCTGGGAATGCGGCGGCTTGACGAGTATTCGGATACCCAAGGGCGTCACTTCCATTGGGGATAGCGCGTTCTATAAATGCAGCAAGCTGAAAAGCATCCAAATCCCTCAAGGGGTGACCTCGATCGGATGTTCTGCATTTCAGGAATGCGACGGTCTGACAAGTATTATCATCCCAAACAGCGTGATTTCCATTGGAAAGTTTGCATTCGGAGATTGCAAAGGATTGACGAGCGTTGTAATTCCGATATTGTTCAAAGGCACACTAAACTCGGGCCTCAAGAGGATCTTCGGACAAAATTATAAAAAGATAGACTTCGTATTCACGGAATGAGGGGAGAAAGCATGGAAGGGAATTTTCAGTGTAAAACGTGCGGGGCGTGGTTGGACGCGCTCGTGGAGAAGGCGCAAAACGGGCTGGTCGAGTGCCCGTATTGCCACAATGTGTATAAGATCCCCTCGGAGAAGCCCGCTCCCGCGCCCGCAAAGAAGAGGGAGCCGACGGATCCCGAGGACTTTTCCATCTCCAACGGAGTGCTCCTTCGCTACAAGGGCGAGGGCGGCGACGTCGTCATTCCCCCGGATGTAAAGAAGATCGGCGAAAAGGCGTTTTACAACCACAAACTCGTCACGTCGGTCGTCATTCCCTCGTCCGTCCTCACGATTGAGAAGTACGCCTTCTCGGGTTGCCAAGGGATCTCCGAGGTGGAATTTCACGAGGGCCTCAAGAGCATCGGCGAGGGGGCGTTCAGTTACTGCGGCCTCTTGGAGGTGAAGATCCCCTCGAGCGTCATCGAGATCGGGCTGTGGTCGTTCGACGGCTGTGTGGGGCTCTCCTCTCTCACAATTGCCGAAGGGGTGAAGTATATCCGCAATCTCGCCTTCCGCAACTGCGATTTGGATAGCTTCACCATACCAAAGAGCGTCATCGGCATCGGCGACAGCGCATTTCTTCATTGCAACGGCAACGTGCCCAAGAGGATTTTGGTCACCCTGCCCTTCCGCTACTCGCAGTCCCTCGGAAGCCTCTTCGGCATAAGCCGTGCAAACATCAAATTCAAATTTATCAAGTGAACGGGGAAGGCATGAAAAAAATTCGCATCGCCGTGCTCTGTTCGGGCGGCGGGACAAATTTACAGGCGATTTTAGACGCCGAGAAGGCGGGCATCCTCTCCCACGGGGAAGTCGTGCTCGTCGTGGCGGACAGCCGCGAGGCGTTCGCCCTCGAGCGGGCAAAAAAGTTCGGCGTCGAGACGGCGGTGTTCGACAAAGGGGAATACCCCCGCGCGGCGCGCGAAAACGCCATTTTGGAGTGTTTGAAGGCGCATGAGATCGGGCTCGTCGTGCTCGCGGGGTTTATGACGGTGCTCTCGCCCGCCTTTGTGAAGGAGTACGAAAACCGCATTCTCAACATTCATCCCGCGCTTTTGCCGAGCTTCGGCGGCGTGGGAATGTACGGGCTGCATGTGCACGAGGCGGCGCTTGCCCGCGGGGTGAAGGTGACGGGCGCGACGGTGCATATCGTCACCGAGGAGTGCGACGGCGGACCTATTTTGGCGCAGAAGGCGGTGCGCGTTCTGAAAAACGACACGCCCGAAACGCTCCAAAAGCGCGTGATGCGGCAGGCGGAATGGAAAATTTACCCGAGGACCATTGAGAAATTTTGCAGGGGAATGGGGAAGTAGAGGCCACCCCCCACCCTACCCTCCCCCCTCTCGTAAAAGGGGGGAGGCAAGAGAGGATCCCCTTCCCCGTATTACGGGGAGGAGGCGAGAGGAAGCCTTACCCTTCCGCGGGAAGGGGAAGGTGGCGCGGCGCGAGCCGCGACGGATTGGGATGGAGAGTAGAGAAGATCCCCACCACCGCCTACGGCGGAGCCTCCCCTTAAAAAGGGTAGGCCTTGGGAACGGAAAATTTATGCGAGGAGAAAGAAAATGAGGAAGAAGAGCTTACAAAAGGCGGTGGGGGCGAGCAGCTACCCCGGGCGCGGGATCGTCGTCGGCAAGACGAAGGACGGAAAGAAGGCGGTATTCGCCTACTTCATCATGGGCAGGAGCGAAAATTCCCGCAACCGCGTGTTCAGGGAATACGGCAGCGAGGTGAAGGCGGAGCCCTTCGATCCCGCCAAGGTGGAGGACCCTTCCCTCATCATCTACTCGCCCGTAAAGGCGGTGGGAAGGGACGTCATCGTCACCAACGGCGACCAGACGGATACCATCGAAGAATACTTAAAAAAGGGCGTCTGTTTCCGAAGGGGCTTGCAAGAGCGCACCTTCGAGCCCGACGCGCCCAACTTCACCCCCCGCATCAGCGCGGTGCTGCATCTCGGGAAAAAAGCGAAGGACTTTACCTACGAGATGTCCATCCTGAAGTGCGCAGACGGCAAGGGGAAGAAGTGCGACCGCTTTTTTTATCTGTACGAGCCCGAGAGCGGCACGGGACACTTTTTCCACACCTATAAAAAAGATGGAAAGCCCCTGCCCTCCTTCGAGGGGGAGCCCGAGCGCGTCGTGCTCGGGAGCGACCTTTCCGCCATCGCCGAAGAGATCTGGAACGGGCTCGACGCGGAAAACAAAATCTCACTCGTCTGCCGCGCCATCGACCTGAAAACGGGCGAGACGGAGAGCATTCTCTACAACAAAAACAAGTGAGGAACGCCATGAAGGAATTTCAGTTAAAGTACGGCTGCAACCCCAACCAAACGCCCGCCCGCATCTTTATGGAAGAGGGCGAGCTCCCCGTGGAAATTTTGAACGGAAGGCCCGGGTACATCAACTTTCTCGACGCGCTCAACTCGTGGCAGCTCGTGAAGGAAGCAAAAGAGGCGACGGGGCAGGTGTGCGCGGCGAGCTTTAAGCACGTCTCTCCCACTTCCGCCGCGGTGGGCAAGCCCTTATCCGAACAGCTTCTCCATGCGTGCTTTGTGGACGACATCGAGGGGGTGAACGATTCTCCCCTCGCCTGCGCCTACGCAAGGGCGCGCGGGACGGACCGGATGAGCTCGTTCGGGGACTTCATCGCCCTCTCCGACGAATGCGACGAGACGACCGCCCGCATCATCGCCCGCGAAGTTTCGGACGGCATCATCGCCCCCGCCTATTCCAAAGAGGCGTTGGCGATCTTGAAAACCAAGCGCAAGGGCGGGTACAACATCATTCAAATCGACAAAGACTATATCCCCGCGCCCATCGAGCGCAAGCAGGTGTTCGGGGTCACCTTCGAGCAGGGGAGAAACAACTTCGAGATCGGCATGCCCCTCCTTCAAAATATCGTCACGAAAAACAAGTCGCTCCCGAAGGACAAGGCGGCAGACCTCCTCATCGCGCTCATCACCTTAAAATATACGCAGTCCAATTCGGTGTGTTTCGCGGCGGACGGGCAGGCCATCGGCGTGGGCGCGGGGCAGCAGTCCCGCATCCATTGCACCCGCCTCGCGGCGCAAAAGGCCGACCTTTGGCATTTGCGCCAGCATGAAAAGACCCTCTCTCTGCAATTTGCGGAGGGCGTGGGAAGGCCCGAAAAGAACAACATCATCGACTTGTACCTCTCGGACGAGAGCGAGGAAGTCTTGGGCGAAAAGGTGTGGAGGCAGTACTTCCGGGTGCGGCCCGAGCCCTTCACGCGGGAGGAAAAGGCGGAATACCTCGCGAAAATTTCGGGGGTGTCCCTCGGTAGCGACGCCTTCTTCCCGTTCGCGGACAACATCGAGCGCGCGGCGAAGAGCGGCGTTTCCTATGTTGCCGAGCCGGGCGGGTCGGTCCGCGACGACCTCGTCATCGAGGCCGCCGACGCCCACAACATGGTGATGGCATTCACCGGCATGCGCCTCTTCCACCACTAAGGCGGGGCAAGGGGCCCCTCATTCCGAACGAAGCGAAGCGAAGTGAAGTGAGTGAATCTTCCCCGCATATTGTACCACAGAGTAGAAGATACGCTCGGCTTCGCCTCGGTATGAGGGGTTACCGCGTCATGTTGAGCGAAGCGAAACATCCCGAAGAACGAAGTCCGAATTTTCATCCTTGGGATTCTTCGCCCCACAAGGGGGCTCAGAATGACGCGTTGGCGCGGGGGCGGGGGCGGGGGCCCGTGGCTTTGCACTACCATGCCACCCCGCGGCGCGGGGAGAGATCTCACAAATAAGGAAATCATATATGAACATTTTAGTCATCGGCGGCGGAGGGAGAGAACACGCCGTCATCAAGACGCTCAAGAAGAACAAGTCGGTGGAGAAGGTGTTCTGCCTCCCCGGCAACGGCGGCATCGCGCGGGACGCGGAGTGTTTCCCCGTGAAGGCGACGGATATCGGGGGCATTCTGGCCTTTGCGAAGGAGCATGCGCCCGACTTCGCCGTCGTCACGCCCGACGATCCGCTCGTGCTCGGCTGTGTGGACGAGCTCGAAAAGATCGGCGTGCCCTGCTTCGGTCCCCATAAGAACGCCGCCATCCTCGAGGGAAGCAAGGTCTTTTCCAAGGCGCTCATGCAAAAGTACGGCATTCCCACGGCGAAGAGCCGCGTATTCGAAGATGCCGCCGAGGCAATTTCCTACCTGAAAGCCCACCCCTACCCCGCCGTCGTGAAGGCGGACGGGCTCGCGCTCGGCAAGGGCGCGCTCATCGTCAATTCCTTCGAGGAGGCAACAAAAGCCGTAGAGGACATGATGGTGAAGAGGGTGTTCGGCGAGAGCGGCGCGCGCATCCTCGTCGAGGAATTCTTGGAGGGGCCCGAGGTCTCCGTGCTCTCCTTTACGGACGGGAAAACCGTCGTGCCCATGGTCTCGTCCATGGACCACAAGCGCGCGGGGGACGGCGACACGGGCTTAAACACGGGCGGCATGGGGACGATCGCCCCCAACCCCTACTACACGGAGGAAGTGGCAAAGCGTTGCATGGAGGAGATTTTCCTCCCCACCGTCCGCGCCATGCAAAAGGAGGGGCGCCCCTTCCGAGGGTGCCTGTATTTCGGGCTCATGCTCACCAAAGAGGGGCCCAAGGTCATCGAATACAACTGCCGCTTCGGCGACCCCGAAACGCAGGTCGTCTTGCCCCTTTTGGAGAGCGACCTTCTCACGATACTTCTTGCCTGCCGAAACGGGACCCTTTCCGAGGACATGGTGAAATTTTCGGGCGGCGCCGCCTGCTGCGTGGTGCTCGCCTCCAAAGGGTACCCCAAGGCCTACGAGACGGGGTTCGAGATCTCCCTGCCCGAGGCGGGGGAGCGCGAGGAAATTTTCGTCGCGGGGGCAAAGCTCGAAGGCGGCAAGCTCCTGAGCGCTGGCGGAAGGGTGCTCGGCGCGGTGGCGACGGCGGAGACGCTCAAAGAGGCAATTTCGGGGGCGTATGCGCTTTCCGAAAAAATTTCGTTTGCAAACGCCTACAAGCGCACGGATATCGGCGCGCGGGCAATGGCGGCGTTGGAGGAGTAAATGGTCTATCGCATCTTTGTAGAGAAGAAGGAGGGCTTCGACCGCGAGGCGAAAACGCTCCTTGCGGACGTGAGGGAATTTCTCGGCATCGCCGCGGAGAACATCCGCGTCATCAACCGCTACGACGCGGAGGGCTTGGACGAGGCGCTCTTTGCGGAGGTGGTGAAGCTCGTCTTTTCCGAGCCGCAAATGGACAGGGCGACGGAAGAGGTCGACCTCGAAGGCGCGCATTCGTTCGCCGTCGAGTACCTCCCCGGGCAATTCGACCAGCGGGCAGACAGCGCCGCGCAGTGCATCCAGCTCATCTCCAAGGGGGAGCGCCCCCTTGTTCGCACGGCGAAGATCTACGCCGTGTACGGAGACCTCTCAAAGGAACAGCTCCTCGCGGTGAAAAATTACGTCATCAACCCTGTGGAGAGCCGCGAGGCGAGCTTTGTAAAGCCCCAAACGCTCGCCTATTCCCACCCCGCGCCCGCCGATATCGAAGTGCTTGACGGCTTTTTGTCCCTCGACGGGGAGGGGCTTCGCGCCCTCATGCAAAAATACGCCCTCGCCATGGACGAGGACGATATCCGTTTCTGCCAAGAATATTTTGCGGGCGAGAAGCGGGATCCGACGCTCACCGAGCTGCGCATGATCGATACCTATTGGTCGGACCACTGCCGCCACACGACCTTCCTCACCACCATCGACGCGGTGAAATTCGAGGATCCCCTGCTCGCCGAGGCGTTCAACGAATACCTTGCGGCGCGCGAGGAGCTCGGACGGGAGAAGCCCGTCAACCTCATGGACATCGGCACCATCGCCGCGAAACTTCTCAAAAAGCGCGGGCTTTTGAAAAAGCTCGACGAGAGCGAAGAGATCAACGCCTGCACCGTGAAGATCAAAATCCGGGTGGACGGCAAGGACGAGGACTATTTGCTCCTCTTCAAGAACGAGACCCACAACCACCCGACCGAGATCGAGCCCTTCGGGGGCGCGGCGACCTGCATCGGCGGCGCCATTCGCGACCCGCTCTCGGGCAGGAGCTACGTCTATGCCGCCATGCGCGTGACGGGCGCCGCCGACCCGCTCACCCCCGTAAAGGAGACGATGAAGGGCAAGCTGCCGCAGCGCAAGATCGTGACGACCGCCGCGGCGGGGTATTCCTCCTACGGCAACCAGATCGGGCTCGCGACGGGGCTGGTGGACGAAATGTACCACAAGGGCTATGCCGCCAAGCGGCTGGAGATCGGCGCGGTCATCGCGGCGGCGCCCGAGAAGAACGTGCGGCGGGAACAGCCCCTTCCCGGGGATAAAGTCATCCTCCTCGGGGGAAGAACGGGGCGGGACGGCTGCGGCGGAGCGACGGGTTCTTCCAAATCCCACACGCTCGAGAGCCTCGTCCGTTGCGGTGCGGAGGTGCAAAAGGGGAACGCCCCCGAGGAGAGAAAGCTCCAGCGGCTCTTCCGCAAAAGCGAGGTGACGCGGCTCATCAAGCGCTGCAACGACTTCGGCGCGGGCGGGGTCTCGGTCGCCATCGGGGAGCTCGCCGACGGCCTTGCTATCGACCTCGACCTCGTGCCCAAAAAGTACGAGGGGCTGGACGGCACCGAGCTTGCCATCTCCGAATCGCAGGAGCGCATGGCGGTCGTCGTCGCCCCCGGGGACGCGAAGAAATTCATAGAGCTCGCAAGGGAGGAAAACCTCGAGGCGACCGTCGTGGCGGCGGTGACCAAGGAGCCCCGCCTTGTCATGACGTGGCGGGGAAAGGAGATCGTAAACATCTCCCGCGCGTTTCTGAATTCCAACGGCGCGGAGAAGCATGCCACGGCGCACGTCGCCGCCCCCCTTCCCGTCGAAAGGGAGCTTCCCAGAGACTTCGCGGAAGGCTATAGAGCGCTCGCGGGGGACCTCAACGTCTGCTCCAAGCGCGGGCTTTCGGAGCGGTTCGATTCGACCATCGGCGCGGGCACCGTGCTCATGCCCTTCGGCGGGAAATACCAGCTCACCCCCCCGCAGGCGATGGTGCACCTCATCTCGGTCGAGAAGGGACACACGGACGACGCCTCCTTCATGGCGTGGGGCGGCAACCCGTATGCGATGGAGAAGAGTCCCTTCCACGGGGCGTACCTCGCCGTCGTCGAAAGCGTTTGCAAGCTCATCGCGAGCGGCGCCTCCTTCGAGGATACCTACCTCACCTTTCAGGAATATTTCCTCCGCCTCGGGCACGACCCCGCGCGCTGGGGCATTCCGCTCTCGGCGCTCCTCGGGGCGTTCAAGGCGCAGGTGGATCTGGGCGTCGCCGCCATCGGGGGGAAGGACTCCATGAGCGGCACCTTCGAACAGCTCGACGTTCCTCCCACCCTCGTCTCCTTTGCCGTGACGACGGGGAAGGCAAAGGACGCCGTCTCCCCCGAATTCAAGGGCGCGGGGCACCCCGTCGTGCTCCTGAAGCCAAAGTGCGGCGAGAACGGCTTGCCCGAACCCGCCTCCTTAAAGGAGACCTTCGCCCTCGTCGCCTCCCTTTTGAAGGCGAAGAAGGCGGTCGCGGCGTACACGCCCGTGTACGGCGGCGTCGCGGAGGGCATTCTCAAGATGTGCCTCGGGAACGGCGTGGGCTTTCGCTTCGAAAACGGCGTGCCCATGTCCGAGATCTTCGGCTACAACTACGGCGCCTTCCTCTTGGAGCTCACCGGGGACATGGAGGGGGGAATTTTGCTCGGAAGAACGACGGAGGAGCCCTCTGTCTCGTACATGGGTGCCGCAATTTCGCTCGAAGAGCTTCAAACCATATACGAGGGAAAGTTGGAGCCCGTGTACCCGACCGACGTTCCCACAGAGAAAAAAGCGGTGCGGAGCGCGACATGCCCCCTCCATAGCGGCATCTTCCCCGCCGTAAAGCGGACATGCCCCCGCGTGCTCATCCCCGTGTTCCCGGGCACCAACTGCGAGTACGACACCGCCAAGGCGTTCTCGGACGCGGGAGCAAAGCCCGAAATTTTCGTCGTGAAGAACGGCAACGCCGCCGAGGTCGCCCGCTCCGCCGAGCAATTCGCCGAAAAAGTCAAAAACAGCGAGATCGTGTTCCTCCCCGGTGGCTTCTCGGGCGGGGACGAGCCGGACGGCTCGGGCAAATTCATCACGGCATTCCTCCGCGGCGAACAGGTGAAGGAGGAAATTACCTCCCTCCTCCAATCGCGCGACGGGCTGATGGGGGGCATCTGCAACGGCTTTCAGGCGCTCATCAAGCTCGGGCTGGTGCCGTTCGGAAAAATTACCGAGGCGGACGAGAACAGCCCCACGCTCACCTTCAACGACATCGGTCGGCACCAAAGCCGCATCGTGCGGGTGCGGGTCTCTTCCGTGAAGTCCCCGTGGCTCTCCCTCTTGGAGGCGGGGCAAATTTACAGCGTGCCCATTTCGCACGGCGAGGGCAAGCTCGTCGCCCCCGAAGGGCTGCTTTGCGAGCTCGAGAAGGACGGGCAGGTGCTCACGCAGTACGTCGACCTTTCGGGCAGTCCCACCATGGACATCCGCTTCAACCCCAACGGAAGCATGCACGCCGTCGAAGGGCTGCTCTCCCCCGACGGAAGGGTGTTCGGCAAGATGGGGCACGCCGAGCGCAAGGGAAACGGGCTGTATGCGAACGTGCCCGGCTGTTATGACATGAAGCTCTTCGAGAGCGCCGTGCAATATTTCAAATAAAAAGTTTTCGGAGGTCAACCCATGAAATCGGATATCGAGATCGCGCAGGAATGCAACCTTCTCCCCATTCGGGAGGTCGCGGCAAAGCTCTCCTTGGCGGAGGACGACATCGAGTACTACGGCAAGTACAAGGCGAAGATCGCCCCGTCCGCCTTGGAGCGGAAGGGTAGGGACGGCAAGCTCATCCTCGTCACCGCCATCACCCCCACCCCCGCGGGGGAGGGAAAGACGACCACGACCGTGGGGCTTGCGGACGGGCTCTCCCGCATCGGGAAGAAGGTCGTCGTCGCGCTCCGCGAGCCCTCGCTCGGGCCCGTTTTCGGCATCAAGGGCGGCGCGGCGGGCGGCGGCTATGCGCAGGTCGTGCCCATGGAGGACATCAACTTGCACTTCACGGGGGATTTCCACGCCATCGGCGCGGCAAACAACCTCCTTGCCGCCATGTTAGATAACCACATCTTCCAAGGGAACGCCCTCGGCATTGACCCCGCCCGCATCACATGGAAGCGCTGCGTGGACATGAACGACCGCCAGCTCCGCTATGTGGAGGACGGCTTGGGCGGCCCCAAGTCGGGCGTGCCGAGAAAGGACGGCTTCGATATCACCGTCGCCTCCGAGGTCATGGCGATCTTCTGCCTTGCGACCTCCCTTTCGGACTTGAAGGAAAGGCTCTCGCGCATCGTCGTCGGGTACACCTATGAGGGGAAGCCCGTCACGGCGGGGGACTTGAAGGCGGCGGGCGCGATGACGGCGCTCCTCAAAGACGCCTTAAAGCCCAACCTCGTGCAGACGCTCGAGGGCACCCCCGCGCTCGTGCACGGCGGGCCGTTTGCCAACATCGCCCACGGGTGCAATTCGGTCATCGCGACGAAGGCGGCGTTGAAGCTCGGCGACTATGTGGTGACGGAAGCGGGCTTCGGGGCGGACCTCGGCGCGGAGAAATTCCTCGACATCAAGTGCCGCTTTGCGGGCTTGAAGCCCTCTGCCGCCGTCGTCGTCGCGACGGTGCGCGCCCTCAAGATGCACGGCGGGCTGGAAAAGAGCGAGCTCAAAACGGAGGACCTGAACGCGCTCGAAAGGGGGCTTCCCAACCTCCTTCGCCACGTCTCCAACATGAAGAACGTGTACGGGCTGCCCACGGTGGTCGCGGTCAACCGCTTCCCCACCGATACGGACGCGGAGATCGCCCTCGTCATGCAAAAGTGCAAGGAGCTCGGGGTGAACGCCGTGCTCTCCACCGTCTGGGCGGAGGGCGGCAAGGGCGGCGAGGAGCTCGCAAGGGAGGTCGTGCGGCTGTGCGATGAAAAGAGCGAGCTCACGTTCTGCTACGACGAGGCGCTTCCCATCAAGGAGAAGATCCACGCCCTTGCGACCAAAATCTACGGCGGCGACGGCGCGGACTACACCGAGGAGGCGGAGGAGGAAATCGCGCGGCTCGAAAAATTGGGCTTCGGCAACACCCCCGTCTGCATGGCAAAGACGCAATACTCCTTCTCGGACGACCCCTCAAAGCTCGGCGCGCCCGAACACTTCCGCATCACGGTGCGGCAGGTGAAAATTTCCGCGGGGGCGGGCTTCGTCGTCGCGCTCACGGGGAGCATCATGACGATGCCCGGGCTCCCCAAGCTCCCCGCCGCGGAGAAGATCGACGTAGACGAAAACGGCAAGATCGTCGGACTGTTCTAACGGTGAAAGACGAAGAATTGTTGAAAACCGCGGCGGCGCTCCTTCCCGAGTGGTTCCGCGCGCATAGGCGGCAGCTCCCGTGGAGGGAACACCGCACGCCGTATACCGCGCTCGTCGCCGAGCTCATGCTGCAGCAGACGCGCGTCGAGGCGGCGCGGGAGCGGTACGTCGAATTCTTGCGCCGCTTCCCCACGGCGGAGGCGCTCGCCCGCGCTTCGGAGGACGAAGTCCTCAAGGCGTGGGAGGGGCTCGGCTACTATTCCCGCGCCAAAAATCTGCAAAAAGCCGCAAAGATCATTGCCGAAGAAGGCTTTCCCACCACCTTCGAAGGGGTGCGCGCCCTCCCCGGGGTGGGGGATTACACGGCGGGGGCGGTGTGCTCCATCGCCCTCGGGCTCAAGACCCCCGCGGTGGACGGGAACGTGGTGCGCGTTCTTTCCCGCCTCCTTGCGGACGGCAGGCAGGCGGACGACGGTCTGAAAAAGGAGTATGCCGAGCGGCTCGTTTGCGTTTATCCCGCGGAGGCGGGGGATTTTACCGAGGGGCTCATGGAGCTCGGCGCGCTTGTGTGCGTTCCGAACGGCGAGCCCGCCTGCCCCGCCTGCCCTTGGCGGGAAATTTGCCGCGCTCACCTTGCGGGGAGGGAGTCGGATTTCCCCGTCCGCGCCGAAAAGAAGCCCCGCACGGTGCAGGAGCTGAATGTGTTCGTCGTAAAGTGCGGTGGCGCGTATGCCCTTCGGCGGCGGGGGAAGGGGCTCCTCTCCGGGCTGTGGGAATTCCCCAATGCGCCCAAGGAGGAGGGGTTTCCCGCATGGCTCTCCTCCGCGCGCCT
Source organism: uncultured Clostridia bacterium (assembly GCA_947630365.1). GTDB lineage: Bacteria > Bacillota > Clostridia > Christensenellales > Borkfalkiaceae > Gallimonas. The sequence continues at coordinate 34,693 of CANRHI010000010.1, forward strand.
CATTGCCCAAAAGCAGGCGACCCACCTCTTTTCCCATGTCGAATGGCGCATGACGGGCTATTTTCTCGAACTTTCCACTCCTCCCGAAGGCGAGCTCTTTCTGACCGCGCGGGAAATAAAGGAGCGTTACGCCCTCCCCTCCGCCTTCAAGCCCTTCACCCCGTGGCTGGAGTGAGGGGGGGCCCTACCCTTCGGGGAAGGGGAGGGTGGCTGCCCTTGGGCAGACGGGTGGGGATGGGCGTGGGGGGGAAGCGCGAAAGGCAACCCCCACCACCGCCTATGGCGGAGCCGCCCCCTTCAAAGGGGGTAGCTTCATGCCCTCCCCCTTATACTTGAGGGGGAGGGGTAGGGGCGGGGGTGCCATTCTGCTCCCCGCGCCAACGCGTCATTGATGGTCGAAACCCCCAGCGGGAGCTGGGGAGAATAGAGTAAGCAGAGGCGATGAGGGAGTAGACAAA
>CANRHI010000011.1 GCA_947630365.1 uncultured Clostridia bacterium
AGGATGAAAATTCGGACTTCGTACCTCGGGATGTTTCGGTCGCTTCGCTCCCTCAACATGACGCGGGAACCTCCCCCTGTGTCCCCCTCCTTACAAAGGAAGGGGATTTTGTATGAAAGCTGCCCCCCTTGGCTGCCGGTCGGCGCGCTGCAGCCTAATCCCCCTCCCCGTAGAGCGGGGAGGGGGATTAGGGGGGAGGGGGGGAACAAAAATTACTTTCCTTATTCCACGGCTTTGAGGGATTCGTTCATGTCGATCTTGACGATCTTGCTGCGGAGCATGAGGGTCACGAGGAAGGTGAAGAGGAGGGAAAGGAGGGGAGCGAGCAGCCAGACGAACCAGCTGATGCTTCCCACCGAGCCGAAGCCGAGCAAACTAAAGACGAGCAAGCACAAGAGCGTTCCGCCGGGAATGCCGAGCAGGATGCCGATGGAGCTTGTGATATAAATTTCGCGGAAGATGTAGCCCGTGACTTCGCCGTCCTGATAGCCGAGGACCATCAAGGTGGCGAGCTCGCGGTTTCTTTCGCTTATGTTGATATTCGTGAGGGTATAGATGACGACGGCGTTGAGAAGCGCCGCAAAGAGCAGCACGATGGCGGCGACGCCGATCATGGCGGTCGTGCCGATGTCCTGAAAGAGGCAGCAATCGAGGACGGCGAGCCCCGCAAAGACGAGCGCGGTGGAGGCGAGCACGGCGACGACGGTCATCGCGAAGCGTATCTTGAACCGCAGCACGTTGCGCACGGTGGACTTATACTTGAACGAGAGCCTGTTCCAAAGGAGGGGGATGCGCTCGAGGATGACCTTTTTGCCCGCTTTCGGCGCCTTGGGGCGGAGGAGAGCGGCGGGGGACTCGTGCGTGAGGCGGAAGCCCGCGATGGCGGTGGCGGCGAGCGTCGCGGCGAGCACGAGGGAGGCGGAGAGGATAAAGTACAAGAGGGCGACGTGCGAGGAGTAGGGCGGAAGGGAGTAATTCCAGGTGAAGTTGATGTAGATGATGTACGCGAGCCCCAGCCCCGCAAAGTACGCCATGGCGCAGCCGATCGCCGTTCCCACGAGCGCGAAGAGGAGATACTTCGAAACAATTTGGAAGGAGGAATATCCGAGCGTCTTGAGGCAGGCGATCTGCCCGCGCTCCTCCTCCAAAAGGCGGGTCATGGTATTGAGCACGACGAGCAGCGTCACGAGGAGAAAGACGACCGTGAGCACATATCCGATGGCGTCCACCTTCTCGGCATACGCCATGAAGGATTCGAACGAGTAATTCTCGTGGAGGGAAAGGACGACGCTCTCCTCGCCGAGGAGGGCTTCGATCTCCGCCTTTTCCCGCTCCATCGCGTCGTCGTAGCCGCCCGAAAAGAGCATGTTCCCGCGGAGGGCGGGCACGGTGAGGTACACGTCTCCCGCGGGCGGCGCCTCGGAGGGGTCGAAGAGGTAGAACACGCTCTCGAGCTCGAGGGGCTCGCCCTCTTCGTCGAAAAACCGCATGCTCTTATCCCACCGCTCCGCCATGTGGAGCGGGTTTTCCACGATGCGCGCCACGGTGAAGATGTAGGTCGTCTGTTGGATGGGCATGTTTCCGTAGGCCTCAGAGAGGCGCATGGTGACCGTCGCTTCGAGCGTGTCGCCGAGGTGGTAGCCGATGAGCTGCGCCGTGCCCCGCTCGACGGTGATGGGGCTCGTTCCCTCGGGGAGCTCGCCCTCGCTCTCCTCGATGACGCGGATGGAATTCTGTTTGAGAAGGTTCTCTTCCGTCCCCTGTCCGCTGAAAAAATACACCCGCGAGACGCCCTCTCCCATGCCCGAAAATTGCATGTCCGTCTCGATCTCGACGGGCTCGGGGAAGAGGGAGGTATCCTGCGAGGTGCGGGTGATCATAGCGCCCTCTTTGAATTCGAGCGAGGCGCCCTGTAGAAAATTCTCCTCCCCGTAGCGTGCGGAGAGGAGGGAGAGCTCCTCCTCGGTAAAGCCCGTCTGCCGCGTGCTCTTCACGATGAAGTCGCTCACGTTCCTTGCGATGTATTCGTCGTACACGGAGTGGCGGATCTTGTCCGTCGCCATGCCGATGCCCGAAGTAAACCCCACGCTCACGAGCACCATCAAAAAGACGGAGACGAGGCGCGTTATATGCCGCTTGAACATGGAGCCGAAGGACTTGTAATACGTCTTTACCATTCGATCTCCTCGATGGGCACGGGGGAGGCATTGTTCTCCACGCGCTCGATCCTTCCGCTCTTGATGTGGATGACCTTATCCGCCATGCCCGCGAGGGCGGCGTTGTGCGTGACGATGACGACGGGCTTTTTCTGTTGCCGCGAAACATCGTACAAAAGTTTCAATATTTTCTTGCCCGTCGCATAGTCGAGGGCGCCCGTGGGCTCGTCGCAGAGGAGGAGCTTGGGGTTTTTCGCCATCGCGCGGGCGATGGAGACGCGCTGCTGTTCCCCGCCCGAGAGCTGGGAGGGAAAGCTCATCAGCCGCTCGCCCAGCCCCACTTCCTCGAGAATGGTCTTGGGGTCGAGCGCGTTCTTGCAAATTTCCGTCGCGATCTCCACGTTCTCGAGCGCGGTGAGATTGGGCATCAGATTGTAGAATTGGAACACAAAGCCCACGTCAAAGCGGCGGTACTCGGTGAGCCCGCGGCGGTCGAGAGAGGTAATTTCCCTCCCGTCGAGGAAGATGCTTCCCGAGGTCGCGCTGTCCATGCCGCCGAGAAGATTGAGGAGGGTCGTCTTGCCCGCGCCGCTCTGCCCGAGCACGACGGCGAATTCCCCGTCCTCCAAAGAAAAGCTCGCGTCTTGCAGCGCGTTCACCGTCACGGTGCCGACATGATACTCCTTCGAGACATGCTCCAACGTCAAATAGGGCATACACACCTCCGCTACGGCTGTATTATACAATATCTACACAAAATTTGCAACCGTGCGGAGGGGAAAAAGCGATTTGTCTCAAACGATCAGAGGGAGTCCTGCGAGCGCCTCCTTGCGCACCTTGGAGAGCTCGTCGAAGATGAGCATGTCGAAGGCGGCGAGGGGCTCGAGGAGGTAGGAGCCGGGCTGTTCGAATTTGCTCTGGTCGGCGAGCAGAACGCGGAACGCCGAGCGGCGGAACACCGTGCGCTTGATCTCCCTCTGGTCGAGAGAGCTCTCGTAGGCGCCCTCGGTGTCGAGCGCGGTGCAAGAGGTCAGCATGAGGTCGAAGCGGAGCTCGGAGATGAGCGTGTTCGCCCAGCTCCCCGTGATGGAGTGCCCGCGCGGGGAGACGGTGCCCCCGGGGACGATGAGGTTGATGCTCCTCGTGCGGGAGAGCACGCTCACCGCCTGCAGCGAGTTGGTGACGACCGTCTTTTCGGCGAGATTCATCTGCTGGGCGACGGCGAGCACGGTGGAGGAGTTGTCCAAGAATACCGTCTTGAAGTCGGTGGGGATGTGCTCGAGCGCCTTTTTGGCGATCTGCTGCTTTCCCTCGGCGTTTTCCGTCATGCGGACGAGGATGGAAATTTCGTCCGCCGCCTCGAGGAGCACCGCCCCGCCGTGGCTGCGCCGAAGCAGCCCCATGTCCTGCAATTCGATGAGGTCGCGCCGCACCGTCGCCTCGCTCACGAACAGCTTTTTGGCGAGCTCGCTCACCGTCGCGGAGCCCGTTTTCCGCAAAATCGTTAAAATTTCGTTCTTTCTTTCATCATTTAACATGTTCCTCTGCTCACTTATGTTTGATTATGCTCATATTATAACGCATTTTTGAAGTTTTGTCAACATTTCAAATAGATATAGACAGAATTTTCATTTTATGATATGATTTCTTGTGAAGAGAGGACACACGGCGCTGTCCCTTGCGCCGAAAAACGCGGCTTGGACGGGGTTCGATGCGCCTCTTTCTTTGATTTTCAGCGTTTTTCCCGAAAGAAGGCGGGGAAGGCAAACGGAGGAAACCATGAAAAAGCTCAAATGTGTGGCGGCGGTGCTGTGTGCGGGCGTGCTCGCCGCTTCTTTGTGTCTTGCGGGCTGCGGCGACGACGAGACGCAGCGCGGCCCCGTGACGGACGAACAGGGCAACGTCGTCGTGGAGGTGGATAAAAACATCTCGACGACGCTCGTCGTGGCGTACAAAAACGAGAATAAGGAATTGGAGATGATAAAGCATCTCGAGGCGCTCTTTCAAAAGGAGTACCCCAACGTCAAATTCAGCAACCAGGCGTACACGGGGTCCACTTCCATCGTCATTGACCGCAACATCTCCGCGGGGGAAGCGCCCGACATCTTCATGACCAACTCCTTCGACATGTTCTCGCTGGACGACAAGGATCTGCTTCTCGACTTCGCGCCCTACATGCAACGGGAGCAGGAGCTCGGCACCTTCGACATGGGCGAGTACTATGAAACGTACTTCAAGCTCGGGCAGAGGGATTTCAACGGCGCGCAGCTGCTCGTTCCCCGCTCGGTGGACCGCGTCGTCGTCCACTACAACAAGGAGATCATCCGGAGAGCGGAGGAGGAGACGGGGCAGGAGATCCAAAAGTACATCAAAAACGGCTGGACGTGGCAGGATTTCGAGACGGTGTGCGGGCTCTTGAAGCAGTACTCCGCCTTCCGCGGCACAGACAGCTCCCCGGGCAACGCCGTCATCGACTCCAGTTGCAACTGGGAGCCCGTGTACAACCCCATCTTCAAGCACTTCGGCGTGAAGTATTTCGACGACAACGGGAAGCCCGCCTTCGACTCCGAGGCGACCAAGAACGCGCTCGACATGATCAAGGGCTGGGCGGATAAGGGCTACATCGGAACGACGGGCGACACGGCGGACTTCATGGCGGGAAAGGGCGCGATGTTCATGCACTCGCAGTCCATCTCCCGCGTGGCGGAAGAGCTGCGCATCAAGGCGTTCCCGGAGGTCTCCGAGGCGGACTTCCACAACTATTACGACGCCGTGACCATGCCCGTGTTCGCGGATACCCCCTACATCGGCGTGGGCTCCGCGGGATACAGCGCATGGGCGGGGACGGAAAACCCCGTGCTCGTGTGGAAATTCATGAAGCTCATGCTCTCGCGCGAGGGGCAGAACGCGCTTGCCGACGCGGGTGCGCAGAACGTGCCCATCCGCAGGGATATGTCCGACTTCACCAAGGAAGAAAACCATTGGGGCAAGGGCATGGAGAATTACAACCTCCGCGCGCTCACCTACAACATGGGCGGCGTGGACGAAGAGGGCAAGCCGGAGCCCAATTGGGATTGCTATACCGATTACTTCATCGCCCCCGGATATACGCGCCACGCCGTTGCCCTCAACGACCTCTTCGGCCAGCTCGTTCTCTCCTATGCGCGCGGGACGGCATACGATCAGGTCATAAAGAGCATCACCTCGCAGGTCACGGCGACGCTTCGCAAATAACGGAGGTTTTTCGTGCAGGAAAATGTAAACGTTTCGACCGGGGCAGAGCGGGCAGCGCCCCCCCAGCCGCCCGCACAGCCTACCCTCACCCCCGCCGCCAAAAAGCGGCGGGCGGTGAAATGGCTTACGGGCTTTTTGTTTGCCCTCCCCGTGCTTTTGGGCATCGTCATCTTCAACTTCTACCCCGCGATACAGGCGCTCGTGTCCAGCTTTATGCACGACGACAAATTCGAGTGGTTCTATAACTACGAGACGATGTTCTCCTTCGATCCCGATACGTTCAAAGTATTCGGGAATACCGTTTTTTACGCGCTCGTGTCCGTCCCCTTCGGGTTGGTGCTCGGGTATTTTTTGGCGCTTGCGGCAAACTTCAAAATAAAGGGCATCTCCGTCTATCGGATGCTCCTCTATCTTCCCGTCATCATTCCCGGCGTGGCGAGCGGGCTCGTGTTCACCTACATGTTCGGCAGCCTCGCGCACAACGGCGCGTTCAACCATATCTTGAACGCCATGGGGCTGGGGGAGTGGAGCTTCTTCGAAGCCGAAAACAGCTCGATGGCGACGCTCATCTTCATGGGCGTGTGGTCGGCGGGGGGAAGCATGATCATTTGGCTCTCCGCCTTCAAGAACATTCCCTCCGTCCTCTATGAGGCGGCGAAGCTCGACGGCGCGAACGCTCTCCAATGCCTCACGCACATCACCATCCCCATGAGCACGCCGCTCATCTTCTACAACCTCGTCACGGGGTTCATCGCGGCGCTGCAGTGTACGACGCCACTCGTCGTGGTCGGCGGCAGATTCGACCACATGGGCGGCGGCGCGGGGGACTCGCTCTACTTCATCTCGGTGAAGATCTTGAACGAATTCAACTACGGCCTGTACGAATACGCCTCGGCGCTCGCCTTTGTGCTCTTTGCCGTCGTCGGGCTGTTCACGCTCGTGCTCTTTAAGACGAGCCGCTGGGTCTACTACGGGGAGGACAAGGAATGACGAGATCTCTCTCCCCGCAAGAGCGCAACCGCTCGGCAAGGCGGCAAAGGCATGTGATCGAGGCGCTGCAATACACCTGCCTCACCGTGCTTGCCATCATCTTTTTGTTCCCCTTCCTGCTCATGGTCGGGCAGAGCTTCATGCCCGAGATCGATTTCCAGCGCGGGCTCCTGTTCCCGATCCACTTCACGCTGCGGGGGTACGAACAGCTCTTTGCCCAGCCCAACTATCTCAACTACTTTTTGAACACCGTGTTCATCGTCGTGTTCAACGTCGTGGCGATGCCGCTTGCCGCCTCTTTTTGCGCGTATTCCTTCGCGCGGCTCAAGTGGAAGGGGCGGGAGCTGTGCTTTGCGATGGTGCTCTCCACGCTCATGATCCCCGGCGTCGTCACGCAAATTCCGTTGTACCTTCTCTTCAGCAGCCTCGGATGGACGAACACCCCGCTCCCGCTCACCATTCCCAACCTCTTCGGTGGCGGCGCCATCAACATTTTCCTCTTCCGCCAATTCATGCACGGCATTCCCTACGAGCTGGAAGAGGCTTCCACCATCGACGGGGCGAATGTGTTCCAAAGGTACTTCTTCATCACGCTGCCGCTGTGCAAGCCCATCCTGCTCTTTGTGGCGGTGGGGGCGTTCACTTCGAGCTGGGGCGATTACTTCCAGCCCATGTTCTACTACACAGACCCCGAGAAGTACACCCTCGCCGTGGCGATCTACAAAGTCGTCATGCTCGACGGGGTGAGCGAAAACTCGGTGGCGATGGCAGCAGGCGTATTTATGTCGGTTTTACCCGCGCTCGTGTTCTTCCTCTTGCAGCGTAAGCTCATAGACGGGATCATGGTGGGCGCAGTCAAGGGATAAGGAGGATAGTATGAAAACCAAACTTGTAAGGCGCATTTCTCTTTGGTCGGCGGCGCTTTTGCTCCCGCTCACGCTCGGGCTGGGCGCGGCGCTGCTTCGCGGCGAAAGCGCTTCCGCGGCGGAGGCGGAGCTCGTCCCGCTGGCGGGCGCGGCTCTCCGTGCCAAGAAGTCGTATGTCACCGTCCCCGCAGGGGGCGGCGGCGTGTGGTGGGACGCCTCCCAAATGCGCCTCTACTTCGATGTGAAGGGCGCTTCTCCGGCAAAGGTAATCCAAGGCGACCAAAAAATTTACAACGACACCGAGCTCATCGAGATCACGTCGGGCGGCGAGACCAAGACGGTGAAAGAATGGGCAGACGCGAATGGGGCCGGCAAAATTCAATGGGTCGACAACATGGAAGGCGCGGTCAACCCCTCGGACGCCTATGAGATTTGGATCTGCTCCCAGCAGAAGGCATGGATCGAGGGCATCACCGAGGTCCATCTGAAGGAGGGCTTCTTCCGCAAGACGGAAAAGAGCAGCGCCTCCGGCCCCGCGCTTTCCCACGACTACTACCTTTGGAACAACGGGAAAGACGGCTGGGAGACGAGCGCGGCGAGCCTCACCGTTACCTACAAGGGCGGCAATACGCCCATCGACTACGCGGGCAGCGTGAAGGCGGAGGACTTTACCGTCACGGCGACGGCGAAGGACGGCGTGACCGAGATCGGCACGCTCGACCCCTCCAAGTACACTGTTCAATACGATTCGAACACCAACGCGGGCGAGATGACCGTCACCGTCAAGTACCAAAATGCGACGGGCACGGCGAAAGTCAAGGTGAACCCGCTCGAAAAGCAGTTGGAGAGCATCACCCTCTCTGAGAGCGAAGCCACGCTCCCGCGCTTCGGCACGTTCGAAGATTTGGGCGTGGAGGTCACGGCAAATTATGTCGCGACCGAGGGCGGCGCCAAGACGAGCGAAAAACTTCCCCCCGAGAAGCTCACCGTGACGGGGCTCGACGCATGGCAGGAGGAAGGCGAGGAGCTCGCCGTGCAAGTCTCCTACACCTACGGCGGCGAGACGAAGAGCGCGGAGCTCGCCGTGACCGTCGGCGAGCCCGACCTTACGAGCTCGGTCGAAGTCTCCGTGCTCGCGGGCGAAACGCTCTATCAGCCCGACCACCTCGCGCTGTATTTCGACTTCTCCGCGCTCGAAAAGGAGCCTGCGCGCGTCAACATCTTCCAATGCGACCTCACCGAGGGCGGACACATGGTGGATTACATCCTCATCCGCTCGGGCGGACAGGAAAAGAGCGTGAGAGAGTGGAAGGCGGCAGGAAAAATCGACTGGATGGGCATTTCGGAGGACAGCAAGTACGCCCAACACCTGCTCCTCATCAACGGGCAGGACACCTCGTTCTTCTCCGCCATCGACAAGGTGACGGTGAAGGCGGGCTTCCAGTGGCAGGAGCTCATCGACCCCTCCAAGGGCTCGTCGTGGGGGCAGGATAGGCACGAGAATTACCGCAACCTCGAGGGCGCGGTCGTGAAAGAGGACGCCCCTTTGTGGCGCGCCGAGAAGTGGCAAAAGTACGCCACGGAGCTCACCGCGACGTATGAGGAGAGCGAAGTCACCGAGGGCGACGCGCTCGACCCGCTCAAGCTCACCGTCCGCGCGACCTTCTTCGACGGCACCCGCCTCCTCGTGACGAACGACGCCATCTTCCCCGAAGTCTTTGGGGAAGTCGGCGACGGGCAGGAGATCGAAGTCCGCTATCAGGATAGGACGGCGACCTTCACCGTAGACGTGAAGAAGGCGGAGAAGTACCCCTCCTCGCTCACGCTCGAGAAGAGCACGCTCACCGTCTCCCGCTACGACGCGCTCGACCTCTCCTCCGCGAAGGCGACCGTCGCCTACGACAACGGCACGACGGAGCAGATCACCCTCGCCGATTGCTCGTTCGAGCCCATCGACAGCTACCAAAAGGGCACCTTCACGCGGGAAGTCTCGTTTACCCGCTTCAACCGCACGGTGACGGCGACGCTCACCGTGGAAGTCACGGATGCGGATACGACCAAGGGGCTCGTGCTCATCACGGACAACGGCAAGCCCACGGCGGACGGCGACAGCACCACCCAACACCTCTTCTACTTCGACTTCAAGGGCATTCCCGTGCCCGACTACTACAACCTCTTCGGCATCGAGAATTTCGTCGGCGGGCACGTCGCGCAGTTTATCGAGATCACGTCGGGCGGCGTCACCAAGACGGCGGCGGCGTGGAAGCAGGAGGGGAAGATCGCATGGATCTCCGTCATCGGCGGCACGGAGGGCGGGTACCAGCTCCGCTATTGCATCGAGCAGGGCAGCGGCGCCTCGGACGATCCCACCCGCGTCGCCAATACGGCATGGCTCAACGCCGTCACCACCGTCACCTTCAAGGCGGGATTTGCGTGGGTCGTCGCGGAGGACCGCGCCGACCACTTCCCGACGGGCGCATACAACCTCTACCGCGAGCGCGCGGGCGCTGCCTTAAAGCAGGATATCACGGTGTGGAACGCGGGCGCGAAGGGCTGGCAGAAGTATGCGCAGGACATCGACGTCTCGACGACGCAGACCGAGCTCTACCTCGACGACATCCTCGATCTCACCAAGCTCACCTTAAAGGCGAAATATTCGGACGGGACGGAGAAAACCATCCCCGTCACGGCGGATATGCTCACCTATTCCTTCGAGTCGGGCGGCTCCAACACCGTTCAGCTCAAATATCACGGTCACACGGCGCACATCGACGTGACCGTCGTCGAAAAGCGCGTCGTGGGCATCGTCGTCTCCACGTCCCCGTCCAAGACGAGCTACGCCTTCGGCGCGAGCAAGGTCGACCTCACGGGCGCCGTCGTCAATAAGAGGGTGAAGGACATCACATCGAACGAAGAGACGCTCGAGCCCATCCCGCTCTCCCTTCTCACCGTGGAAAACTTCGACGGGAGCAGCATCGGCGCCTGCACCGTGACCCTCAAATACGCGAACTTCACGACGACGTTCCAAGTGCAGATCGAGGAGCTCGAAGAGGGGCAGGGCGTCACCGTTCTTTGGGAGAACGCCTCCGTCATGGATCCGAGGAAGCAAGTCTCGGGCGTGACGGTCACCTTCGGCTCGGCGGGGCAAATGTTCCGCGAACCCAAGGCCAACCAGCTCACGGGGAACGAAGAGAACGTCATCGACAAGGTGGAGATCAACGGCAAGCCCGCGAGCGAGTACATGGTGAAGGACGAGAGCGGCACCGCCCCCATCGACTGGATCGGCTTCTTCGCGTGGGAATTCACCATCGCGTTGAAGGATTCCCGCCTCGTGTGGAGCACTTGGGCGGACGGCGGCGCAACGGACGGCACCAACAACCCCGCTTGCGTGTATGTGGAGGGCGTTTCCGAGGTCATCCACACCATCAAGCTCAAGAAGGGTTTCCAGATCTACACTTCGGCAGATAACCAGGACCACTGGGGCAAGGCAGACGGCTATTCGGATTTCGTCAAGCTCGAAGGCGCCGTACTTTCCCACGACATCTACCTCTACAACGACGACGGCTACTCGTGGGAGCGTATCCTCAAGCAGAAGGAGACCGCCGACCCCGACAAGGGCATTTTGGACCCCGCGGACGACGCGCTCGTCATCGAGAGCCTGCCCGAAAAGACGGTATTCGAGAAGGGAGAAAACTTCCGCGCGGCGGGGCTCGCCATTCGGGCGACCTATGCGGACGGCGAGAGCGAGCTCCTCACGAGCTTCTCCAACTCCGATTTCAAGGGGTACCGCAAGGACCAAGTGGGCAAGCAGACCATCACCTTCAGCCGTTCGGGCAAGGAAGTGACCTTCGAAGTGGAAGTCGTCGACTCCTCCGCGCCCGGGGAGAGCGGCGGAGCGACCGAGGAAGAAGGCTGCGGCGGATGCGGCTCCTCGCTCGGAACGGGGGCGTTCGTCGGCGCGATCGCGCTTCTTGCCGGCTGCTTTGTTGCGGTATTTGCGGTGAAGCGCAAGGAAAAATAAGGGGGATCCCTTGCGGGAAAACAGTATGAAGAAAAAAATTCTTTCGGTTTCCATGGCGGCTCTTCTCGCATTTGCCCTTGCGGGGTGCGGAGGCGAGGAGACGCCCGCGGACGGGAGCGGGTTCACGCCCTTCGACGAAGGGAAGCGGGTGGAGGACCTTCGCGCCCTCACGCCGCAGGAGTACACCGCGGTCAACCTCGTCGCCACGGACGACTACGGGAGGCGGCTTCTCACCGTCGACAAAAAGGAGGACGACGACCGCTACGTCGGGCTGTTCTACTTCCTTTGGCTCGGGCAGAACAGCGAGAGCACGCGGGGCATTTACGACATGGCGGAGATCACCGAGAACGGCGAAAATATCGACGCCTTCCAGTGCAACGACCGCTCTTCCCCCGTCGGCGCGGCGCACTTTTGGGGGAAGCCCGTGTGGGGCTACTACAATTCGACGGACGAATGGGTCATGCGCAAACAGGTGGAAATGCTCACCCTCGCGGGGGTGGATTTCCTCATATTCGACTGCACCAACGGCTTCACCTACCCGCAGACGACGGGCCCGCTCTTCCGCATCCTCAAGGAGTATCAGGACGCGGGTTGGAACGTGCCCAAGGTCATGTACTACCTCGCCGCCGACAACGGCGAGGGGCAATACCTCGGCACGCTGAAGGAGGTGTACCGCCACTTCTACCAAGATGAGACCTACCGCTCCCTTTGGTTCATGCCGGACGGGAAGCCCCTCATCACCATGCACCAAAACTACTTCTACGCGCAAAATTACGGGCTCGACCTTTCCGACCCCGAGGAGAAGGCCATTCACGATCTGTTCCAATTCAAGTGCCGCCAGTGGCCGACCGAAGTTTTCGAGGCGGAGGGCGTGCCGTGGATGGAATTCACCCCCAGCCCGCTGTACGACACCCAACCCTCGCACAACGGGTGGATGAACGTCTCCGTGGGGCAGCACATCAGCATCCGCTTTTCGGATGTCGTCGGTACGCAGGGGCGGGGCTTCGACCACCGCACGGGGCAGACCGACCATGCCCGTTTCGGCGAGGATCTCAACTATCAGAGCCAATGGCAGACGGTGCTCGACTATAAGGACGAAGCGCGTTTCACCTTCCTCACGGGGTGGAACGAGTGGATCGCGACCAAATTCGAGGACAGATCGGGGAGCATCTCCGCGCGCACCCGCTATTTTACGGTGGATACCTTCATTCCCGAATTCTCGCGCGATCTCGAGCCCTCGGAAAATCTCGGCGACAACGGCTATCTTCTCACGGCGCAAAAGATCCGCGAGAACAACTTCACCGAGGCCAAACACTACATCTACCCCGAGACGACCATCGACATACAGAAGGACGACCCGCAGTGGGCAAACGTGCCCGCCTACCTCGACTTCACGAACGATTGCCAAGACCGCAACCACCGCGCCATGGCGGGGCAGGAGGTGTACACCGATACTTCGGGCAGGAACGACATTTCCTCCGTCAAGGTCGCACGGGACAAAAACTATCTGTATTTCCGCATCGAGACGGCGGACGACATCACCGAGCGCGCCGAGGGCGATACGGGCTGGATGAACCTTTGGATCCGCACGAAGAACGCCAAAAACCTCTACATGGGGTACGATTACGTCGTCGGGCGGACGGTTTCGGAGGGCAAGACGGACATCTACCGCGCGAACAGCGCTTCCGCCCTCGAGAAGGCGGGCAGCGGCGACATGCGTGTGGAGGGCAAGGTCCTCTTCGTGCGCCTCGCGCTTTCCGACCTCGGGCTGGGCGGCGCCAATTACGATATCGAATTCAAGGTGACGGACAACGTCTCCGAAAAGAGCTATCTCGACTTCTACCGCACGGGGGACAGCGCCCCCATCGGCAGACTGAATTACAGCTTCGGCTACTGAGGAGGAGCCATGAACATTCGCAAAACGGGCGCGGCAGCCGCGCTTGCCTATTTCGTGCTGGCGGGAGCGGGCGCCCTCACGGGCGGCGCCGTGCGTTCTTCCGCCGCCGACAAGGAGAGCTTCGAGGAGAACATCCTCCTCACGGCGTTTTGGCCGCCCACCTACGAGTACATGTGCAACGGCGAGGGCGACGAGCTGTGGGACGAACAGTACCGCCTGCTCTCGGAGGGCGGCATCGACTTCGTGCAAAACGTGACGGGGCGGGACAGGAAGGTGAACGAGGACCCCTTCTTCGCCCATGAAAACGACAAAGAGACCAACCTCAAAATGGCGGAATTTGCGCACAAGTACGGCATGCAGGTGGGGGTGGCGGACAACCGCTTCAACAACCTCACATCTTTGTCGGACGCCGAGATCGAGGCCATCGTCGCCGAATATCGCGACGTCGAGGGCGTAGGCGGGTACTTCATCTACGACGAGCCCTTCGACCCCATGCCCTATGTGCGGGTGTACGAGACGATGAAGCGGGCAGACCCCGAGGGGTACGCCCACCTCAACTTCCTGCCCATGTGGTCCTACGGCTCGCCCGCGGGCACGCTCAACGGCGCGGAGGAATCCTTCCGTTTGCACGCCGAGCAGTGGCTTTCCGCCATCGAGCGGGACGGCTACCCGCAGGACTACCTCATGTACGACTTCTACCCCTACGACAAGCAGAGCGGCATGAATCGGGAGGTGTTCTTCTCCAATCTCGACTGCGTGCGCAAGCTCGGGCTCGAGTACGACAGCAAGACGGCGACCTACCTGCAGGCGGTGCAGGGCGGCGGAAGGGCGCCGAGCGCCTCCGAAATGCGCTACGAGGCGATGGTCTGCCTCGCGTATGGGTATAAACAGCTCGCCTACTTCACTTGGTTCACGCCCACCAACCGCGGGAGCGAGACCTTCTCGGGCGCCATCATCCGCGAGGACGGCAAGCCCAACCCCAAGTCTTATCCCGCCGTCAAGCAGCTCAACGCCGAGATCCACGCCCTCGGAAAGACGCTCGTCAAGCTCGACGCGCGCGAAGTCTATTTGAACGGCTTCGAGAGCGACCGCGCCGTCTGGGGCGGGCAAAAGCGCATCCCTTCGGACTTCTTCCTGCAGCCGCAGGATAGCGGCGGCTACACCCTTTCCCTCCTTCGGGACAAGGAGACGGGCCGCAATTACGTCATGTTCGTCAACAACGACTATACAAACCCCATCACCTTCTCGGTGAAGGCGGAGGGCGTCTCGAAGCTCTTCCGCATCGACCACACGAGCGGGGAGGCGGAGGAGACGGCGCTCGGAAACGGCACGCTCACCCTCACGCTCGCCGCGGGGGACGGGGAGCTCTTCGCCCTCGAGGAGGGGAAGAATTTCGTGGATCCCCTCGCCGACCAAACGGACGCAAGAGCCGCCCTCTCCCGCTATGCGGAAAAGAAAGCGGAAATTACCGACGCCACCGTGCACGCCCTTGCAAGCGAGCTCGAAGCCCTTCTCGCAGCCGACACCCCGCAGCGCAAGCTCGACGCGGCGGAGAAGAAGCTCACCTCCGCGCTCGACGCCCTTCCCGCGGGAGGCGGCGATGCGGGAGATACGGGCAATTCGGGCAATTCGGGAGACGCCGAAAAGCCCGAGGAAGAAGGCGGGTGCGGCTCGGTCGTCGGGGGCACGGCGGGAGCCGCGGCGGCGGTCCTTCTCCTTGCCGCCCTTCCCATCCGCCGCAAAAAATAGAGCAAACCGCGAATTTTACGCGTCCCCGCCCCGCGCGGGGACGCGTTTTGCAAAGAAGGCGTGCGCGTTTGGCATAGGTTTTCATTTTATTGCAGAAGAACAGTTGACAATCGGCGGCCGTCGTGATACAATAAAATTCGTCTTTGGAAACGTATTCCGTTTGGGCAGGTGCATATGTTTTTCGATAAGCTCATGGATTTTTTGTTCCGTTCGTGGCGGGGCAGGCTGGTCCTGCTCGGCAGTATTTCCGCAGGCGCGTTTTTGTTCGGCGGGTGCATGGTGCCCGACTGTATGAGCTGCGCGTGCGAGAAAATGGGCTGCGATGAGGACGACGTCGGTTGTTGGTCGTCTTGCAATGACGAGTGCAATACTTGCGGAGCCGGGTGCGGGCCCGAGGATTGCGCGGTCAAGGGGTGCCTCTTCGGCGACGGCTGCGAGACGGAATGCGGCAACTTGTTCCTCGATTGCGGCGGGTGCAACCGCACCATTTGCACCGAGTGCGATATCGGCTGCGACCAAACGGACACCGATTGCACCTTCAACTTCTTAAATTGCGCCTCCACTTGTACGGACGAGGACGCGGTGAATGCCGCGACGCTCGAAATCGTCTATTACGACGTATCGAACAGCGACACCGTCTACCGCACGGAGATGCAGGTCGACAAGCGCACTCCGCCCGAAACGCTTCCTCTTACCTACGATAAGGACTATTATACCCTCCACGGCTTCTTTGGGAGCTCTTCCGATAGTTTGTACGAAGTTGCGGATGAGGAAGGAAACGTCACGGGCACGCTTCTTTCGGGGGACAAAAAGGAATACACCATCTACGGCATGCTGGAAGAGAAGCATTTGGGCGAGCTCTACACCTTCAGCTTCTCCGCAATTCCCGATGGGGCGGCAGTGCCGAGTACGAATGTGCTCATGGTGAAGGCGGGCGACGCGTTCGAAACGCTTCCGCGCCTCTCTTCCGCGGGCGGATATACCTTCGTCGGTTGGACGGTGAACGGGCAAGACGTCTCCGAGCTCTTCGCGGTGGGGAAGGAATTCCACCCCGTCCAGTGGAAGGCGTTCGGCGTCTCCGCCGAGGATAGGACAATCGACATCGTGGCGGTGTATGTGGAAAACAACGGCGGCGCCGCGAGCACTTCTGTGCAAACGGACGCCTTAAAGGGCGAGTACTTCCTCCCCGCGGAGGAGAAAGCCTATCCCCGCAAGGGCGGGAGCAAGTAACGGGAGGCGAAAAGGGTAATGCTTCGTATTGTCCGCGTTCTCGGGATACAGATCCCCATGTATTCGTTGATGGTCTTTTTGGGCATCGTCGCATTCTTCGCCATCTACTTCATCTTGGTCGAAAAGGGGGAACGGCTCGACCGCTTCACCTCCAACCGCATGATCTTTGCGGGGGCGCTCGGCATCGTCGTGCTCTACGCTTCGGCGTTTGTCCTCAATTCCCTCTTCCACACCATCGAAAAGGGGGAGATCGTCATCGGCGGCATCACTTGGCTCGGCGGCGTGTTGGGGGCGTTCCCCTTCACCATCTTTGCCATCCATAAGCTCGTCCCCCGCGCCAAAGGGGACGCCCTCGCGTACTTCTCCATGCTCATTCCCGGGCTCGTCATCGGGCACGCCTTCGGAAGGCTGGGCTGCTTCTTCGGCGGCTGCTGCTTCGGAAAGGTGACGGACAGCATCTTCGGCGTCTCCTTCCCCGAGGGGAGCACCGCGGCAAATCTCTACCCGGGCGGACCCAACGGCGGGAGCCTTCCCGTCTATCCCACCCAGCTGTTTGAGTCGCTGTTCGAATTTATCCTCGGGCTCGTGCTCATTCTCAGCTACAAAAAGCTCAAGCGGTACAACGTGGAAATTTACCTCATCGCCTACGGCGTGTTCCGCTTCCTCATGGAATTCTTGCGCGGAGACGACCGCGGCGCCACCCGCATTTGGTTCTCTCCCTCCCAGCTCATGTGCATTCTTCTGCTCGTGGCGGCGGTGCTGCTCATCTTGTACCGCAACGGCGTCATCTTCAAGAAGCTCGGCGCAAAGTGCGCCGTGTGGCGGGAGGAGGCGAAGAAAAACCCCACGCCCGTGCGCAAAAAACGGGGCGAATCTCCCGCCGATACCCTCCGCAAGCTGTACGAGCTCAAGGAGGACGGCATCCTCTCCGAGGAGGAGTACGAAACAAAAAAGCGCGACCTCCTCGACCGAATGTAGCGCCTTTCCCAAAATTTTTTCCGTAATTTGTTTCTGAAATGCCCCTGAAATATCGCTGAAATATCCCTGAAAAAACGCCCGCCTCCTCGGCGGGCTTTTTGCTACTTTTTGCATTCTCTTTGCCAAAGTTGAAGTGTCTCCAACGCAAGCGTCTTAAGTGTCGGAGGCAGGGCATGGAAGGCATCGAGCAACCGCTTATCCTCCGCGGGGAGCGGAATGGGGGAATGCCAACCGAAGTCGTCCACCCGCCCCATGAGATAATCGGCGGTGCAATTGAAAAAATCCGACATGCGGGCGATATTCGAGAGCTTGGGCTCGGCAAGACGGTTTTCCCACTTATAGATGGCGGTGTCGCTCACGCCGATCGCTTTCGCCAGCGCCATGAGCGATAAATTTCTCTCCTCCCGCAGCTCCTTGATGCGCTGTCCGTAATCCATCGCAGACATTCTCCTCTTTTACAAACTTTTTTATTCAATATACCAACTTTTGTTTGTCTTGCCGTTGACATAATCAAAAGTTTGTGATAAAATAAGAAAGTCATCAACTAAAGTTTATAATTCGACAAAAAAAGAATTGCCTCTGCATCTTGCGAGGAAAAGTACGGGAGGAAATACAATGAGACAAATCAAGTGTCCTGCATGCGGCGGGCATTTTGTTCCGCAACAAGAGGGATATTACATCTGCGACCATTGCGGCACGATTTCGGAAGGGTTTGGCGCGGAGCTCTCCGAACAGGACGTCATCGATCTCGACAACGCCAATTATCGCCGCAATGTATATGATTTCGACGAGGCTCTTTCGCTTTGCTCGAGGGTGCTCTCTCACAACCCCTTGAACGCCGAGGCAAACCGCGGCGCACTTTTGGCGCGGTATAAGATCGTCTATCTCAAAAACGGAAGCGGCGAATATAAACCGACCTTCCTCGACCCCGAGACGGACAGCCCCATTCACAGAAGCCCGTACTATCGCAACCTTCCCGAAAGCCTCAAGAGGGAATTCGATAAAATCGAGGAATCCCGCCAGCGGGTGTTGCGCAACGCCAAGGGCATTCCGCAGTACGACGTCTTTTTGAGCTACAAATCGGGGACGGAGGAGGCGGCATGGGCGAAGGAGTGCTACCACATGCTCTCTCGGCAGAAGGGGGGCAAGCGGTACAGTACGTTTTACGACGAGACCTCCCTCGGAAGTAAGCAGGCGGGCTGGGAGCCGCACATTTACTCTGCGCTCAAGAGTGCGCGCTGCCTCGTCCTGTTCGCTTCATCGCTCAACAATCTGAATTCTCCGTGGGTGCAAAACGAGTGGAAGCGTTTCATTTGGTTCCAAAAGACCGATCCGCAAAAGCAGATCATCGTCGTCGGAAAGAATATCAATGCGTACAAATTGCCCGATGCGCTCCGCGAGGGGCAGATGCTCTCGGGGGAAAACAACGCGTGGATGGGGGCGGTGATGTCGCGCATTCGCGAGGTCTGCGACGACGCCAATCTCGATGAGCTCCTCAAAAATGCGGACAGCTATATCTTAAACGGCAAATTCAAGAAAGCAAAGACGATCTACAGCCGTGTATTGTCGCACGACCCCAACAACGCGGCGGCGTATTGGGGGCTTCTGCGTTGCCGCCTGAAGGCATTCGACGATTACGATATCGTCAAGAGAAGGGGGAATCTCGAAAAATACGACGAATTCTATAAGGCGCGGACGCTCGCGGAGACGGGAGAGGATAAATTACTTCGGGATAAGATCCGTACCATCCAAAACGCGCAGATCGCACGGAATGCCTCCGCATTTCCGCGGGAAAATTATGAGAATTACAGAAAAAAGACGAAAGGGCGGCGTGGGTTCAAGCGCTTTGTCGCCGTCTTTAGCGTGCTTGCCGTGCTCGCGCTCGGCGGGTTCGGCTATTGGGAATCTTCGCACCCCTTGAAATACGACGTCAATTCCATGCAGGTAACGCTCGCGGGGAAGAGCATCTTTTACGACTGGTTCGGTCCCGAGGAGCTTACACTCGACCGTTACGACGGGTATCCCATCATCGCCGTGGGGGAAGGCGCGCTGCAGGGAGCGTCCTTGCGCCAACTGAAGCTCGGCTCTACCGTGCGCACGGTCGGGGATGCCGCCTTCGAGGGTTGTAGCTCTTTGGAGACGGCGACGATCCTTGCCTCCGATATCACCATCGGGAAGAACGCTTTCGCGGGTTGCGGCGCACTGCGCAGCATCACCTTCGGCGCGACTTCGGAAGAGGGGACCGCAGCGCTTGCCGCGGCTTCGCCCTCGGACAAGATCTCCGTGGGGGACGGCGCCTTTGAGAATTGCGTTTCGCTCGAAGAGATCGAGCTGAAGGGGCTTTCGAGCCTCGGGGCGGGTGCGTTCCGCGGCTGTTCGAGCCTGAAGAAGGTGCTCATCGACAGCAAGCTGGGGCTCACGATCGGGGCGGGCGCCTTCGACGGCACGCCCGATACGCTCGTTGTCGAGATCCCTACGGTGGAAGAAGAGCTCCTTCTCTCGCTCTCGCGGGAGTACCCCGAGCTCACCTTCGAGGGCTACACGCGCGACCGCGCCGAGGAAGTCCGCTATTTCATCGATAAGATCGGGGAGGTCACAATAGAGAGCGGCGCCGCCATCGATCGGGCAGAGGAGCTCTACGAAGCGCTCACTGCCGCCGAGCGAACTTCGGTCACAAATTACGAAAAGCTCCGCGACGCCCGCGCCGTCTATACGGCGGTGGAGGTCATCGGCGGGATCGGGAGCGTGACGCTCGAAAGCGGCAGCGCCATCGAGGCGGCGGAGAGCGCTTATAACGGCTTGAACGCCGCCCAAAAGGAGCTCGTCGGCAACTATTCCGCATTGAGCAACGCCCGCGCCGTGTACGACGTGATGAAGAGCATTTCCGCCATCGGGCAGGTCACCCTGCAGAGCAAGGGGGCGATCGATCGCGCCGAAACGGCTTATGTTGCCCTCACGGAGGAACAGAAGGGAATGGTCTCCAACTATGCCACGCTGCAGGAGGCACGGGACAAGTACGAGGTGCTCTCCGTGACCCAGCTCATCACGCGGATCGGCGTCGTGGGGGAGGAGAGCGGTCCCGCCATCGAGCAGGCCGAGAGGGCATACAACGCCCTTTCCGCCTCGCTTCGCGCACAGGTCTCGAACAGCAATGTTTTGCGGGATGCGCGGTCGATCTATAACGTCATCGTCGCCATTGCGCCTCTTGCGGTCATTTTGCCCGACAGCTCGGAGGAGCTCGCGAACGCGCAGACGCTGTATGGGGCGCTCACGCCCGAGCAGCAGGAGAAGGTGACCAATTACGATCTTCTCGAAGATGCGCCTACCATCTACAATGTCGTCTCTTCCATCGTCCGTATCGGGACGGTGGGGCTTTCGAGCGGGCAGAACATTGCGCGCGCCGAAGCGGCATTTGCCGCCCTCGACGAGACCCGGCAAACAAGGGTCGGCAACGCCTCCGATTTGACGGACGCCCGCGCGGCATACGACGTGATGGTCATGATCGATGCGCTCGGCACTGCTTCGGCAGAAGGACGGGGCGCGGTCGAGGCGGCGAAGGAGGCATACGATGGCCTCACTCCCGCACAGCGCAAAAAGGTCGCCAATGCGGATTCGCTGCAAGAGGCAGTCGATGCTCTGCGCGTGCTCGATGCGGAAGATCTCATTCGCGACATCGGACAGGTCACTTTGCAGAGCAACGAAAAGATCCAAGCTGCCGAGGCCGCTTACGGCGCCTTGACGGACGCACAGCAGAAGAGGGTTTCCAACCATTCTACCCTCACAGATGCAAGGCATATTTACGACCTCCTCGTCGTCATCGACGGCATGGGCTCGGTCGTCGTCGGCACGGGAACGCAGTATAGCTATGCGACCCTTACGGCGAGCAGCACCTCCCAGCTCAACGACCGCTCCTTCCGAAATTCCATCGACAGCATCACGTTTACGGGGTTAAAGAATATCGGCGAGCTCGTTTGGCGCAACGCTTTCCCCGGGCTCGAGCTTGTGCGGTACGACCTCACGGGAGACGCGCCTTCCTCCTATCGGGTGCCCAACGGCGTGCTCACCTATGTCCTTGTCGGCTCGACGGGGAAGAAATATACCACGACCATCACCGCACAGGCGGGAAGTGCCGTCCATGTCGGCTTCGATAACTTCGCATTGGAGAGCGGCACTCTTCCCATCGACCTCTCGGATGCCGCCTCTTCCTCGATCTATTTCAGCGGAAATTGCAGCGTAACGGCAGCGGGAAACGGCGTTGGGGCAATTGTTGCGAAGGAGTGTACCATCAACCTTTCTTACAACGCAAATGTTACCATAACCGCCGGAAACGGCACAACGGGCAGTGCGGGCGGAACGGGAATTTCGGCGACCTATTTGGATATCGTCAGCAGCGGGACCGTCCAGCTTACCATCAAGGGCGGCAACGGCGGGGATGCAAAGGAAGGGCAAGAAGGGGCATCGGGCGGATGCGGCGTCAAGGTGTCGGGAACGGTCATCGTCAATACGAAAGGAGAACTGAATATTTTCGGAGGAAATGGCGGGAAAGGCGGCAAAGGCGCCGACAGCAGCGATAAGTCGACGGAAGGAAAAACGGGCTCGAAAGGCGGAGACGGAAATTACGCCATAGAGTGCAAAAATTTTGACAACTTCTGCGAGACGCTTTGCCTTACGGGCGGCAACGGCGGCGAAGGCGGCGTCGGAGGGAAAGGTTGCGATGGCAAGACCGGCTGGGGCAAAGAGAATTACTATGTCGCGACCAGAGGCGGAAAAGGCGGGAACGGCGGCAACGGCGGCGGCGCGCTCAAGTGTGATGTAAGCGTCTATTTTGCGGGGAAGAGCATAACAGTAAAAACCGGAAATGGCGGGAACGGAGGAACAGGCGGCCATGGAGGGAATGGTGGAATAGTAGACAACAAGGGCACTTGGATCGTTGTGGATACATATTGGAAAGGAACCCCCGCAAGAGGGGGCGACGGCGGGGATGGCGGAAACAAGGGCGCAAATTCCGCTACGATAGAAAATCCGGCAAGCGCCTCCCTTGTTTCGGGAAATCCCGGGCAAGGCGGAGCAGGGGGCGAAGGCGGCGATCCATGGAAAATCTTGAACTGGGCAGGGACAGCCGGAATAGCCGATGCGGATAAAAATAAAAAAGCCGACTCGGGTAGCGCCGGAAAAGCAGGCACATAGAGTAAAAATCTTGATTTTAACGGAAAAAACAGGTCCGACGAGATTTTCGTCGGACATGTTTTATTGCAAAGTCCCCAAGGCGGCGCGCATGGTGGGACGGACGCAGATGGAGATGACTTCGCAGAGGAAAAGAATGTCGTCCTCGCAGCCGCGCTTGACCCATTCCATGGTGATGGCGGTCACCCCGCTCATGTAGTAGCGCGACATGTAGTCCACGATCTTCCGATCCGTCACGCCGTTCTTTGCGTAGATGGGCACAAAGACCTTCTCGATGAGCTCCTTGTCCATATCCCCGATGGGGAAGGCGCCCGAATTGTTGTAAACTTCGTACAGCCTTCTGTTCTTCTTGATGAACGTGAGATAGGGCACGAGGTATTGCGGGGAGATGAAGATGAGCTCTTCCGCCGTCATCTTGGAAAAGTCCGCCGCGCCAAAAGATGCGCCGAAGGTCGAGAGAAATCCCGAGACGGCGCGCTCCTGCGTTTCCTTCAAAAGATCGTATAAATTTTCGTAGTGCGCGTAGAAGGTGGAGCGGTTGACGCCCGCCGCTTCGCAGAGCTCGCTCACGGCGATGTCCGCGAAATTCTTCGTTTCGAGAAGATTTAGGAGCGCGTCGCCCATCCGGTTTGCCGCATTGCGGAATTTCGTTCCCTTGTCTGCCATAGTTTTCTCCGCCGTTTGTCGGTATTATAGCGGAAATTTCCGCAAAAATCAACCATTTGGCGGTTTTCATTTTTACCATTTGGGAGAATTCCAACACTTTTCGGAATGTATGCTGTGGGAATTTCCCCGCCCGCCGTGTATAATAGGGGCAAAGGAGAAGGCTATGAATGCGATAGAAATACGCGGGCTCACCAAGTGCTTCCGCGGGATGTATGCGCTCGACGGCTTGAATATGACCGTCCCGCAGGGCGCCATCTACGGCTTCATCGGCGAGAACGGCAGCGGAAAATCGACGACCGAAAAGTGTATCTGCGGGCATCTCGTTCCCGACAAGGGCAAGATAACTTTGTTCGGCAAGCCCTACACCGACGCGGGCGTGCGGGCGAAACTGGGGGCGCTCATCGAGAACACGGGGTGCTTCCCCTCCTCGAGCGTGCATGCCAACCTCATGATGCAAGCCATCAATTTGGGCTTGAAGGACAGGGAGGGGGAAATTCGGCGCGTCTTGAAGATCGTCCGCATGGAGGAGCACGCAAAGCTCACCTTCAAGAAGTGTTCGCTTGGCATGAAACAGCGCATCGGCATCGCGATGGCGCTCCTCGGCGACCCCGCCCTGCTCATCTTGGACGAGCCCATCAACGGGCTGGACGCCGACGGCATGCGGCTCATGCGGGAGATCCTCGTGGACATCACCAAAAATTACGGCTGCACGGTGCTCATCTCTTCGCACATCTTGGGCGAGCTCGAAAAGATCGCCACCCACTACGGCATTTTGCGGCAGGGCAAGATGATAAAGGAGATTGCCGCTTCGGAAATGGACGGCCGCGCCAAGGCGTATGTCTCCCTTCGCACGGAGGATATGCTGTCGGCGCTTGCGCTCGTGCGGGGCGTGGGGTGCCGCGCCGAGCTCACCGAGGGGGAACTTCGCCTCTACGGCGTCGAGGAGACGGGCGGGCTTTCCGCTTTGCTCTTGCAGAACGGCCAGCGCATCTTGGAGCTCAAAAAGCATAAGATCGGGCTCGAGGAATACTACGAAGATCTCATGCGCGGAAGGGAGGCGTAACATGGAAAACGCAAACACGTTGTTGTTCGAGAAGCCGAGCTTCTTCCAAAGGCTCAAAGGCATGCTCGGGGTGGATTTTTACCGCCTCTTCCACACGCCGCTCTTCTATATCTTTCTCGGCATCGCCGCCGTCATTCCCGCGCTCGTCTCCATGGGCGGCGGCGAGGAGGGGAGCCTGTACACCACGGCGTGGCAGATCATCGCCGCCGAGAGCCCGCTCTACGTCATCCGCGATATGGGAGACTACGCCAACATGAACATGGTCTTTATCTTCGGCGGGATCATGGTCTCCATCTTCATCGGGCACGACTACACGAGCGGGTATGTGAAACAGCTCTTCACCACCCATGCGAAGAAGGAGGACTATATGTTGAGCAAGACGCTCGTCTCCGCCTTCTCGATGGTGTGCATGTGCGTCACATACTTTTTGGGCGGGACGGTCTCGGGGCTTTTTAGCGGGCTCTCCCTCTCGGTGAACGCGGGGTCGCTCATTTGCGCCATCTTCGGGAAAATGCTCATGAGCCTCGGCTGGGCGAGCCTGTACACCTTCATCAACATTCTTTTCCGAAGGAAATTCGGCATCTCCATTGCGCTCTGTTTCGTGCTCGGCACGGGCATTCCCGTCATCGGGGCGGCGGCGCTCGTCGGGAACAGCGCGGCGCTCAACATCTTCCTCTACGGCTCGTCCGTGCAGGCGTGCCTTTCGTCGGGCGTTCTTTCCGTGCTCGTGTGCCTTGCGTGCTCGTGCGCGTGGGCGGCGTTCTACAATGCCTTCGGTGCGTTCCTGCTCTACCATAGGGACGTCTATTAAGGGGGTGCGAAGATGAATGCAATTGAAATTCGCAATTTGACGAAAACCTTTGGCGAAAAGCGCGCGGTAGACGGGCTGAACATGACCGTCCCGCAGGGCGCCATCTACGGCTTCATCGGCGAAAACGGCAGCGGCAAGTCCACGACCGAGAAGTGCCTGTGCGGCTTGCTCCCCCCGAGCGGCGGGGAGATACGGCTGTTCGGCAAGGACTATCGGGAGGAAGAGGTGCGCGCGCACATCGGCGTTCTCATCGAGTCCCCGGGGTGCTTCCCCAATTACAGCGTTTGGAACAACATGAAGCTGCAGGCCGCCAACCTCGGGCTCGGGCACGCGGACGAGGAAATACGCCGCGTGTTGCACCTCGTGCGCATGGACGGGGCGGCGGGGAACAAATTCAAAAATTGTTCGCTCGGCATGAAGCAGAGGATAGGAATTGCCTTTGCGCTGCTCGGAAGCCCTCGGCTTCTCGTGCTCGACGAGCCCATCAACGGGCTGGACGCCGACGGCATGCGCATCATGCGCGAGGTGCTCACCGAGCTCTCGGGCAAGGGCTGCACGGTGCTCATTTCCTCGCATATCTTGGGCGAGCTTGAAAAAATCGCCACCCATTACGGCATTATCCGAGGCGGCAAAATGCTCAAAGAGATGACCGCCGAACAGCTCAACGCCGACTGCCCGACCTATGTCGCCCTCAAAACGGACGAGATTGAAAAGACGCGGGACATCTTACAGCGGACGTATGGCAGAGCCGATATTGACGAGCAGACGGGCGAAATCCGCGTCTATGGAGCGTATGCAGAAGAAGTCGCAAAATACCTGTTCGGAAACTTCGGGATCGCCGTAAGCGAAATCAGAACGGCAAAGATCAGCCTCGAAGAATATTATATCAATCTTATGCAGGAGGGAAGAAAATGAACGCAAATATCAAAAACAGCGACTTTGGAAAACGCCTGAAAACCATGCTCAAAGTGGATGCGCGCAGAATGTTCACGATGCCCACGGTTTGGATCATGCTCGGCGTTTCTCTCGCGCTTCCCATACTTATCCTCGTAATGACCTCATTCATGGGCGGGACGACCATTGACCCGCAGACGGGTGTCGAAACGACGGTTGAAACATTTACGAACGTTTGGCAGGCGATCGGCTCGGCGGGCGGAAATGCCATGAGCATGGACTTAACGAGTATGTGCAATATCAATCTCCTGTACTTCCTTGTGGCGATCTTCGTCTGCCTGTTCGTGGGCGAGGACTTCCGAAGCGGATACGTCAAGAACCTGTTCACGGTGCGCTCGAAAAAACTCGATTACGTCCTCTCAAAAACAATCGTGCTGTTTGTAGCGGCGACGGGAATGTTCGTTCTCTACTTCATCGGCGCGATGATCGGCGGTGGGATAGCGGGACTGTCATTCGACCTTGCGGCGGTGGGTGCAAGCGTGGGCGGAATCGTCGCTTGCATGATAAGCAAAGTGTTCTTCGCACTCGTCTTTGTGTCGATTGCCTTAACGCTTGCGACTGTCGGGAAGCAAAAACTGTGGCTCTCCATTCTCGGCTCCTTCGCCGCGGGAATGCTGCTCTTCACCATGATCCCCATGATGACACCGCTCGACGCGGGCGCGTTCCACCTCGTTTTGTGCGTGTTCGGCGGGCCGCTCTTCGCCGTGGGCTTGGGCGCGGCTTCCTGCCTCATCTTGAATAAGACGAGCCTCGTGTAAACCCCCGTTCGGCGGGAGGGGAGGAAGCGGTGGAAACGGAGGAATGATAAAAAACCTGCCCGACGCGGTTTGTCGGGCAGGCGTTTTGTATGTTTCAGAAGAGGAAGGCGAGCTGCAGGGCGCCGAGGGCGGCAAGCAGCGTCGGAACAGAGACGAGCGCGCCGTATCGGAGGAATTTCCCGTAGCCGAATTTGACGCCGTGGCGGCTCAGAATGGAGCTCCACATCAGTCCCGCGAGCGCGCCGACGGGGGTGAGCAGCGCCCCGAGGTTGGAGCCGATGACCGTCGCAAACACGGCGGGCAGCCCCGCCCCTTCCGCCGAGGAGAGGATGGCGGCGAACAGCTCGCTCATCGGAATGTTATTGATGAAGTTGGCGGCGAGGAACGAGGAGGGTCCGTACTTCCACACGGGGGCGGAGGCGCCGAAGAGCTCCGCGATGCCCTCGGTGATGCCGTGGTCGGAAAGGGCGACGACGAGCACGAACATGGACAGCACAAAGGGGATGAGCTGCCACGGCGCGCGCTTCAGACAGCCGCAAAGCGCCTTGGGCTTTTCCCGCCGCACCGCCGAGACGATGAGGGTGAAGAGGAACAGACTTCCCACCGCCGCAAGGGAGACGATCCACATGGGCAGCCCCAAATACGGTCCCACGGCGAGGAGAAGGGTGCATGCGCCGAGGTGCCCGATCCCCACCCAAAGCTGGAGGGGGTCGGCAATGTCGATCTCCTCCGCTTCCCCCTCGATGGGAGAAGAGAGCTTCTTGCGAAAGACGAGCCAAAGCAAAAGGAGCGCCGCCGCGCCCGCGCACACCGTGGGAAGCGCCGCATAGCGAAGATAGGTGAGGAAATCCACGCCATACGCCGTCGCGAGGTAGATGTTCGTGGGGTTGCCGATGACGAGCATCATACTCCATGTGTTGGCGGCGACGAGTTCGGCAAAGAGATAGGGGAGGGGGTCGATCTTGGCGTTCTTCGCAAAATAGCAGATGAACGGCGTGAAGGAGAGAATGATGACGTCGTTGGAAGTAAATACTGTGAGCAGAGAGACGATGCCGTACAGCGTGAAGAACAGCTTGGTTTGGCTCGTCCCCGAACGGCGGAGCACCACGCTCGCGAGGTGACGGAAAAAGCCGAGCTCGTCCAAAAAGACGGAGAGCATGGTCATGGAGAGGAAGAGGGCGAGAATTTTGAGGGGGTTTACGGCGGTGTCTGCGATGAGCGCCTTGCCGAAGGAGACGATGTCCGCCTGCCCGCACGCAAGAAGTACGGCCGCGCCAATGAGCGCGACCACCCAATAACTGCTTACGGAAAGTTTCCCGATGCGGATCTGCGGGAAGAACAGCACGCCGAGCAGCATACAAAGGCACACGGCGGCGCAAAGAAGAACGGTGACCATACGTTTTGCGAATATGTTATTCTTGCGGCACATATTGTAGCAAAAGAGATTTGCTTTGTCAAACGTTTTTCGGGGGCCCCTGCCCTCATTCCGAACGGAGCGTAAGCGGAGTGACACCGCGAAGAATCCCGCCCCGTCCCCGCGCGTCATTCTGCTCCGCGCCCCGCGTCATTCTGAGCCCCCTCGTGGGGCGAAGAATCCCGAGGATGAAAATTCGGACTTCGTACCTCGGGATGTTTCGGTCGCTCCGCTCCCTCAACATGACGCGGTAACACAGGGGCAACCCCCACCACCGCCTATGGCGGAGCCCTTCTCACGCGGGTAGAGTCCCGCGTTCGGTCAGCATTTGCCCGTGCATATGGGCAAATGCCAAGAAAATTTTGCGCCAAAGATTATCAACCTTTGGCAGAATGCAAAATTTTCCCCTTCAAAGGGGGCAGCTCCGTGCCCTCCCCCTTATACTTGAGGGGGAGGGGTAGGGGAGGGGGTTTGTCATTCCGAGGGGCTTGGGCCCCGAGCCCTTAAACGAAGTCCGAACTTTCATTGAGGGGATACACTCGCCCCTTGCGGGGCTCGGTATGACAGGCCGCCCCATGGCGTGTCCTTCCAAAAACCGCACAAAAACATTCGTACAAATTGAAAAAACCAATGGAAAAACTTGGGAAGGGCGCAAAAAGGGGAGTATCGCGCTTGACAAAAGGAGCGGTCGGGGATATAATAAACCTTGAAAAGGAGAGGAAATGGGCAAGAGAATATCCAAACGGACCCGTAAGCTAACGCTGAATATTCTCTTTCTGTTGCTGCTCGTGGCGGTCACCATCGTCGTGCTCTTCACCGCGAACGACATTTCCCTCTCGGACATCGGGGACTTTCTCTCCCGCTGCAAGCCGGGGTGGATCGCGGCGGCATTCGGCGCAATGCTGCTCTTTATCCTCTTCGAGGCTACCAGCCTCTTCTTCATCCTGCGCGGCCTTGGGGAGAAGCCGCACCCGCTCTCCGCGATCGCCTATTCCACGTCGGATACCTACTATTCCGCCATCACCCCTTCCGCCTCGGGCGGGCAGCCCGCCTCGGCATTCTATATGGTGAAGAGCGGCATCGCGGCGGGGAAGGCGTCCTTCGCGCTCGTATTCAATCTTGCCGCCTATACGGCGTCCATCATCGTCATCGGCATCGTCGCGCTCTGCGTGCGCCCCGAATTTTTCTCCCTCATCGACGGGTGGTTCCCCAAATTCCTCGTCGTGCTCGGGTTTGTGTTGCAGGGGCTGCTCCTCGGGTTTTTCATCGCCTGCATGTTCTGCGGGGGCGCGGTGAAGAAGGTGGGCAACGGGCTCATCTCCCTTCTCACCAAGATGCACATCGTAAAAAAGCCCGAGAAGTGGAAAGAGCGGCTCGCGCGCGAGGTGGAAAAGTACAAGGATTGCCTCATCGAGATCAAGCGCCACCCCGCGATGACCTTCCTCAACTTCTTCTGCAACCTCGGGCAGCGGACCTGCCATGTGCTCATCCCCTGCTTTGTGCTCTTTGCGGCGGACGCGAGCGCGGGCTTTTGGGATCTTTTTGCCTGCTCCGCCCTCGTGACCCTCGGCTACAACTCCATCCCGCTCCCCGGCGGCGTGGGGGTGTACGAATATCTGTATCCGAACATCTATTGCATCGCGTATGCGGAGGAGGCGTTCGTGCTCTCCGCGCTCATGGTCTCGCGCGCGATATCCTATTACATCTGTATGCTGCTGAGCGGAGCGTACACGCTCGGCTACCACGCCTTCCTCATGCACCGCCCGAGCTGGAAGAACGACCCGCCCGAGGAGACGGCGCAGGCGGGGGAAGAACGCCCCTTGGAGGGGCCCGAAGAGAAATCGCCCGATCCGGGCAGTGAGAAGAAAAAGATTGGAGAAGCATCGAATGAAGAACAACCAGCAGCTCCCGACGGAGCCGACAGAGGAGCCGACGGGGACCGCCCCGCAATCGCTCCCGACGAGCGGGGGGGGGCATAGCGGCGGAGAAGCCGCCCAAAATACCCCGAAGAAGCCGTTCTTTCTCATCGGCTTCTATCACTACGGCGTCATCCTCACCTATCTTTCCGTGATCGCGGGGCTCATCGGCATCTTTGTTTCCGCCGTGTTCGGACCCGCGTGGGGCGTCGTGTGCCTGTTCGTCTCGGGCGTTTGCGACGCGTTCGACGGCTCGGTCGCGAGCACCCGCAAACATCGCACCACGCAGGATAAAAAATTCGGCAGCCAGATCGACAGCCTTTCCGACCTCATCGCCTTCGGCGTGGCGCCCGTCGCCATCGGGTTTTTCCTCGGGCTGAATAAGTGGTACTACATGATCGGGCTGTGCTTTTTCACGCTGTGCGCGCTCATTCGCCTCGCCTACTACAACGTGACGGAGGAAGAGCGCGTCGCGGAGGGGAAGGGCAAGCGCACCTTCTTCGAGGGGCTCCCCGTCACCAACGTCGCCATCGGCATTCCCACCTTCTTTGTCATCGCGACCATGTTCACCGCGCCGCTCGCGCAGCACCTCATCATGCTCGGCGGCTACCTGCTTGCGGGATTTTTGATGATCTTCCGCTTCCGCATGCCCAAGGCGGGGCCGAAGGGGCTCGTCGTCGCCATCCTCATCTTTGCGGCAGTCTTTATCTCCCTCTGTCTCATCCGTACATATGTGTGCGGCGTGCCGCTCATGTCCCCGCCGTCGCCCTATCGGCTGTAAGGCGTTCGGATGAGAGAGACCTTTCCCGAGCCCCAAGCAAAGGGGAGCTTAAAATTCCTGTATTACAACCGCTTCGGCGGCATTTTCCTGCGGCTGCTTACGGCGAGGTGGGTCTCGCGGCTCGCAGGATTTTTCCTCGACAGGCGCATCTCCAAACCGCGCATCAAGAAATTTATCAAGAAGCACGGCATTCGGATGGAGGACTACCTCCCCGAGGAGTACAAGAGCTTCAACGCCTTTTTCACCCGCCGCGTCCGCCCCGAGCTTCGCCCCTTCGACATGGAGGAGACCGCCCTCTGCGCCCCGTGCGACGGGCTCGTCTCCGCCTACCCCGTCACGCGGGAGGGGACGTTCTCGGTGAAGGGCTTCGACTACACCGTTTCCACCCTCCTTGGCGACGAGGCGCTGGCGGAGAAATTCCTCGGCGGGACGTGCGTCGTCCTTCGCCTCACCGTCACCGACTACCACCGTTACCACTTCTTCGACGGCGGAAGCGCGGGCGAGCGCAAATTTATAAAGGGAAGGCTGCACACCGTCCAACCCACGGCGCTCGGCAAGCGCAGAGTGTTCACCGAGAATTGCCGCGAAGTGACCGTTCTGCACACCGAACACTTCGGCGACGCCGCCGAGGTGGAAGTGGGCGCCATGTTCGTCGGGCGCATCGTCAACGAGGAAAAGGAACGCTTTTCCCGCGGGGAGGAGAAGGGGCGCTTCGAATTCGGCGGCTCCACCGTCGTTTTGCTCCTCGAAAAGGGGAGGGCGGAATTGGACGGGGAATTCTTCTCGAACACGCAAAATGGGCTGGAGACCAAGGTAAAGTGCGGCGAGCGCATCGGGCGAAAACCGTAAAACACAACATATTGCGCCCGAGGGGGCGCTTCGACACAAGCACAAATTTTTCGCGAAAAAAACGGCAAATTTTTCAAAAAAGCCCCTGTCAAATCGTTGACAGAGGCTTGACTTTATGGTAAGATAAATAGGCTGTGTCAGTGTGCAGTATAGGGTTGAGACGGGAAGTTACTGAAAAATCGAGGATGGAAAGCCCCTCGGCAGATAATTTCCGTTGACAAGTGTGGGGGCGCGACTCCTGCGACGAACCGAGGCTTTTGCGAGAAAACACCGCAAAACAACGAGTGTTTTTTTGATGAAGAGACCTCGATACGCACGGATAAGTTGACACGGGAAAACATCATCGTTCGGAAAAGGAGAAAGAAAAATGGCAAGTCAGAAGATCCGCATCAAGCTGAGCGCTTACGAGCACGAGCTCGTCGACCAAGCGGCGCACCGCATCGTGGAGACGATGCAAAAGGGCGGCGCGAAAATTTCCGGTCCCATCCCGCTTCCCACGGAGCGCGAGATCGTGACCATCCTTCGCAGCCCGCATAAAGATAAGGATTCGCGCGAGCAATTCGAGCTCCGCACCTACAAGCGCATCATCGATATCTATTCGCCCAATGCAAAACTTTTGGACAGCATCCAGCTTCCCGCGGGCGTCGATATCAAAGTCAAGTTAAACTAAGCCTTTGCAATACTGCACAAAGCGGTATTCACAAATAATAAAAGGAAAGGAGTGAACTTTATCCATGAGTAAAGCAATCATCGGCCGCAAGGTGGGTATGACCCAGCTGTTTGCGGAGGACGGAAAGGTCATCCCCGTAACGGTCATCGAAGCGGGCCCCTGCCCCGTCGTGCAGGTCAAGACGGTGGAGTCGGACGGCTACCTTGCGCTCAAGCTCGGCTTCCTCGAAGCGAAGGAGAAAACGCTCACAAAGCCCGAGCTCGGTCAATTCAAGAAAGCGGGCGTCAAGCCCTGCAAGGTGCTCAAAGAGGTCCGTCTCGACAGCGTGGAAGGCTATTCGGTCGGCTCCGAGGTGAAGGCAGACGTGTTCGCCGCGGGAGACAGGGTAGACGCGAGCGGAGTGAGCAAGGGCCACGGCTTCACGGGCGTCATCAAGAAGTGGAACCAGCACCGTTTGAAGGAAACGCACGGCGTAGGCCCCGTGCACAGGGAGCCCGGCTCCATGGGCTCGATCAGCGATCCCTCGCGCGTGTTCAAGCACAAGCACCTCGCAGGGCACTGGGGCGTGGAGAACGTCACCGTGCAAAACCTCGAGGTCGTGCGGGTAGACGCGGCGCGGAATGCCATCCTCGTGCGGGGGGCGATCCCCGGCCCGAAGGGGAGCATCGTCACGCTCAAGACGAGTGTGAAGCACAGCAAATAAGGAGAAGGACCATGGCTAACGTGAAAATGTACAACATGAAAGGCGAAGAGGTCGGCACGCTCGAGCTGAACGATAAAGTGTTCGGCGTCGAGTACAACGAGCCTCTCATTCACCAGGCGGTCGTCACCTATCTTGCAAACCAGAGGCAGGGCACCAAGTCCGCGCTCACGAGAACGGAAGTACGCGGCGGCGGCGTGAAGCCCTGGAGACAGAAGGGCACGGGCCGCGCCCGTCAGGGCTCCATCCGCGCACCGCAGTGGACGAAGGGCGGCGTCGTGTTCGCACCCAAGCCCCGCGACTTCTCCAAGAAGATGAACACGGCGGCAAAGCGCGGCGCACTTCTCTCGGCGCTCTCCAAGAAGTTGGCAGACGGGGAACTGTTCGTCGTGAACGAGCTCACGGTCTCCGCTCCCAAGACCAAGGAGATGGAAGCCTTCCGCAAGGCGCTCCACTTCGAGAAGCGCACCGTCGTCGTCATGGACGAGCCGGACGAGAACGTCATTCTCGCGGCGCGCAATCTTCCCACTCTCTCGACCATCTCGGTCGATGAGATCAACACCTACGAGATCGTTGCGAACGCAGTCGTCGTGCTCACGGCGGGCAGCGTGAAAAAACTGGAGGAGGTTTACGCGTAATGTACCCCGAGGATATCATCATCAAGCCCGTCCTCACCGAGAAGGGATACGACGGGATCGCCGAAAAGCGCTACACGTTCAAGGTGAAAAAGGACGCGAACAAGACGGAGATCAAGATCGCCGTGGAGCAAATGTTCGGCGTGAAGGTAAAGAGCGTGAACACCGTGACCTGCCCCGGCAAGCGCAAGAGAATGGGCAGAAACGAGGGCTACACCCCCGTGACCAAGAAAGCCATCGTCACTCTCGAGGAAGGGAGCAAGGCGATCGAAGTCTTCAACACGTTGTCGTAACACGGAAGGAGAGAGAACATGGCAGTCAAGAGATATAAACCGACTTCCCCCGCACGGCGCCTGATGACGGTGCCCGTCTATGGGGAGATTTCCAAGCAGAAGCCCGAGCGCGCCCTCCTCGAGGACCAGAGAAAATCGGGCGGCAGGAACAATGCGGGCCGTATCACCGTGCGCCACATCGGCGGCGGGAACAGGAGAAAGTACCGCATCA
>CANRHI010000012.1 GCA_947630365.1 uncultured Clostridia bacterium
CCGTAGGCGGTGGTGGGGGTTGCCCCGAGTGAGCGGTGGGAATTCTACCCCCACCTGTCTCGCTACGCTCGCCACCCGCCCCCATAAATAGGGGCAGGTACACGCCTTGGCTGGGACACAGGGGGAGGGGCACCGCAGCCTCTCCCCCCACCGCTCCCTCATGAGGAATCTCAATAAAATTCGTTGATAACCCTTGACAGAAAACGAAAAAGTGATACAATAATTTGGCACAAGGAGAAGCTATGGACAAGGAATACAGAAAAGAGAGCGATTCCGTCGGCGAGCTTTCCGTCGACAGCAGCGCATATTACGGCATTCAAACGCTCCGCGCCAAGGAAAACTTCGACATCACGGGCAGAAAAATCAGCTCGGCGTTCGTGAGGAACGTCGTGCTCATCAAAAAGGCCGCCGCCAAGGTGAACGCCGCCTACGGCATTCTCGAGACCGAGAAGGCGGACGCCATCATCTCCGCCTGCGACGAAATTTTGCACGGCAAGCACAGGAAGGACTTCATCGTAGACGCCGTGCAGGGCGGCGCGGGGACTTCCGCCAACATGAACGTGAACGAGGTCATCGCCAACATCGCCATAGAAAAGTTGGGCGGGGTGAAGGGCGATTACTCGCTCATCAGCCCCAACGACCATGTGAACATGGAGCAATCCACCAACGACGTCATCCCCACCGCGGGGAAGCTCACCGTGCTTTCGCTTGCGAAGGAGCTCCTCTCCGCCCTCAAAAAATTGGAGGAGGCGCTCCTTGCGAAGGCGAAGGAATTCGACGGCATCCTCAAGATGGGCAGAACGCAGCTGCAAGACGCCGTTCCCATGCGCCTCGGGCAGGCATTCCGCGCCTTTGCGACCGCCATCACCCGCTCCAAGGAGCGCATCGCCGCCTCCCTCGGGGAAATGCGGACCATCAACCTCGGCGCCACCGCCATCGGCACGGGCATCACCGCAAAGGAAGCGTATTTCGCCCACATCACGGAGGAGCTCTCCGCGCTCACGGGCGAGACTCTCCGCCGCGCCGAAGATCTTTTCGACGGCACACAGAACGTCGATTGCTTCGCCGCCGTCTCGGGCACGCTCAAGGCGCTCGCCGTGAACCTTTCCAAGATGTGCAACGACTTGCGCCTCATGTCGAGCGGGCCGCGCACGGGGCTCGGGGAAATCATTCTGCCCGCCAAGCAGAACGGCTCCTCCATCATGCCGGGAAAGATCAACCCCGTCATTCCCGAAGTCGTCAACCAGGCGGCGTTCCTCGTCATCGGACACGATGTTACGGTCACCATGGCGGCGGAGGCGGGGCAATTGGAGCTCAACGCCTTCGAGCCCGTCATCTTCTACCAGCTCTTCGAGTCCTTCCGCGCCCTCACGGGAGCCGTGAAAACGCTCACCGAAAATTGCATCGTGGGCATCGCCGCCAGCCGCGAACGCTGCGCCGAATGGGTGAACAGGAGCGTGGGCATCGTCACCGCCCTCAATCCGTATATCGGATATTTGAAGGCGGCGGAGATCGCGAAGGAGTCCCTCCGCACGGGCGAGCCCATCCGAGACATCGTGCTTCGCGAAGGTCTCATGGACGAGGCGACCCTCGACAAAGTCCTCGACCCGCTCCTCCTCACCGAACCCTGCGGAAGCAATAAATAAGGGAGGCCCGATCGCCTCCCCCTTGCGGGAAAATTTGTTACGACCTCCCCCTACATCCCCCTCCTTACAAAGGAAGAGGATTCTTTTCTATCCACAGCTCATCCCCCTCCTTACAAAGGAAGGGGATTCTTTTTTATCCATAGCTTATCCCCCTCCTTACAAAGGAAGAGGATTCTTTTCTATCCACAGCTCATCCCCCTCCTTACAAAGGAAGGGGATTCTTTTTTATCCATAGCTTATCCCCCTCCCCTTTGGGGGAGACTCACCATATTTCTATCCCCTTCCCCGCCAAAGCGGGGAGGGGGACGCAGGGGGAGGGGGACCTTATTATGAGATTTCTCGACTCCGCTTACGCTCCGCTCGAAATGACAACGCCCTCCGGTCCGGCCATTCCTCACTCCACGCTCTTCAAAGATTCCGTCATGGAGATGGTGGAGATGAGGGCGCCGAAGATGAGGTTGATGATCCCCGCGGTGCCGAGGGAGATGAGCACGGAATAGAGGTAGGAGAGCGGCTCGATGGTGACGATAAAGCCCATCACGCTCACCTCGTTGATGTGCATGACGAGCATGCAAAGCGGGTACCCGAGCGCGGCGCCGATCGCCGTTCCGAGAACGGTGAGCATCATGATCTCGAACACGAGGGAAAGAGCGATGCGGAAGTGCGTAAAGCCGAGCACCTTCAGCGTCGCCATGTCCCTTGTGCGCTCCTTCACGTTGAGGAGGGAGAGGTTGTACAGCACGACGACGGAGAGCATGACGGCGAACGCCATGAGGGTGTATTTCATGGTATTCGTGGTGGAGATGACGTTCTCGATCTCGGCGATGCGGTCCTCCATCGTCTTGGCGCTCACGGTGCCCGCCGCCTCGTTGAGGGCGTCCGCGACAAGGCGGGGCTCCCCCGTCTGTATCCAGTAATTTCCCGAGGGCGCGGGGGCGGAGAGCTTGTTCTCCGTGACGAAGAAGCCGTTCCATGTCGAGGTCTCGACGAGCGCCTCCACCCTGTATTCGACCTGCTCGCTTCCGAGAATGAGGGTGACCATGTCGCCCACGGAGACGCCGAGGTCCTCCGCGACGGATTCGGACATGGCATTGCCGTTTTCGCCCACGACGCCGCACATGCACGAATTTTCTTGGACATGGTATAGGGTAATGTCGCGAGAGCTCTCGCCGATCTTCGCCGAGACGATGTAGGTGTGCACCTCCTCCGTTGCCGAGATGGCGAAGGCGGGGTCGGCGGAAAGCTCTTCGAGTTTTGCCGCGGCGACGGCGGTATTGGGGGCGATGACGTCGAAGGTGAACAGCCCCCCGAAGTCGTTGGCGACCGAGGCATTCAAGGTATCCCCGATGCCGAAGCTCGTGAGGAGCAGCGCGCTGCACCCCGCGATGCCGACGACCGTCATGAGCGCCCTCCCCCACCCGACGCGGACATTCCTCACCGCCATGCGGAGGGACAACAGCTTGTTGCCGCCGATGCTCTTCCCGTTCGCCTTGGGGCGGAAGCCCGTCTGCTTGGGGCGCATGCACTCGGCGGGGTTCTCCCTCACCACCGTGCGGGAAGCCCACACGCCGATGAGGAAGGCGCACAGGCACACAAAGGCGATGGTGCCGATCGTCCACGGGACGCTGACCGCCGTGCCCGCGAGGAGCGGCATGGAGAACATGAGCCCGTATTTGATGCTCATGACGGTGGGCACGATGAGCGGCCCGAGCACCGCCCCGATGGCGGCGCCGAGAAAGGTGACGATGGCGCTGAAGCCCGCATAGTGCATGGTGATGCGCGCGTTCGTAAGCCCCAACGCCTTGAAAGTGCCGATGTGCGTCCGCTCCCGCAGGATGAGCCTGCTCACGCTCGTCATGATGACGAGCAGCGACACAAAGAAGAAGATGACGGGAAAGACGTACAGCATGTTGTACGACTGTTCGACCTCGGAGTCGATGGTGACGACCGCCTCCATGGTATCGTGGTCGTACACGGTGACGAGGTTGTTTTCTTCCTTTTCCGCAAAGCGGACGCGGATCTCTTCCTTCAGGGAAGCGGGCGCGTCGCACTTCAACACCGCCTGCGTGCGGAGACGGGGAAGCGAAGCCTTCACTGTGTCGACAATGAATTGCTCACTGACGAAGCCCGAATCGAGAAGAGATGCATACGCCTCTTTCGCAAGCTCGACGATTTTTACCTCGAACACTTCCTCGGTGATGAGAAGCGGGGAGACCGAGTAGATATTCACCCCCTCGACGGAGTGCATGAGCCCCGTAATTTCCGCCTCGAACGTGGGGTCGATGTTGCGGCTCGAAAGCGCGTCTTTGAGCGTGGTGCAGGAGACGGTGATGGTATCCCCCACCTTGTAGCCGCGAAGGGAGGCGACGCGCGCGTCGACGAGCACGCCCTTCTCCCCCTCCGTGATGTAGGGAGCATTCATCTCTCCCCCGCCGATGTAGATGTGCACGGTGTCCGGGGTGCCGCCGCCCTTGCGGAAGCTCCCGTCCGAGAAGATGCGGTATTCGGCGTGCAGATCGTCGAAATACGCCAGATCGTCCTCGTCGAAGCCCGTCGTCTGCACGACGAGATCGGCGAGGTTTGCCTCCTCGTAGTAGAGCTGCGCGCGTCGGTCGAGCGTCGCCGAGTTGGAGATAAACCCCAAAAACAGCGTGACCGCAAGCAGCGTGATGAGCAGCATGGAGAGATATTCGAACCAATTTCGTTTGAGCTCGCGCAGGGTGAGCTTCAAGAGCAAGCCGTTTACCACTCGATCTCACCTGCCTTCAAGGGGGTATCGTTGGTGGAATCCTCGCGGATCTCTCCGTCCGAGAGGCGAATGACGCGGTCGGCGAGCGCGGCGAGCTTGGCGTTGTGGGTGACGACGATGACCGTCGTCCCGAACCGCTCTTTGAGCGATTGCAAAAGGGCGAGGATGCGCTGGCCCGTCTTGGAATCGAGCGCGCCCGTGGGCTCGTCGCAAAGCAGGAGCCGCGGCTTTTTCACGATGGCGCGGGCGATGGCGACGCGCTGCTGTTCTCCCCCCGAGAGCTGGGAGGGGAAATTCCCCGCACGCCCTTCCAGCCCGACTTCGCGCAGGGCGTCCATCTCCGTCATGCTTCCCTCGCAGCAGGCGATGGCGACGTTCTCCCGCGCCGTGAGGTTGGGCATGAGATTGTAAAATTGAAAGACGAAGCCGATCTCCCGCCTTCTGTACTGCACGAGGTCCTTGGAGGAGGCCGCCGTCACGTCCCTCCCGAACACGAGCGCCTTCCCGCTCGTGGCGCGGTCCATGCCGCCCAAAATGTTGAGAAGGGTGCTCTTGCCCGAGCCGCTCGGCCCGAGCACAACGGCGAGCTCCCCCGCCGAGAGCGAAAACGAGACCCCCGTGAGCGCCGTGACCGCATTCTGCCCGCCGCCGTAGGTCTTTTTGAGGTTTTCGATGACGATGCCCTCTCCGTTCGTTTGCCCTTGTTCCGTCTCTTGTAAGCGCTCTTCCTGCTGCATAGCGTTCTCCTTTCAAGAGGACATTATAGCACATCTGTGTGAAAATACACGCGTTTCGCATGGACAAATTTTGCTTTTTTTCATAAACTTTCCTCGGGGAGGGGGGAATTATTTTCTTGAAACGTATTTACAAACGCAAAAATTTGTTGTATCCTTGATATATACGAGGGACATTATGGCTACGAAAAATTTACCCGCGCCCGCCGAGGCGGAAAAAGACGACAGAAGGCAGGAAGCCGCGCCACAGGCGGAGCCCGCCAAGATGACCATCTACGAATACGAGCAGAAATACACCAAGCGCCAGAACGCCAAGGGCGCCCGCTTTGCCCTGCGCTTTGCGGCGGCGCTCATCGGCGTGTTCCTGCTCGTGCTGCTCACCCTTCTCACCCTGCGCGTGTACGAGATCAACGAGTACGTCGGCTACGGCGTGGGCGGGGTGTGTCTCATCCTCTTCATCGTGCTGTTCATCGTCCCCACGGTGAAGATTTTGCGCACCGAATACTTCGTCACCAACGTGAACAGCTTCACGGCGAAGGAGGCGCAAAAACACAACAAAAAGCTCCGCCACAATATTGCGGATAAAATTATTCATCTGACGGCCTCCGTCGACGGCGTGGGCTGGTACGACAGCCAGGTGGTGGGAAGGCTCGCCATCGCCCAGCGCACGGGGGACGAAGAGATGCTCAAAGCCGCCCTCACCGAGCTGTACAAGGGTTCGGTGAAAAAATCCGCCAAGACGCTCATCTTCCGGAGCTCCATGCGCTCGGCGGCGTACTCCGCCCTCTCGCAATCCCAAAAGATCGACGCGGCGCTCGTCGTCGTCGTCAATCTCCAGCTCATAAAGGACCTCGTGTTCCTCTACGGCTTCCGCCCGTCCGACGCAAAGCTCGTGCGCATCTTCGGGAGAGTGCTGCAAAATTCGCTCGTCTCCTTCGGGCTGGGCGGGCTGAATATCGGGCACGGCGTGGTAAAGACGATGGGCGAGGCCGTGAAGGGCATCCCCATCCTCGGGAGCGCCATCGCCGCCATCATCGACTCCTCCGTGCAGGGGCTCACCAACGGCACTCTCACCGCCGTCATCGGGTATCAGACCATAAAATACCTCAACGAGGAATACCGCCTGCAAAACATTTTGGACGGGGTGGACGTCACCGAGACGCAGGAGGAATTCGAGCAGACGTGCGCCGACCTCGAGACCGAGCTCAAGCGCAAGAAGAAGCTCGCTCCCGCCGTATAAAATAGCACTTTTGCGGCATCGAGGATTTTTTTGCAAAGATAAGGACCGCGCTCCGCGCGGCCCTTTTTTTGTTTTTTGGAGTATCCCTTTCCTTTGTAAGGAGGGGGATACAGGGGGAGGTTACCGCAATTCGGCGCCGAGGGTGTATTTGAGGGAGGAGACGATCTTGTGGAAGTACCCCTCCGCCGTCTCGGGCGAGATGGGCTTTTCCGCCTTCTCCTCGGGGGAGAACGTGAGGCGGAACGCCATGCTCTTCTTGCCCTTTCCGATGCGGAAATCGCGATACACATCGAACAATTCGCACTTCGTCACCGCTTTGCAGGCGCGGCGGATGCACGCCGTGAGCTCGGCGCAGGTGACCTTTTCCTCCACCACGACGGCGAGATCGCGCTCGACATCCGGGAAGGCGGGAAGGTTTTTATAGGAAATATCCCCCGCGAAATGGGCGGAAAGGAGCGCGTAGTCGAGCTCGGCGAGGTAGACCTTTTTATCGAGGGCGAGCTCCTCCGCGATGGCGGGATGAAGCTCCCCGAGGACGCCCACCAACGTTTCTCCCACGCGCACCTCCGCGGTGACGCCGGGGTGCAAGTAGGGGCGCTGCGCCCTCTCGAAC
Organism: uncultured Clostridia bacterium; assembly: GCA_947630365.1. Taxonomy (GTDB): domain Bacteria; phylum Bacillota; class Clostridia; order Christensenellales; family Borkfalkiaceae; genus Gallimonas. The sequence goes on from CANRHI010000012.1 coordinate 6,983, forward strand.
GCCGCCTCCACGCCGAACGCCTCGAGCGCCGCCTCCACGCCGCCCTTCAGGTCGAAGAAGTCCCCCTCGCCCCAAACGGCGAGCACGGCGTGCGGTCTCTCCTCGGGAAGCTCGACGAGGGGCTGCGACTTGGGAAGATAGATGTTTGCGAGCTCGAACAGCCTTCCGCTCGCATTGCCGCGGCGGACGTTGCGCACCACATTCTCGAGCATGGTGGGAACGAGCAGGGTGCGAAGGACGGAGAGCTCTTCGCTGATGGGGTTGAGAATTTTTACGGCGTTGCGTTCGGGCGCGTCCGCGGGGAGGCGGAGAAGGTCGAACGACTTGGGCGAGCAGAACGAATAGTTGCACGCCTCCATAAAGCCCTCGTGCTGCAGCGCGCGCTTGAATTTGAGCTCCTCCTTTTGCGCCTTGGTGAGCCCGCCGTGCGTGACCGTCGCCTTCTCGAGGAAGGTGGGCACGATGTGGTCGTAACCGTACATGCGGATGACCTCTTCGGCGAGATCGGGATAGCCGTCGACATCCTCCCGCCAGAGCGGAACGCGGACGTGCAATTCTCCCTCCGCGGCGCCGCCGTTCTCCACACCGAAGCCGAGGCGGAGCAAAATGGCGTCCACTTCCGCCTTGGGCACATGGATGCCGAGCACGGCGTCGATGGCTTTATACGTCGTGTCGATGTACTTGGGCGGGGCGGAATAGGCGACTTCCTTGCCGCCGATGGCGGTAAACGTCGTGGGGGTGCCGCAGCCGAGCTGTTCGAAGAGGTGCAGCGCGCGGCACATGCCCGTGTGGGGGAAGATCTCATACACTCCCCTCTCGAAGCGGGCGGAGGAATCGCTCCTTTGCCCCAAGGCGCGGGAAGTCTTTCGCACGCTGTCCCTCGCAAAGCACGCCGTCTCGAGGAAAATTTCGCCCGTATCCGCCTGAATTTCGCTGTTCAAGCCCCCCATCACACCCGCCAGCGCCACGGGGCGCTCGCCGTCGCAGATGAGAAGGTTTTCGGGGTGAAGGGTGAATTCCTTTTCGTCGAGCGTGACGATCTTCTCCCCCTCCTTGGCGCAGCGGACGACGATCGTATCGCCGTGCAAAAATCTGCGGTCGAAGGCGTGCATGGGCTGCCCGACCTCGAGCAATACGTAGTTGGTGATGTCGACGGCGTTGTTCACCGAGCGCAGCCCCATGAGGGCGAGGCGGCGGCGCAGCCACTGCGGCGAAGTGCCGATCTTCACGTCCTTCACATAACTTCCCACATAGAGCGGGCAGAGGGCGGGCTCCTTCACCTCGACGGGGATCCGCACGTCGGTCGGGGCGGCGGTGTAGCTCTCGTCGAGCGGCTTTAAGGGCTTTTTGAGCACGGCGGCGACCTCGCGGGCGATGCCGTACACGCTCATGCAGTCGGGGCGGTTGGCGGTGAGGGCGATGTCGAAGATAAAGTCGTCGATGCCCACGACGGGGCGGATGTCTCCGCCGAGCGGGGCGTTCTCCTTGAGGATGAGAATGCCGTTCACTCCCGCGCCCTCGTAGAAGTCGTCGCCGATGCCGAGCTCCTCGCCCGAGCAGAACATGCCCTCGGACGTGACGCCGCGAAGTTTGCCCGTCTTTATCTTCTGCACGCCGCCCTCGTGGAGAACGCTCGCGCCGTCCAGCGCGACGGGCACCTTCGCCCCCGCAAACACGTTGGTCGCGGCGGTGACGATCTGCTTCTTCCCGTGCGCGCCGCAATCCACTTGGCACACGGTGAGCCTATCCGCGTCGGGGTGCTTCTCCAAGGAGAGAATGCGCCCGACGACGACGTTTACAACGTCCTTCCCGAGGGAGATGAGCTCCTCCACCTCGAAGCCGCAGGAGAAGAGCTTTTCCTCGAGCTCCTCGGGCGTGATGTCGATCTCCACATATTCTTTCAGCCATGAAAAGGGTACTTTCATCTTCTATCCTCCCTTTAATCGCGGAACTGTCCCAAAAAGCGCACATCGTTTTCGGTGAGCAGTTTGATGTTGCCAAGGCCGTACTTGAGCATGGCGATGCGCTCGATGCCCATGCCGAAGGCAAAGCCCGAGTACACGTCGGGGTCCACCCCGCAATTTTCCAGCACATGGCGGTTGACCATGCCCGCGCCGAGCACCTCGATCCACCCCGTTCCCTTGCAAAGGGGGCACCCATGTCCGCCGCAGACGTAACAGCTCACGTCCACCTCGACGGAGGGCTCGGTGAAGGGGAAATAGGAGGGACGAAGGCGCGTTTTCGCCGTCTCCGCGAACATGGTACGGGCAAATTCGTCGAGCATGCCCTTGAGATCGCAAAGAGTGATACCCTTGTCCACGACGAGCCCCTCCATCTGATGGAACATGGGGGAGTGCGTCGCATCGTCGTCCGAGCGGAACACTCTGCCCGGGGAGAGCATCTTGATGGGCGGCTTCTTTTTCTCCATGAGGCGGATCTGCCCCGCGCTCGTCTGGGTGCGGAGAAGCAGCTTCTCGCCCACATAGAAGGTATCCTGCATGTCGCGCGCGGGGTGGTCGGCGGGCGTGTTGAGCGCGGTGAAGTTGTAGTGATCCGTCTCCACTTCGGGCCCCTCGAACACTTCGAAGCCCATGCCCGAGAAGATGTCGATGAGCTCGCTCTTCACCCTCGTTACGGGGTGGAGCGTGCCCTCTGCCCTCTTCTTTCCCGGCATGGTCACATCCACCGCCTCCTCCTCGAGCCGCTTTGCCATCTCCTTTTCCTTCATGCGTGCCTCGCGCGCGGCGAAGAGCTCCTCGAGCTTTTCCCGGAGCGCGTTCACCTGCTTGCCGAAGGCGGGGCGAAGCTCCTGCGCGATCTCCTTCATGCGCTGCATGAGAGAGGGCACCTTGCCGCCCCTGCCGAGGTAGCGCATCTTCACGTCGTACAGCGCCTTGCTGTCCTCTGCGCCCTCGGCGAGCTTCTCTGCCTCCTCGATGAGCGCCTGCTGTTCCTGATCCATACTTCCTCCTTTTTACGAAAAAGCCCGTCCGACTCTCTGCCGGACAGGGCGAAAGTTCCGCGGTACCACCTGTCTTTGCGCCCGAAGGCGCCTCGTTGCCCCTTAACGCGGGAAGGACGGCTCCGCTTGAAGTTCAAATCGGCGGAGCGGCTCGCGGGGGAATACCGTTTTCTCCTTCTGCCGCCTCTCAGCCGTGGGCGCGCTCTCTGGAAGAAGGGGGCGAAAACGTCTCTTCCGCTTCATTGCCTTTGATTTTATGATTTGATGATTTGTATCGGAATAGGGGCTTCCCCGTCAATGGCGAGGGTGCGCCGGGTGCCGAGCGCAGGGCGGGCTTTCTTGGCGCCCCTATGCTATCGCGTCATGTTGAGGGAGCATAGCGACCGAAACATCCCGATAAGCGAAGTCCGAATTTTCATCCTCGGGATTCTTCGCCCCACAAGGGGGCTCAGAATGACGCGGGAACCTCCCCCTGTGTCCCCCTCCTTAAAAAGGAAGGGGATTTTTCCCACATTTTATCCCCTCCCCTCCGGAGTGGACGCCGCTATCGAATCCCCTTCCCCGCTCGCGGGGAGGGGGACGCAGGGGGAGGGGCAAAAACCCACCTCCCCCCAAGGGGGTACGGACCTTACCCTACGATGGGGAGGGTGATGGCCGTTTCGCCGTAGGTGAAGAGGTATTCGACGGTGCAGACCGTCCGCAATGCCGTCTCCTGCTCTTGGCGCGTGTGGTATTCCCATGTATAGACGACGGCGGCAAGGCGGCTGTCCGTCCCGAATTTGACGAGGAGCTTTGTATTCACATGCCGCTCCCGGTCCTCGGGGTCCTCCTCGTCCTCCTTGGGCGGGTCGGGCTCCTCATCCTCCTGCAATTCATAGACGAAGCCCCCTTCCTCGGCGCGGTAGGTGAGCCCCGAAAAGCTCGCCGAAATTTTTCCGAGCGCCAAGAGGAGCTCTTCCATGGGGGAATCGCCGTTTTTCACCTGCGTCCAACCCCCTTCGGAGGGATTGTAGAGGATGCTCCCCGCATAGTCGTAAAAGCTCTCGTACTCCGTCGTGCCGCTCTCGGACGGGACCTCCTCGGCGATGAACGTTTCCTCGTTCTCCGGGAGCGCCCCGATTTTGATCCCTTCGCGGATGCACTCTTCCGCCTCGCCGACGACGCGGTAGCTCTTGGAGCCGCTTACATGCTCCTTTCCGCCACTGCGCACATAGGAAAATTCCTTGTCGAGAGAGACGCTCGCGCTCAAATGCTCTTCGGTCCTATCCGCCGCCTCGTAGGTGTAGGAGGTCGTCTCCGTGACCGAGAAGGAAGAGGCGTTCCCGTGGAAGAGGGAAAAGGCGGCGTCCCACTGCCCCTTTGTGACGAGGGAGCCCTCGATGCTATCCGCCGCGCTGCCGCCGCAGCCGACCAAACATACCATTGCCGAAAGGGCGACCGCAGCCGCCATGAACACCCGTTTCATGTGCATTCCCTCCTTTGAAGGATACCTCATTATAATCTTCCCGCCGCGGCGATGTCAAGTGATTTCGCCCGCGGAGAGCAAACGTCCCCCGAAAAACGGGGGAAACCCTTTACAAAAGCTCGATCCTGCGCAAGAGCGCGCTGTTGCCGATCGCCCTTCCGCCGCCGAGCACGATGGACATGAGCGGGTCGGGCGCGGGGTGCGCCTCCATCTGCAGACGGTCGGAGACGTAGTTGTCGAAGCCCGCAAGCGCGGTCACCCCGCCAGAAAGGTACACGCCGCTCTTGCACATGACGGCGGAGACCTCCGCGGGGAGCTTGCGGAGCATCATCTCCGCGTACTCGAGGATCTTATCCACATATTGGCGGATGGGAAGGAAGAGATCGCCCGAGGAGATGCTCTCCGAACGGGGTTTGCCCGTCGTGATGTCCCGCCCGTTGGTCGCCTCCTCCTGATTGTCGTACTCGATGAGGCTGCCGATGCGGTTTTTCAGCCGTTCGGCGGAGAGCGATCCGATCTTCAAATTGAATTGCTCGGCGATGTGGTCGATGATGCGCACGTCGATATTGTTCCCGCCCACGTTGATGGTGAAGCCCGCAATGATGCCGTCGAGGGAGAACACGGCGGCGCTCGTCTTTCCCGCGCCGATGTCGAGGGCAAACACGGGGTTGGCCTCCGAGAGCGGGCAATCCGCCCCGAGGGCGACGAGATAGGGCGTTTCGGCAAAGCGCACGCGGGAGATGCCCGCGGCGGAAGCCACGCGAAGATACTGCGCCCTGTGCGCGCTGTCGCATCCCGAAGGCACGCAGAAGAGCGCTTCGATGCGCCCGCGGCGCGAAATTTTCCCGAGGAAGTACTCGAGGAGCGCCGCCGCCAGCCGTTCGTCGGCGATCTCGCCCTCGTACACGGGGAAGCGCACCTCGGTCGCCTCCGCCGTCTTGCCGAGCAGCCGCTTCGCCTCGTCGCCGAAGGCGCGGATCTCCCCCGTCTCCTTGCTCACGGTGACGCAGGTCGCCTCGGAGAGCACGATGCCCCCCTGCCCGAGTTTGAAAATTTTTGTGATCGCCGTTCCGAAGTCGATCGCCAGCTTCAGCATATGATCCCTCCATGCTCTATGAGGAGTGCGCGGGTCTCCTCCACGGGGAGCCCGACCACGTTGGAGTAGCTCCCCTCGATTTTTTCGACGAGCCCAAAGCCGTCCTGTATGCCATACGCCCCCGCCTTGTCGAGCGGGGAGCCCGTTGCAACGTATTCTTCGATGGTTTTTTCGGTGAGCGGGCGGAAGAACACCGCCGTCCGCACGACCAAGGAGAGCGCCTTCTCCCCGCCGAGGAGCGCGACGCCCGTATACACGGCGTGCTCCTTTCCCGAGAGGACGCGGAGCATGTGCTTTGCCTCCTCCGCCGAGCGGGGCTTGCCCAAAATTTGCTCCCCGAGGGAGACCACGGTATCCGCCCCGAGCGCAACATCCTGCGGGAAGCGCGAGAGCACCTCCGCCGCCTTCCCCCTTGCGAAGAGGAGCGCGGTCTCATGTGCGGAAAGCCCCTTTGCCGATTCCTCGAACAAAGAGGGCTCTATGCGAAAATTCGGGGTGATCTGCTTGAGCAGCTCGCGCCTGCGCGGCGAATTGCTCGCAAGAAGAAGTGCCATTGTGTATGCCTGAGTCTCCCCCATTGGGAGGGGGACCGTCGCGCTGCTTTTGTTCCGTCCCTCGGCTCCCCTATTTGAGGGAAGCGCTGGGATACCGCGTCATGTCGAGGGAGCAAAGCGACCGAAACATGCCGAAGTACGAATTTTCATCCTCGGGATTCTTCGCCCCACAAGGGGGCTACTTCGCGCTACGCGCTCGTGCCGCCCTTGGAATACAAAAGAAGCTCGGGCGGAACAGAATGACGCGGTAACACGGGGGCAACCCCCACCACCCGCTACGCGGGAGCCGCCCCCTTCAAAGGGGGCAGCTTTACAGCGAAGCCCCTCCCCCTGTGTCCCCCTCCCCGAAGGGGAAGGGGATAAAAGCCCTGCGGGATCACAATATCTCCAAATTCTTTTTGAAGGCGCGTTTGAATTCGACGCCCGCGATGGTCGCCTGACGGATCTCGAGGGCGGCGTCTCCCGCGAGCTCGGTCTTCATGATGACGGAATCGCCGAGAACGTCGCAATTGATCCCCGTGACCATTCCCGTGCCGTCGCGGTCGAGGCATTCCGCGATGCGGAGGAGTACGCCGAGCTTTTTCACGATCTCGAGGTCCTCGTCACTCACGATGTCCTTATACTTTGCCCAGTCGGCGGGGTTGACGTCCTCCTTCCTGTGGCACCCCGCGACGAACGCGGCAAGCACGATCTCGCGGTGCGTCGCCCCATAGAGGCCGGCGTTCAAGATCATGTAGCGGCTGTGATTTTGGTTGTTGTACCAGCGCACGCGCGTGCCTGCATCGTGCAGACTCGCCGCGATTTTGAGGACTTTCAAGTAGATGCGCGGGAATTTATGCAGCACGCGGAGCTGTTTGAACAGCTGGATGGCGAGGTGGACGACGTGTTCGACATGCTTCTCGTCGCACCCGTAGTACTTGACGAGGGTGTTGAGGGAGTAGGAGAGCACGTCCGAAATGGGGCGCTCCACGGTGAGGGGGATCGCCTCGTTGAACATGATGCCTTCCCGCAGCCCGCAGCCGCTTATCGTAAAGCTCTCGATGTGCAGATAGTCGGTAAACGCCTTGATGATCGCCATCGCCGCCGGCATGATGTCCGCACGGGCGGGCGAGAGGCCGCGGATGCGCTTGCGCTTCTCCACGTCGAGCACGCGGACGGTATCGTAGATAAAGCGGAAGTCCTCCACCTCGAATTGGTAGTTGTGCACGGTGTTGAGGGGGTACTTTCGCACGATGCGGTTCATCTTGTAGAGGTTGCGGAAGGACCCGCCGACGCCGATCATCTGCGTATCGGGTTCCACCTCCGAGAGCCATTCGATCTTCTTGAATTGCTCGATGAAAAACTCCTCGACGCGCTCGGCCTGCTTCTCGGGCGAGAGCCCGTCGTTCTTGAAGAGGTCGGTAAGCGTGACGGCGCCGAAGCCGAGGGTGACGAAGTGCAGAATGCTCCTGCGGTTGTAGTAGATGATCTTGGTGCTGCCGCCGCCGATCTCGAGGATGATGCCCTTGGGTACGTCCATGGAATTGATGACGCCGCGATAGACGAGCGTCGCCTCCTCCTCTTCGGAGAGCACGTCGACGCGGATCCCCACGGTCGCCTGTATCTCGTCGAGGAAGGAGCGCTGGTTTTTGGCGCGGCGGACCGCCGCCGTGGCGACGGCGATGATCCGCGTGACCCCGCTCGAATCGCACAGGCGCTTGAACATCTTCAGCGTCTTGATGGTCTCCGCGACCCGTTGCGGCTTCAAAAACCCGTCTCGGTCCATGTCTTGTCCGAGGCGGACGCTCTCCTTCAACTCGTCCACGACGACAAAATAATTCTCGTCGAAGATCTCAACAATGACGAGACGGGCGGAATTGGAGCCGAGGTCGATTATGCCGATTTTTTCCATTCGATCACGTCCTTTTGGAAATGTATTTTCCGTCTCATCGGGCGATTTACCACACACTTACCCGATTTTAATCGATTCTAACGATATTGTACCATACGTTTTGGGGTTTGTCCATACCCTTTTCAAAAATATTTTTGTTGCGAAGGCGGTTTTTTTTGCGTTTTACGGCAGAAAAGCGCCCGAACGAGGACGCGGGCGCGCACAAGAGAAAGCGCAAGAAGGAGCGCCCCGAAACCTGCGCGGAGCGCCGCGGGCGGAAGAAATGCGGCGAGCGGGGCGGCGGCGAGGGCGCACGCCGCCGAAAAGAGCGCGGCGGGAAGGAGATTTTTCGTTTCCACCAGCCCCTCCCGCCTGTGCACGGCGAGCGCGAAAAGCGACATGGGGACGAACGCCGCAAGATTCACCCCTTGTGCGACGCGTTGCGGCACCCCGCAAGCGAGGGTGAGAAGAGGCAAAAGGAGCGTTCCGCCGCCCATTCCCATGCCGCCGAGCACCCCGCCCAAAAGCCCGCAGAGAAGGTAGACAAGAAAGCTCACGGAAAGAGCATTCTCCCGCCCGCAAGAAAGGTGAGAAGGCAAAAGGCGGCGTCGAGGACCCGCGGCGGAACAAAGGACAGCAGCCGCGCCCCGACCCTCCCTCCCGCGACGACGCCGAGCGTCACGGGGAGCAGAACAGACAGCGGCAGCAGCCCGAGCGCCGCATAGACGGCGCCGCCGAACATGCACGCGGGGAGCACGACGGCGATGGCCGTCGCGTGGGCGCGGCGAAGGGAGAGCCCCGCCCTTTCGAGGAGCGGCACCGCGAGCATTCCCCCTCCGCCGCCGAGCAGTCCGCTCGCCGCTCCCGTGAGCGCGCCCGCGAGCGCGGTGCGATAGACGCCGTATTTCTTCATTTTGCCTCCGTGAGGGGCTTGCGGGCGCCCCTTTTTCTTGAAAAGTATGTGAGGAAGAAAAAAAATTTCTCACTTTTTGCACGAATTCGCGCGGAATTGCTTGCGTCTCGCGCCATTTTATATTAAAATAAAGTCGTATTGCGAAAAACACGACGGTCGGCGCACAGCGCCGTCCGCGAAAAGGATGTTGTTATGTCGAAGAAATCTTTCTTTTTCACCCGTAAGCGCTCCATCGCCGCGCTTTCGATCGCCCTCTCGGCGACGCTCTCGCTGGGTCTGCTTTCCGCCTGCGGCGGGGAAGAGACGCCGACGGAGGACGAGGAGCCTACCGTAAGCACCGCGACGGATACCCAGCTCCTCAAGAACGGGAATTTTGAATTTTACGATGAGCGCGACACCAAGCTCGAGGACAAGCGTACTTTCATCTCTACGCCGACGAGCTGGTCGTTCTCCTCGGGCTCGCCTTCCTCGAACGCGCGCTCGGGCCTCATCGAGACGGAGAGCGAGGAATGGAAGCAGATCACTTCCCCCGGCTCGAAAAACCTCTCCACCTTCGACCGCACGCAGAGCGGCGGCGAGACAAAGCAAGTGACGACGTTTGCCTCGATCGACGACGCCGTCGCCCACTGGGAGGACGACGACGTTACGGTGTACGACCGCCTCTACTTCCTCGATACGTTCAAGTCGGAAGTCGATAAGCTCGAGGACGGGTCGGAAGCAAAGACGCTCTTCGACAAATACAACTACACCATCGACTTCGAGGACGTGGACGACCTCTCCAAGCAATTCGGCAAGAAGGGGCTCGACCTGCACGAAGGCCACGCGGAGGATGAGACGGCGGTGCTCATGATCCACAACATGCGCACCTCGGACGGCGTCATGGGGACGGCGCAGTACTACACCTCCTCCACGACCATTACGCTCGAAGCGGGCTCGGCGGCGGAAGTTTCCGTTTGGGTGCGCACGGACAGGCTCTTCCACTACTATTCGGAGAAAAATCCCGACGACAAGAAAGAGCTCGAAAAGCGCGGCGGCGCATACATCGGCATCATCAACTCGCTCGGCGGCAACACGCAGGACGAGATGCAGATCAAGAACATCAACACCAAGGGCAAGTGGCAGCAATACACGGTGTACATCCGTGCCAACACCTATGCGACGACGACCTTCCGCATCAAGCTCGGGCTCGGGCAGGGCACCTCGTCGGACAACCGCTACGAGGCAGTGGACGGCTACGCCTTCTTCGACGACGTGACGGTGAAGAAGATCTCGAGCGACGCGTATGACAAGGGCGTCGAGAACCTCGATACTTCCGTGAAGTGCGACCTCAACTCGGTCGGCGACCAAAAGATTTTCGACCAAGATGTCGTCAAAAAAGAGGACGGCAGCTACAAGAGCACCTACGCGCTCGACATGCTCGCCGAGCACGAGATGGAATCTCTCACCACGCCGCCCACCTTCGGTCTCACCGAGGAAGTCTCGGGCAGCATCACCTACAAGTCGGTCATCAAAGATAACAGCGCAAAAGGCAATAGCACAGGTAACCCCGTCCCCGACGAGGACAAGGACGAGACCCCTGCTGCGGAGGACGCGCAGAACGTGGTGGGCGTGAAGACGTTCGACGAGCTCACGGCGCTTGCGGGCACCAACAAGTTCTTCTCAAACATCTATGAGAACGACTTCGAGAACAAATTCCCCTTCGGCGGGAGCGCCCAAAACAGCGTAAACGTCATTCTTCTTCTCTCAACGAACGGCGCGGCATACACCGCCAAGCTCGAAAACGACACTGCGTTCACGCTCAACAAGGACCAGTACCTGCTCATCTCCTTCTTTGTCAAGACGAGCGCGATGCGTTCGGGCATCTCGGGCGCGGGCGTGACGCTTGTCGACGGCGAGAACGAGACCGTCATCTCCCCCTTCGACACGACGACGGTCGACCCCGTCACCATCGACGACTCCAACGAAGAGCTCACCGATATCTATAAGGGTTGGGTGCAGTGCTTCTTCTTCGTGAGCAACACGACGGACGGCGAAAAGACCTTCTCCCTCAAATTCACCTACGGTCCCACCTCCGTGGCGGGCACCAAGGCGACGGATTATTGCGACGGCTACGCGGCATTTGCCGACCTTCGCTGTGCCACCCTCACCAAGGCGCAATACGGCTACGCTTCCACGGGCAACTATGCCAAGAAAGTGGAGCTCACCGAGTACACCAAGGATACCTCCAAGTTTGCAGACGCCGAGGCCTCCTCGGATATCGAGAACGGGCTTGCGACCCCTGCCGCCTTCCGCGGCGTCGTTGCGGGCAGCAAGCAGCTCGGCGGCGAAGAGGCGAAAGAGACGCCCGAGGGCATCTACAGCGGGCTTCTCAATGCCGAACATAAGGGAAATTACTACGGTCTCTCTACGGCCGAAGCGGGCAACGAATGGAAGAGCGCGCTCGACACCATCGCGGGGACGACGACAACTGCCGAAGAATGGTGGGGAAATCTCTTCGGAGATAAGAACAACTCCGCCTATCCCAACCGCCAGCCGTTCGTCCTTCTCAACGCAAGCGGCGCAAACCAGCCCTCCTACGGCATCGTTTCGAGCACGCTCAAGACGACCATCTCCTCGGGCTCCGCGCAGCGCATCACCGTCCGCGTGAAGGTAAAGGCGGGCATGAGCGCGTTCATCTACCTTCTCGATACCTCCGATCTTTCCAAGGGCTTCAACAACCTGCTCACGCCCACTCTTCCGCAGTACACCTATTGGTACGATGCGGACGGCAACGTCGTGAAGAGCGACCCGACCGAGAAGGGCTTCAAGAAAAAGACGGATACCCTCTTCTATCTCGAGACCAACGGCCTCTACACCCGTGCCGACAAGGCGGACAGCAACTACTACGCCAACCTCAAAAATTACGATAAAGACGAGGAGAACAACCTCGTGACGAGCGACGGGCAGATCGCCTTCTACGGGCAGGAAGAGAACGGCAAGGTGGTCTACTACGCTTACCGCACCTTCGCAAACGGCGCATACTCCTACTCGCAGCGCGTGTACGACTTCACCGAGGCACAAGGGGTCGAGGCAGAGAAGTACCTCCGCTACAACGAGGCGAATACCGATCTGTCGGCATACAAGGCCGTCATCGAAGTGAAGGGCACCGAACAGACGGAGGAGAGCTGGACGACCGTTTCCTTCTACGTCCGTGCGGGGAGCGAAGCCAAGACGTACCGCCTCGAGCTTTGGGCGGGCGCGCGCGACAACGCGACGGACGGCTTCATCAGCGGCGGCTATGTGTTCTTCGACGCATACAGCTCCGCCTCCTCGAGCAACTTCGACACTTTGCGCGACAACGCCGTGGATACCCTCCTCGACACGGAGGCGAACCGCCTCGAGGGCGACGCGGAGAAGGTGAATAAGAGCCTTGGGCTGTACTACACCTTCACCTTCTACGACGCGAAGAGCTTCCTCCGCCACGACAGGACGCTCGACGAAGTCGACCTCGGTAGCAAGTGGGGCAGCTACGACCAAACGACCAAGGATGAGCAGCTCATGTGGCTCAAGTATGTGGACGACGGCGAAACTTCGGGCACGCCCGAGATCGCTATGTTCCTCGACTACTCGGCGGCGGAAGTGAGCGTCACGCCCGATGCGCTCGATACCGATACGGATACCGACACTTCGACGGACGACGAGGAAGAGCCCTCCGACACCAACATTTGGCTGGTGCTCTCCTCCTCGCTCCTCGCGTTCGTGACGCTGTTCGCCATCGGCGCCGTTGCCTTCCGCGCCATCCGCAAGCGCAGCAAGAAGAACGGCCCCAAGCCTCCGAAGTCGAAGAAGAGCCGCCCGGCAGCTCCCGCACCCGCTCCCGAAAAGCCGCAGGAGAAGAAGGGCATCGATCCCTACGACGAGTAACAGGAATATATATTGTAGGAAAAGGGTCCGCGCCTTGCGGACCCTTTCTTTTGTTTTCCGTGCCCCTCAAGTATAAGGGGGCGAGCGTCCCTTGCCCACCCCTTGAGGGGTGGGTGGCACGAGCCGCGGCGAGTGACGGAAGGGGTGTTGCCTGTTTTGAGATGACACCCCCTCAGGCGCGCAAGACAGCGCGCCAGCTCCCCCTCAAGGGGCAGCCAAGGGGTTTATGCTCCCTTCCCATTAAGAGAGCAGTGGGTTGGGGAAGGGGAATCCCCCTCCTTTGTAAGGAGTGGACAACAACAGCAAAATCCCCCTCCTTTGTAAGGAGGGGGACGCAGGGGGAGGTTGCGCTTCTATACACAAAAACGCCTCTATTCCTTCCCCTTGCGCATTCTCACGAGGAAGGTGATGGCGAAAGCGACGAAGAGCATCACGTTGTGGGCGATCATGCAGCCCCACGCGCTCACGAGCCCGTGCCCCAAGGCGACGCACACCGCCGTTCCCGCAATGCGCACGCCCCACATGCCGACGACGTTATACACAAACGGGAGGCGGGTCTTGCCCATTCCCTGCATGATGCCCTCGAGCACGATGGCGATGCCGTAGAATGGCTCGGAGAGGGCGACCATGCGCAGCACCGTTGCGCCGAGGGAGATGACCTCTCCATCCTTCGAAAAGAGGGAAACGAGCTGCGGCGCAAAGGCAAAGAGCAGCCCGCCCGAGAGCACCATGAGCGCCGTCTCGAAGCACACCGAGACGAAGGAGAGCCGCTTGAGCGTCTCCCTATCCCCCGCGCCGTAGGCGTTCCCCGCGAGCGTCGCCGCCGCCGTCTGCATACCCCAGCCGGGGATATAGAAGGCGGACTCGACGGTGTTCGCGACGGTATGCGCCGCCGTGGAGAGCTTGCCGAGCGAATTGATCATGGAGGCGAAGGCGACGTACCCGAACGACGTCGCAAACCGCTGCACCATGTTGGGAAGGGCGACCCTCATACAAGGGAAGAGCACCTCCTTCTTGGGGCAAATGCTCTGCCCGCGAAAGGAGACCTTCTTATGGAAGAGGAGCACGAAAAAGACGATGACGCCGCCGACCATATACGAAATGGCGCTCGCCGCCGCCGCGCCCTCGACGCCCCAGCCCGCCCCGCACATGAGCACTTCGTTTCCAAACAACGAGACCGTGCGGGTGGGATAGATGAGGAAGTAGTTGAGAACGATATTCACGAAATTCAGCGCCGCGCCCGCGAGCATGGGCGTCTTGGTGTCCCCCGCCGCCCGCAGCACAGTGCCGAAGAGGATGCTCGCCGTGCGAAAGAGCATCGTCGTGTACAAGATAAAGAAATAGCGGGAGCTCGCCCGCCGAAGGGGCTCTTCCACCTGCATGAGCACGGGCACGACGCCGCTCAACGAGAGCGCAAGCGCGGTGAACAGCACGCCGACGACGATGGTGACAAAGACGCACTGCCCCGACGCCGCGCGCGCCTTTCCCTCCTCCCCGCGCCCGATGGCCTGCGATATGTAGGCGAGAAACCCCACGCCGATGGCGGAGATGGTGTTCCCGAACAGCCAGTTGACCGTGGTCGTCGCTCCGACCGCCGCCGTGGCGTCCGTGCCGACCGCGCCCACCATGGCGGTATCGACATACTGCACCGCCGTCTGCATGAGCTGCTCGAGCATGGTCGGCCATGCGAGGGCGAGAAGCGCCAAAAACACGCCCCGCGTTTTGATTTTCTCGCGCCCTTCCTCGGACATGGTGCCCCCCTTTACGCTCTCAGCCCCTTGGGCAGATGATTTTTTACGACATGCCCCACGCATTTCCCGAGCCCCATGGGGAAGTCCTCCACGCACACCGTGCACCAGCCGTCGGGAAGATCTGCCTCCATGGTCTCGCCGCGGAGGTAGTTTTTCGCCTCCTCGCGGGTGAGGGAGAGCTTGCGCCGCGCAGAATGGCCCGCCGCCATGGCGAGCGCGTGCGCGGGCTTGAAGAGCTTCCCGTCCCATGACCCGAGCTCCACCCCGAGGCGCAGGATGCTCACGCCCGAAAAATCGGGCATGCCGCGGGGCACGAGGAACATCCGCCCGTCCGCAAGGGTGTGGATGGCGCCGGGGAAAGGCGTCTCCGCGAAGTCCTCCTCGAAGGCGCGGAATGCCCGCTCGGCCTGTGCGTTTCTATGCACGGGGAAGGGCTTGACGGGGGGAAGAGGGCGGACCCCCTCCCCTACCCCCGACGCAGGGGGAGGGCAAGAAGCTATGGGCTGTCCCTTCCCCGACGCAGGGGGAGGGCAAGATTCGCCCCTCATGCCTCCCCCCTTATACCTGAGGGGGGAGGGTAGGGTGGGGGGTGCCCCTTCTGTTGCAAGGGAAGAGGCGCTTCGGTTTTCGAGCACGGCGCAAAAGTGCCCCTCGCCGCGAAAGGTGTGCGGGTAGAGCTTCTCCTCCCGCAGGAGCGCAAAATCCCCGTGCCGCGCAAGGAAGTTCTCTATCTGCCCCTCGTCCTCTTCCTCCGCAAAGGTGCAGGTGGAGTAGACGATATGCCCGCCCGGCGCGAGCAGCCGCACCGCCTCCTCGAGGATGCCCTCCTGCCGCAGGGCGCACCCGCGCACGTTTTCCTCGCTCCATTCGCGAAGGGCGGCGGGCTCCTTTTTGAACATTCCCTCCCCCGAACAGGGCGCGTCGACCACGACGAGATCGAACACTGCGGGCAGCAGCCGCGAGAGCCGTTCGGGCGGGGCGCTCACCACGGCGCAATTGCAAATGCCCATGCGCTCGACGTTTTGCGACAGAATTTTGGCGCGGGAATACACGATCTCGTTGGAGACGAGAATGCCCTCCCCCGCCATGCGCGCGGCGAGGTGGGTCGTCTTTCCCCCGGGCGCGGCGCACAGATCGAGCACGCGCCTCTTGGGAAGGGGAGCCGCCCGCCCCACCGTCATCGCCGAGGGCTCCTGCACATAGTAGAGCCCCGCCGCGTGGTAGGGGTCGGCGCCGAATTTTTCCTCCCCCACATAAAAGCCCGCGCGCTCGCCCTCCACGTTTCCGTTTAAGGGGAAGGGCGCCCTCTTTTCGAATTCCTCGGGGGAAATTTTGAGGGTGTTCACGCGGACGGCCTTTTCGGGCGGGGTGTCGTAAGAAGCCAAAAAGGCGGGGAAATCGCTTCCCAGCCTCTCCTTTTCTCTCGATAAAAATGCTTCCGGGGGCCTCATGCCTGCACGCTCCCCAAGGCGTCCTCGATGCTGTCGAGCGGAATGAACGCCGCGCCGCTTTGGAGCGCGTTCTGGTAGCGCATGCCGCCCGTATCCCGCGCGATATACACGTTGCACTCGCCGGGGCGGGAGGTGTACCTTCCCCCGCCGTCGAAGATGGCCTTCACCAGCCGCACGGAGGTGGCGACTTCATCCTCGAGCTCCTTGGAAAAGCAGAATACCTTCCCCTCGAGGTTGCCGCCCTTCTTCCTGCGGTGCATGTTCTTGTTGACGAAGCGGTAAAATTCCTCGTGGGCGCGGTGATGGGCTTCGCGCTCGTTGTGGCGATCGTCGAGATACTTCTTGAGCCCGACGGAGGTCGGCTGGGAAATGCGGTAATTCTCGATGCGCCCCGCGCGCATGCCGTATTTGAGGAGCAGCCCCTGCACATCCACGCCCTCGCGCTTGCACATCGCCTCGCATACGCGCATGGTGGCATACGCGTCGTCCACGGCGCGGTGGGGAGTGAATTCCACCCCGAGCTGCTCGGCAATGGCGCCCAGCCCGAGCTGCTGCCCGTAGGCGTTGGCGGTGTTCATCCAAAAGAATTGGGTGTCGTGCCAAAAGAAGCGGAAGGAAGGGAGCTTGTAGCGCTTGGTCTCGAGGTTCAAGTAATTCACGTCGTTGAGGGTGGCGTGCCCGAGGACGATGTGCTCCTTGCTTTCGAGCAGCGTTTTAATGCGCTTGTATGCGGAGGGAAAGAGCGGATACTTCTTGAAATCCTCATACTCGTAGGGGAGCACCAGCCCCTCCTTTCCCTTGCGGTCGGTCAAATGAAATTTGCCCTTGGGGTTGAGAAGGATGTCCTCCCGCTCGAGGACGTTGAAATTCTCGTCGGTGAGGACATACCCAAAGGCACAAATTTTCGCGACGCTCTTAAAAACGCACGCGCATTCAATATCGAAAAAGACGTACTGCATCAGTTCTTTTTAGGGGCGATCTCGCTCTTTCCGCCCATGTAGGGGCGAAGGACGGGCGGGATATACACGCTTCCGTCCGCGCGCAGGTGATTCTCGAGGAAGGCGATGAGCATGCGCGGCGGCGCGACGACGGTGTTGTTGAGGGTGTGGGCGAACGCGCTGCCCTTCTCCGTCTTATAGCGAATGCCGAGCCTCCTCGCCTGCGCGTCTGTGAGGTTGGAACAGCTTCCCACCTCGAAGTACTTCTGCTGGCGGGGAGACCACGCCTCCACGTCGCAACTGCGGTATTTGAGGTCTGCAAGGTCCCCCGAGCAGCACTCGAGCTGGCGGACGGGGATCTCCATGGAGACGAACAGCTCCACGGTGTAATTCCACATCTTTTCATACCACGCTTCGCTCTCTTCGGGCTTGCAGATGACGATCATCTCCTGCTTCTCGAATTGGTGAATGCGGTAGATGCCCCGCTCCTCGATGCCGTGCGCGCCCTTCTCCTTGCGGAAGCAGGGGGAATAGCTCGTGAGCGTGAGGGGGAGCTGCTTTTCGTCGAGGGTCTGCCCCATGAATCTCCCGATCATGGAGTGCTCGGAGGTGCCGATGAGGTACAGGTCCTCCCCCTCGATCTTATACATCATGCCGTCCATTTCCTCGAAGCTCATCACGCCCGAGACGACGGAAGAGCGGATCATGTAGGGCGGGATGACGTAGGTAAAGCCCTTTTCGATCATGAAGTCGCGGGCGTAGGTGAGAACGGCGGAGTGCAGCCGCGCAATGTCTCCCGTGAGATAGTAGAAGCCCTGACCGCTTGTCCGCCTCGCGCTGTCGATATCGATGCCGCCGAGCTTTTCCAAAATGTCCAAATGATAGGGCACTTCGAAGTCGGGGGTCTTGGGCTCCAAAAAGCGCTTGCGCTCGACGTTTTCCGTATCGTCCTTCCCGATGGGGGTATCCTTGGAGATGATGTTGGGAATGCGCATCATCACGGCCTTGAGCTGCTCCGCGACCTCGGCGGACTCCGCCTCGATCTCCTCGAGCCGCTTGGCGTTGGCGGCGACCTGCGCCTTCACCTCTTCCGCCTCCGCCTGCTTCTTCTCGCGCATCAACAGCCCGATTTGTTTGGAGAGGGCGTTGCGGGAAGCGCGGAGGGTGTCCCCTTCCGTCTGAAGGGCGCGGCGGCGTTCGTCGAGGGCGAGGGCTTCGTCCACGAGCGGCAGCTTGCGGTCTTGAAATTTTTTGCGAATGTTTTCGCGCACGAGCTCGGGCTCGCTGCGAAGGAGTGCGATATCGATCATGCTTTCACCTCTATTTGTACCTCCATTATACAACGAATGCGCCGAAAACGCAACGCCTTTCGGGGGATTTCTTGATAAACTCTACGCAAGCGCCGCCGTTTCTTTCAAAGGATCATTCGAAACCGAATAAGTCGTTGGGCGAAATATCCAGCCGCTTGCACAGAAACACGATCTTTTCGTAGTCGAGCTGGACCTTGCCCGTTTCGTACTCGCTGTAATCGGACTGATATTTGTGCAATTCCGCCGCGATCTGCGCCTGCGTAAGCCCCTTTGCCTGCCGCGCCGCCTTCAAATTTTCCCCTACCAATTTTGCGATTCCCATGAAAAAAGTATAGGAAAAAATCCAATAAATATCTTGACATATAGGAATTTATCCTATATAATTTCCTTCGATCAGCCGCTAAATTCGACGAAAAATGTGCAACACCCCTTCCTTCACTCGCTTTCGCTCGTGACACCCACTGCACAAGGCATGCCCTACGGGTGCCCTCAAGGGGTGGGCGCCAAGGCGTGCACCTGCCCCTATTTATGGGGGCGGGTGGCGAGCGTAGCGAGACAGGTGGGGGCAAAATTCCCACCGCTCACTCGGGGCAACCCCCACCACCCGCTTACGCGGGAGCCGCCCCCATAAATAGGGGCAGCTCTATCTTATCCCCCTCCCCGCGCGCGGGGAGGCACCCGTAGGGCGTGCCTTGGCTGGGATACAGGGGGAGGGGTGGGTGGCGCGGAGCAGAATGACGCGTTGCCTCGCGGGAGGGGGAACCCCCTCATACCGAGCCCCGCAAGGGGCGAGTGTATCTTCTACTCCGTGGTACAACACGCAAGAAGATTCTCTCACTTCGCTTGCGCTCCGTTCGGAATGAGGAGAACCTCCCCCTGTGTCCCCCTCCTTAAAAAGGAAGGGGATTCTTTTCCACAATTTATCCCCCTCCCCTTTGGGGTGGGGGACGCAGGGGGAGGGGCATCTTATTCCACGGAGGGCGGGTTCTTCTCAAAAAATCCGAAAAGCGGGGGCGGAGGCTTTGACATTTTGTCATACAAGGTGTATAATGGGAACAAGTAAGGAGGCTTGCTTTGAAAACCGACCCCAACAAACCGACAGAGCCGCAAGCGGAGGTCGAGGCGCCCGAGCCCATTCTCGAGGACGCGACCCCTTCTGCGGGCAAGAAGAGCTTTTCCACGCGCGTGCTCGAAGAAGGCGGCGTGCAGCAGGCGGAGCAACCCTCGCGCAAGGCGCTCATGAAGCAATTCCGCCGTGCCAAGGAGATTCCCGCCGAGCCCGAAACGCGCTATACGCCCGCGCTCGATCAGGGGCTCACGCAAGAGCAGGTCGAGGACCGCTTCTCGCACTTCTTTTTCAACGACGTCAACAAAAAGTATTCCAAATCCTACGTCAGCATTTTCGTGGGAAATATCTGCACGTTCTTCAATCTCCTCTGCCTCATCGTGGCGGTCGCGCTCATCTATGCGGGGGCGGACATCACGCAATTCCTCTTTGTGGGAATTTTCGCCGTCAACCTCGCCATCGGCATCATTCAGGAGATCCTCGCGAAGAAGCAGATCGACAAGCTCTCCGTGCTCGTCTCGGCGACCTCCAAAGTGGTGCGCGGCGGGGTGAAGCTCGAGATCCCCATCACGGAGATCGTCATCGACGACGTGCTCGTGCTCGAAGCGGGGCAGCAGGTGCCCGCCGACTGCATTTTGGCGGACGGCATCGCGGAGGTGAACGAATCCCTCTTGACGGGAGAATCCGTCCCCGTCAAAAAGCAGATCGGGGATGTGCTGTATGCGGGCTCGTTCATTGCGAGCGGTTCCTGCCGCGTGCGGGCGGACAAGGTGGGGAAAAACACCTACCTAAATTCCCTCACCTCCAAGGCGAAGAAGTACAAAAAGCCGCGTTCGGAGATCATGAATTCCATTCAGCTCTTCATCCGCGTCATCGGCGTGCTCATCGTCATCATCTCCACCATCACCATGCTCATCAACTGGCGGGTGACGGGCGGGAACGTCTCCGAATCCATCATGGCGACGGGCGCGGTCATCGTGGGAATGATCCCCTCGGGGCTGCTGCTCCTCACCTCCATCGCGATGGCGATCGGCGTGCGGCGGCTCGGGAAACAGCACACCCTCGTGCAAGACCTCTATTCCCTCGAAATGCTCGCCCGCGTCAACGTTCTCTGCCTCGACAAGACGGGCACCATTACCGACGGAAGGATGACGGTGAACGACTGCATGATCCTCGCCAACTACACCGATTACTCGTTGGAGGACATCATGGGAAGCATGCTCGCCGCCATCGACGACAACAAT
Source organism: uncultured Clostridia bacterium (assembly GCA_947630365.1). Lineage (GTDB taxonomy): Bacteria > Bacillota > Clostridia > Christensenellales > Borkfalkiaceae > Gallimonas. The sequence continues at coordinate 27,506 of CANRHI010000012.1, forward strand.
CAGACTTCCATCGCCCTCTTCAACCGCTTCGGGCACTCGAGCGCCCTCTCGGCGACGGCGGTCATCCCCTTCTCCTCCAAGAGAAAGCTCTCCGCGGCGTCCTTCGGGGAGACGGGCACATTCGTCATGGGCGCGCCCGAATTTGTGCTCCGCCCCATGCCGCCGAAGGTCGATAAGATCGTCAAGCAATACGCCCAGTCGGGACTGCGCGTCTTGGTGCTCGCTTACTCCCCCAACCAAATCGTGGGCGAACGCCTTCCCTCCATCCTTCGACCCATGGCGATCATCACCCTTGCCGACAATATCCGCTCGGACGCCGTGGACACCATCAAGTGGTTCCGCGACAACGACGTGGAGATCAAGATCATTTCGGGCGATAACCCCGTTACCGTCTCCGAAGTCGCCCGCCGCGTGGGCGTGAAGAGCGCGGGAAAGTACATCTCGCTCGACGGGCTCACCGCCCCCGAGGTCGAAAGCGTCGCCAACCAGTATACCGTGTTCGGGCGGGTCACCCCCGAGCAGAAGGCCATTCTCGTGCGCGCCATTAAAAAGCAGGGAAACACCGTCGCCATGACGGGCGACGGCGTGAATGACATCCTTGCCCTCAAGGAAGCCGACTGCGCCATCTCGGTGGCTTCGGGAAGCGAAGCGGCGCGCAACGTCTCCCACCTCGTCCTCACCGACAACAACTTCCTCACCCTCCCCTCCGTCGTGTACGAAGGGCGCCGGGTCATCAACAACATCAAGGCGAGCGCTTCGCTCTATGTGATGAAAACGCTGTTCATCACCCTCCTTGCCATCATTTGCGCCTGCCTCAAGTCGCCGTACTTCTTCCGCACCAACAACATGCTCCTCTTCGAGGTGCTCGTCGCGGCGCTGCCTTCCACCATCGTCACCATCTTCCAGCCCAATACGGCGCGCGTGAAGGGGAAATTTATCCCGTTCGTTCTATCGCGAAGTATCCCCGGGGCGCTCACGCTCATTCTGTGCGTGTTTGCCGTGTATATCGGGGTGTACTTCTTGCCCGAAGAATTCGGGCCGCTTTCCACCATCCCCGAAGGGCAGACGGTCTCGCTCATCAACCCCATGCTCATGCTTGCGGTGAGCTTCGGCGGGCTCGTGATGCTGTATCGAATTTTGCAGCCCATGAATCTTCTGCGCCTCGCCGTGTACGCCTTCTCCGTGGGGATGACCTTCCTCGTCCTCCTCGTGCCCGTCCTCGGGAATTTGGTCTACACGGGGTGGGAGAACGTGCACCTCAACCTCACGCAGATCCTGTTCCTCATCTGCATCGTGCTCGCGGCGTTCCCCGTTTCGGGCGCCCTCGTGAAGATCGGCGACCTCATGAATCCCTCCGAGCCCGCCAAAAAATAACGCCCCGTCCTACCGACGAAAGCGTTTTTCAAGCGAACCGTCCTCGCGCCTCCTTTTTCCAAAAGGAGGCGCGAGGACGGGCATCGATAGGGATTTTACGAGCAACGGGGAAAACCCGTTGCTTTTTTCGAAAAAAATTTGGCATAGTATGAGCCTCTCGCAAAAACCTGCGGTATAATGAAATCAAGAATACGGCGCGCGTATTTGAATTTCGAAAACAAAGGAGATTTTATGGGAGGCGGAGGAGCAACAAGCGGCGGAACGTATGTGAGAGTCGATGGCAATCGACTGGATAAAAAAGGGAAGCCAAATTCAAGATACGATTTATATGTAGGCGGAAAAAAGAAACAGAGCAGGTGGTACGATTACGAGGGAAAAGCGCTTCGCAATCGTGACTATTTTCATCAAAATCCCAAGGGCGATATCCCCTTCCCGCACGACCATCCGTGGGATTGGAGTAGCGGAAAAGGGGAGCGTTATGAAGGGCATGATATCCCGCCCGACCCAAATTTTCATTGAGAGAGGAAAATTATGAGCAAGAAAAACCCATATAAAAAAGATATTCCGGGCATCTGCACCGTCTGCGGAAAGATCGCCTTTTTCGATGAATTCGGAAATGGGAAATGTCCGCATTGCGGTTGGGAAATGGAGCAAGACGAGGAGGAAATGGGGAGAGTGCAGGGGATCAGCTATCCCATGCTCGTTCCCGTCTGGCGGGCAAGAGAGCAGTACAAGCAAGGAAAACCATTCAAGGCGACGTTTGAAGATTTCGTCAACGGGCTGTATTTTTACAGCGAGATGTCTTTCGTTTACAAAGGAATTTTGTATGGCGTCATGTTTACGCAAGGAAAAATTTGCATCGGGCACGACGGAGAATATCAATTGTACGATACCCGCGAAGAATTTACGGAAAAAGCAAACATTGACGGACGACTCTTGAAGGACATCTGGGACGAAATCGAAAATCCAAGCTATATGTTCGATTAAAGGAGAGATATGCAGGAAGAACTTACGGAATACGAAAAACAGAAAGCGCAAAGGAAGCGCGAGCTTGTGCGGAACGAGCTTCAAACGGTGGGAAAATATCAAATTCCGCTCATCAGAAAGCAAGAGATCGACTTCGACACGATCAGCCTTTTAAGCTACGTCGATACACGGGAAAATGACGAGAAGAACGCCTATAAGACCGTTCACTTTTTCACGCACGATTGGCTGTTCGACAAAGTCTATGACAAAGCGTTTAACGAAGCCGAAAAACTCAAACAATACTATGCGCTTCTTTCCCCCGATTTCAGCATGTTCACCGATATGCCGCTCGCGCTGCAGATCATGAGCGTGTTCAAGAATCGATGGTGCGGCGCCTATTGGCAGAGTTTGGGGCTTACCGTAATTCCGACGGTCAGCTGGGGGGACGAACGCAGCTTTGAATTTTGTTTCGACGGCGTGGAGAAGGGCTCTACCGTTGCCGTCTGCACCTACTATCGGGAGAACGACGAGGAGAGCTTTATGCTCGGATACAACAGAATGCTCGAAGTCATTCAACCAAGCAAAATTCTATGTTATGATGAACCGTTTAAGGCAATGAAGGGAAATATCAAAGAATTTCTTCCCACAACATACGAGTGGACGAAGGACCTTGATTGGAAGGGAAAAGCAAAATTCCTTGCCGAAAAGCACGCGAGGAATCAAATCTGATCCCACGCAGTGGCACATCGCTTATGCAATAAGCGTAGTGTGCTATACTTTATTTCCAATACAAGTTTAAGGGAGACGACGAGCGTCTCCCTTGTTTTTCTCCATGACACACCCCGAGGACAAATTTTTCTCCTTTCCTATTCGAGAGACAGGGACAGGGAGGAGAGGGGGAGGGGGACCATGTCGAAGGAGGCGGTCTCAAAGCAGAGGGAGAGGAAATACGGACATGGTGCGCCCGTTTTTACGGTCTCGATACGGCAGGGAAGGGGGGCGCCGTCGAAAATCACCCCACCATGTCCAACGTTCACCCTCCGCAAGCCGCCGAGCCCCACGCCGAGATATTTGAGCGCGCTCTCCTTCTTCGTCCAAATTTCGTAAAATCCATCGAGGGTCTGCGCGCGCGCCCGCTCTTCCTCGAAAAACGCCCTATTCGCGATGCGCCCGAACCCCCTCGGGAGGACGGGCTCGACGTCCACGCCCACGGGGAATGCGGAGACGGCGCAGACGACCATGTCCTTCGCGTGCGAGAGGTTGAAGTGCGCCTCGCCGCTCTTCAGCACGGGCTTGCCGTGCTCGCCGCGGACGATGGGAGAATTTTGCACTCCCCATTCCTTTAGGGCATGGCGAACAAGCGCCCTCCCGCAGAGGGTGCGGAGCGCGTCCTCCTCCCGCCGCGGGAGCTCTTCCCGAAGGGTGGAGGGAAGCCCGTGCAAAAGGGCGCGAAGGGCAGAGCTCTCCCGCTCTCCCGCGCCGCTCAGATCGACGGTATATACTTTGGTGCACTCTTCCCGCATATTCGCCTCCCCTCTATCATACCACTTCCCGCCCGAAAACACAACTTGTTTTGTTTGAGAAGTCCCCGCCGCCCACTTTGTGCGGGACTACATGAAAAAGGCCTGCTCCGTGAGGAGCAAGCCTTTTCGATTTCCATTCCTCAAATGGAATTATTTGCGAGGATTTTTAATGTTCGCTTGTGCCGCTGCGAGGCGCGCGATCGGGACGCGGAACGGCGAGCAGGAGACATAGTTGAGCCCGATGGCGTGGCAGAATTCGATGGACGAAGGGTCGCCGCCGTGTTCGCCGCAAATGCCCACATGCAGCTTCTTGTTCGCCTTCTTGCCCATCTTGGTCGCCATTTCCATGAGCTTGCCGACGCCCGTCGTATCCAATCTTGCGAACGGGTCGCTCTCATAGATCTTGTTCTGATAGTAGGCGGGAAGGAACTTGCCTGCGTCGTCGCGGGAGAAGCCGAAGGTCATCTGCGTGAGATCGTTGGTGCCGAAGCAGAAGAAGTCCGCTTCCTTGGCAATTTCGTTGGCGGTGAGGGCGGCGCGGGGGATCTCGATCATCGTGCCGACTTCGTACTTGATCTTCTTGTGCTTGGACTTGATGACCTCTTCCGCCGTCTTGACGACGATATCCTTGACGAATTTGAATTCCTTCACCTCGCCGGTGAGCGGGATCATGATCTCGGGCACGACCTTCCAATCCTTGTGGCGCTTGGCGACCGCGATGGCGGCCTTCATGACGGCCTTGGTCTGCATGACGGCGATCTCGGGATAGGTGACGCAAAGGCGGCAGCCTCTATGGCCCATCATGGGATTGAATTCATGCAAGTCGGCGATGATCTGCTTGATCTGCTGCACGGACTTTTTCTGCGCCTTCGCGAGCACTTCGATATCCGCCTCCTCGGTGGGGACGAATTCGTGGAGCGGCGGGTCGAGGAAGCGAATGGTGACGGGGTTGCCCTGAAGCGCTTCGAAGAGGCCCTCGAAGTCCGCCTGCTGCATGGGCTCGATCTTGGCGAGCGCCTTCTCGCGCTCCTCCTTGGTGTCCGCACAGATCATTTCGCGGAAGGCGCCGATCCTTGCGGGGTCGAAGAACATGTGCTCGGTGCGGCAAAGCCCGATGCCCTGCGCGCCGAACGCCGCCGCCTGCTTCGCATCCTTGGGAGTATCCGCGTTGGTGCGGACCTTGAGCGCCTTGTATTTATCGGCGAGCTCCATGATCCTTCCGAAGTAGCCCGAATTGGGATCGGCGGGAATGGTGGGAATGATGCAATCGTAGATCTTGCCCGTGGAGCCGTCGAGCGAAATGCCGTCGCCCTCGTGATAGGTCTTGCCCGCAAGGGTGAAGCACTTGTTCTCTTCGTCCATCTTGATGTCGCCGCAGCCCGAGACGCAGCACGTCCCCATGCCGCGCGCCACGACTGCCGCGTGGGAGGTCTGCCCGCCGCGCACGGTGAGAATGCCCTGCGCGAACTTCATGCCCTCGATGTCCTCGGGAGAGGTCTCGAGGCGAACGAGCACGACCTTCTTGCCCTGCTTGCCTTCCTTCACGGCGTCCTCCGCGGTGAACACGATGGTGCCCGCCGCCGCGCCGGGGGAAGCGGCAATGCCCTTGCCGACGACGTCCTTCTTGTCGGCCTCGGCGAGAGCCTTCGGATCGAACTGCGGGTGAAGGAGCATGTCGAGCGACTTCGCGTCGATCTGCATGAGGGCTTCCTGCTCGGTGATCATGCCCTCGTCGATGAGGTCGCATGCGATCTTGATGGCAGCCGCCGCCGTGCGCTTGCCGTTACGGGTCTGGAGCATGTAGAGCTTTTCGTTCTCGACGGTGAACTCCATATCCTGCATGTCGCGGTAGTGATCTTCGAGGATCTTGCAGACCTCTTGGAATTGCTCATATACCTTGGGGAACACGCGCGCCATCTCGGCGATGGGCATGGGAGTGCGAACGCCTGCGACGACGTCCTCGCCCTGCGCGTTGGTGAGGAATTCGCCCATGAGCCCCTTCTCGCCCGTGGCGGGATTTCTCGTGAACGCAACGCCCGTTCCGCAATTGTCGCCCATGTTGCCGAACGCCATCATCTGCACGTTGACCGCGGTACCCCAGCTGTAAGGGATGTCGTGATCCATACGGTAGACGTTCGCGCGGGGGTTGTCCCACGAACGGAACACAGCCTTGATCGCCTCGAAGAGCTGTTCCTTGGGGTCGGAGGGGAAGTCCTTGCCGATCTTATCCTTATATTCCGCTTTGAACTGGTTGGCGAGCTCTTTCAAATCGTCGGCATTCAGCTCGACGTCTTGCTTGACGCCCTTCTTCGCCTTCATCTCGTCGATGAGCTTCTCGAAATACTTCTTGCCCACCTCCATGACGACGTCCGAGAACATTTGGATGAAGCGGCGATAGCAGTCCCACGCCCAGCGGGGATTGTTCGACTTCTTTGCGAGCACCTCGACGACTTCTTCGTTGAGCCCGAGGTTGAGGATGGTGTCCATCATGCCGGGCATGGAGGCACGCGCACCCGAACGCACGGAGACGAGAAGGGGATTCTCCTTGTCGCCGAACTTCTTGCCGGTGATCTTTTCCATCTTGTCGATGTACTCCATGATCTCGGCGCGGATG
>CANRHI010000013.1 GCA_947630365.1 uncultured Clostridia bacterium
GACAAGGACTACCAGCGCAAAATCATTGATAATCTTGTCACAAAGGTATTCGTGGGCGACGGCTATATCACGGCGCATTTCCGTTTGGGAAACGCGGCAGAGGTCGAGAACGTCAGACTTGAAGAAATGAAAACAGCGTTTGAACACATTTTCGGTGTTCAAACGCTATCACCATTGGCGCGCCAAGTGAAACCTAAATTGAACGAATATGTTCGGTTTAGGTTTTTCTTTTGCTCTCAAAGGACAGAAAGGCGCGGCGGTTTATGCCGCGAAAGGCTCTTGACATGAGAAAGACGTGCGGTAGGCTGTTTGCCAAAGGCAAGAAAAAAGCCCCGCAGGGGTCGGCGGCTTTATGCCTCACGGGAGATAAATAGCCGCCCTTTACAATTTCCGCGGCGGTATTATCCCGCCAACGGGCGGTAAGCACAAGCGATCACAAATACTTTATCAAAATTATATCTTAAAAATTTTATTTCGTAAAGAAAATCGCAGGGAATATGACATCAGCTGTATAATTTTACGTTATCACTTTGCGTAAATGGACTAAGCGATTCTCGTTTCCAATTCCTTCAAAAAGACCTCGGCGCATTTGGGAAATACTTGATATTTTTTCCAAGCAATATCGAGGTGGGAAACGAGCTTCGGGAAAAGCGGACGGAAACAAAGTTCGCTTGTACCCGACGTATTGATGATGTGTTCAAGCCCCACGGCATATCCAACGCCCTCGGCGACGAATAGCGAGGCGTTATACATAAGGTTGTATGTGGCGACGATATTCAGTTCGTCCGACCGTCTTTGAAACCAATCGGTGATGACGCTTTTCCCAAGTGAGTGGCGGGAGCGGATAAGTGGCGCGTCCCTCAGATCTTCGGGCGTGACAAATTCCTTTTCCGCGAGCGGACTGTCTTTTCGCATAAGAACGCCCCAAGTATCTACGAGGGGAAGGCGGAGATAGTCGTACTTTGTCAGGTCTGCGGGTTCGATGAAGATGCCGAAGTCGATGAGCCCTTTATCGAGTTTTTCCTCAATTGCCGCCATATCCCCGCTGAACAAATGGAATTTGACGGCGGGATATTTTTCTCTCACGGCGCGCGCCGCTTTCGCTACGATCTTGAGGACGTAACTTTCGCCCCCGCCGATATAGACGTCGCCGCGAATTTCCGCAGACGGCGAAGAAAGTTCCGCTTCCGTCTTTTGATACAGGTCTAAAATTTCCTCGGCGCGTTTTTTGAGAAGTTCTCCCGCTTCGGTGAGCGTGATCTTTCTGCTTCCGCGGATAAAGAGCTGCCCACCGAGTTCTTCTTCCAAATGCTTCATTTGCCGCGACAAGTTGGGTTGGGATACATACAATGCTTCCGCTGCTTTCAAAATACTTTCTTCTCGCGCGACAGCCAAAAAATATTTGAGTTCTCTCAGTTCCATAAAAAACTCCTTTGAGAATATTATATCGGCAAAAACTATGCTTGTCAAGCATAGGAAATCTATAAAATATAAGTATTTGACATATTAGATGCTTTCGTTTTATAATATTGATGTAAATACGAGGCGAATATGACGAGAGAACAATTTACCGAAACCACAAAAGCAAAAACCTACCTTGTCGCAGGGTCTGATACGCACCTTTATATGCACGAGATGTCGCAGCGCGCACTTACGTTTACGGCGGAGATCAACGGAACATATCACAAGCCCGAGGAATTAAGACGATTGTTCTTTGAACTCATCGGAAAAGAATATGACGAAACTTTCGGACTGTTCCCGCCCTTTTCCACCGACTATGGACTGAATATCACGCTCGGCAAGCGTGTCTTTATCAATTCGGGCTGTTGCTTCCAAGATCAAGGCGGGATAGAGATCGGTGATGATTGCCTCATCGGGCAGCAGGTGGTGATCGCAACCTTAAATCACGATTTGGATCCCGAAAGGCGCGGCAATATGTTTCCCGCGCCCGTGAAGATCGGAAACAAAGTCTGGATCGGCGCTCACGCCACGATTTTGCCGGGAGTAACGATCGGCGATGGGGCTGTTGTCGGTGCGGGTGCAATCGTCACAAAAGATGTTCCCGAAAATGCCGTTGTTGCGGGCGTTCCCGCAAAAATTATAAAAAGAATCAAGGAGAAAAAAATCATGGAAGAATTGAAGTTGACGAAAGAATGGGACAAAGTATTTGAAAAGAGCGAGAAGGTAGAGCATAGCAAGGCGACGTTCCACAATCGTTACGGCATCACGCTCGCCTGCGACGTGTATAAGCCGAAAAATGCAAGCGGAAAACTTCCCGCCATCGCCGTGTGCGGACCGTTCGGCGCGGTCAAGGAACAATCTTCGGGGCTGTATGCACAGGAACTTGCAAAGCGCGGGTTTCTTGCCATCGCCTTCGATCCCTCGTTTACGGGCGAGAGCGGTGGGCTTCCCCGTTATGTTGCCTCGCCCGACATCAATACCGAGGACTTCTCGGCGGCGGTGGACTTCCTCTCCTGCCGAGAGGATGTAGACGCAGACAAAATCGGCATCTTGGGCATCTGCGGTTGGGGCGGAATGGCGATCAATACGGCGGCGATGGATACGAGAATCAAGGCGACGGTCGCCTCGACGATGTACGACATGACGCGCGTGAACGCCAAAGGATATTTCGACGCGGCGGACAGCGAAGAAGCGCGCTTTGAAACGAAGAAGTTACTCAATGAACAGCGCATCGTTGACTACAAAAACGGCAATTACGAACTCGGCGGCGGGGTCGTCGATCCGCTTCCCGACGATGCGCCCTTCTTCGTAAAGGACTATTACGACTACTACAAGACCAAGCGGGGCTACCATGTTCGCAGTTTGAACAGTAACGGCGGTTGGAACAAAACTTCCTCGCTCTCCTTCATCAATATGCCCATTCTTACGTACAGCAACGAAATAAGGAGCGCGGTACTTATCATTCACGGAGAAAAGGCGCACTCCTGCTACTTCTCGAAGGATGCTTACGCCGCGATGATAAAGGACAGCAAATATGCGGCAAACAAGGAACTTCTCATTATCCCGAACGCCGTGCATACCGACCTCTACGACAGGCTCGATGTCATTCCGTTCGATAAAATCGAGACGTTTTTCAAGGCAAATTTATAAAAGAAGCGAAGTTATGAGAAAAACACTCGGAATCATCTTGATGATCATGATGGCATTATTTACTTTTTCGGCGTGCAACAATACGAATCAAAACGGCGGAAACCATACGCCTCCCGAAAGCGACACGCCCGCGGCGGTCTCAAACGTACTGATCGCTTACTTCTCCTGCACGGGGACGACAAAAGACGTTGCGGAACATATCGAGGCAAAGACGGGCGGCACGCTCTATGAAATTGTGCCGCAAATCCCCTATACCGAAGCCGACCTTGCCTATTATACGGGTGGCAGAGCCGATAAGGAACAAGCCGATTCTACCGCTCGCCCTGCGATAAGCGGGGGCGTGGAGAACATGGAGAAACACAAAGTCGTCTTTTTGGGCTATCCCATTTGGCACAGTCAAGCGCCGAAAATCATCTGCACTTTTCTTGAAAGTTACAATTTTTCGGGCAAGACGATCATTCCGTTTTGCACCTCAGGGAGTAGCGGCATCGGTTCGAGCGCGACAGATTTACATTCTCTTGCGGAGGGGGCAACTTGGCTTGACGGCAGAAGATTTCCTTCGGGTACTTCGCAAAGCACGGTCGATGAATGGGTGGATTCGCTCGGACTGAAATTCACGCCCGACGTTTCCGTGTTCGACCTGAATAGCGGCAAAAACGGTCATGCACCCACGGTAACTCTCAGCAGCGGATATGAAATGCCGATCTTGGGACTTGGCACTTATTCTCTTACGGGCGAAACGTGCAAAGCCTCGGTGAAAGCGGCACTGGATGCCGGCGTTCGCCTTATCGACACCGCGCACATGTACGGCAACGAAAGGGAGATCGGAGAAGCGATACGGGAATCGAATGTGCCGCGCGAAGAGATTTTCGTCATTACAAAAATCTACCCCGGCGAACAATATTCTCACCCCGAAGAAGCGATACAAGAGTCGCTCGACAAACTCAATATCGGCTATATCGACATGATGCTCTTGCACCATCCCGGCGCGAATGACGTTAAGGCGTATAAGGCAATGGAAAAAGCCGTGGCAGACGGGAAGATCCGCTCTTTGGGACTTTCAAATTGGTATATCGAGGAAATAGACGACTTCATTTCACAGGTGGACATCAAGCCCGCGCTTGTGCAGAATGAGATACACCCGTATTATCAAGAGCAAGCCGTCGTGCCGTATATGCAGGGTTTGGGAATCGTTATGCAGGCTTGGTATCCGTTCGGCGGCAGAGGTCATACAGGCGAACTCCTTTCCGATGAAACGATCGTAAAAATTGCCGAGGCGCACAACGTGACGGCGGCGCAGGTGATCTTACGTTGGCACTTACAGCGCGGCGTTGTGGCGATCCCCGGTTCAAGTAATCCCGCCCATATCCTCGAAAACATTTCGGTGTTCGGTTTCTCGCTTTCAAACGAAGAAATGAATGACATCGCCGCCCTCGACAGGAACGAAAAACACGATTGGTATTGAGGCGCAATATACATTACCGAAAACCATGATATGAAACTGTATGCGGCTTGTCCGATTTGCGGATATGAATTGTGTAAAGGAGGAAGCGGCTCCGATGTGGATATTTTATGCCCTCGGTGCGGCAAACTAATTCAAGTGATAATTACGCAAAACGATGTTCATGCTGATGAATTTCTTTTTCATAAAAATCTCCTTGTAAATCAAAAAGTGCGCCAACCATGGGCTATCGCGTCATGTTGAGGGAGCGAAGCGACCGAAACATCCCGAGGTACGAAGTCCGAATTTTCATTCTCGGGATTCTTCGCTACGCTTCAGAATGACGCGTTGACAAGGGGCAGAATGACGGAATGACGCGGGAACCTCCCCCTGTATTCCCCTCCTTAAAAAGAAGGGGATATGTTTGTTGGTCTCGCTCCTTAAAAAGGAAGGGGATTTTTTATTCACAATTTTGCCCCCACCTGTCTCGCTACACTCGCCACCCGCCCCCCATAAATAGGGGCAGGTCACAATGGGGGAGGGGTGCGGGGATTTTCCCAAAACGCAAAAAATTTTTCAAAAGGCTTTTCAATGATTGGACGAACGGCAAAAGTTATGCTATAATGCTTTATATCTCTATTTCGGAGCAAAGTATGGCAAAGGACAATCAATTCGTATCTCAGATCGCGGATATCGAAGCGGACTTCCCGCAGTGGTACACCGACGTCGTATTAAAGACCAAGCTCGTCGACTACGGTCCCGTAAAGGGGACGATGGTCATCCGTCCTTACGGCTATGCCATTTGGGAGAACATCCGGCGCGAGCTCGACGACCGCTTCAAGGCGGCGGGGGTGGAGAACGCCTACTTCCCGCTGCTCATTCCCATGAGCTTCATGACGAAGGAAGCTGAGCATGTGGAAGGGTTTGCCCCCGAGGTCGCCGTCGTCACCCATGCGGGGGGCGCCAAGCTCGAGGAGCCGCTCGTCGTCCGTCCCACGTCCGAGACCATCATCGGGCATATGATGGGCAAGTGGGTGGAGAGCTGGCGCGATCTGCCCCTGCGCCAAAACCAGTGGTGCAACGTCATGCGGTGGGAAAAGACTACCCGCCCCTTCCTTCGCACGAGCGAATTTTTGTGGCAGGAAGGGCACGGCGTATTCGAGAGCGGGGAGGAGGCGGAAAGCGAAACGCTCTCCATGCTCGCCCTCTACAGGGAATTTGCCAAGAACGTCCTCTGCATGCCCGTTTTGACGGGGAGAAAGACGGAGAAGGAGAAATTCGCGGGCGCGGTCGCGACCTTCGGCATGGAGGCCATGATGCACGACGGCAAGAGTCTGCAATCGGGCACCACCCATTACATGGGGCAAAACTTCGCCAAGGCTTTCAACATTCAATTCACAGGGAAGGACGGCGCCCTCGACTACGGCTATACCATGAGCTACGGCGTTTCGACCCGCCTCATCGGCGCGCTCATCATGACCCATGGCGATGCCCGCGGGCTCGTTTTGCCGCCTCCCGTCGCGCCCGTGCAGGTCGTCATCGTGCCCATCGCCCAAAAAAAGGAGGGCGTTTTGGAGGCATGCGCCGCCCTCAAAGCGCGCTTGCAGAAGGCGGGCATGCGGGTGAAGGTGGACGACACCGACAATTCCCCCGGTTGGAAATTCAACGAGTGGGAGATGAAGGGCGTGCCCGTGCGCATCGAACTGGGCCCGCGCGACATCGAAAACGGCAAAATGACGGTATTCCGCCGCGACACGCTCGAGAAATCGGACGGCTATCTTCTCTCCGAGGCGGAGGAGAGGGTCGCAGAGCTGCTTGGGGAGATAAGCGCCGCGCTCTATGCAAAGGCGGAGGCGCGCATGAAGGAGCGCATCGTGAATGCCTCCTCCCTCGAGGAGCTGCTCCGCGGGGTGGACGGCGGCAATTTCGTCCGCGCGGGCTGGTGCGGAGAGCGCGCCTGCGAGGACAAGGTGAAGGAATTCGCACAGGCGACGGCGCGCGTGTTCGACGAAGAGCACAACGATATGCCCGTCTGCCTCTGCTGCGGGAAGAAGGCGGCGCACACCGTATTCTTCGCCCGCGCCTACTGACCCTACAAACAAGCATCGGAGAAGAGTATGAAGCATTTGGATATTGAAAAAGCGTTACAAAGCAAGGAGAAGAAGAGCGTGGTCGTCTGCGGCTGGGTGCGGAGCTTCCGCGAGTCGGCGAACGTCGCTTTCTTCGACCTCTCGGACGGCACCTCCTTCCAAAAGTTGCAGGTCGTGGTGGACCGCAGCGCGCTTTCGGTCGACGCCGCCTGCACCAAGCTCGGCGCGGCGGTGCGCGTCACGGGGAAGCTCGTTCCCGCCTACAAGGGGGAGGGGAACGACCTGAACGCGGAGAGCTTTGAGCTTCTCGGCGAGTGCCCGCCCGACTATCCCATCCAGAAGAAGCGCACGACGCTCGAATTCCTTCGCGGCATCCCGCACCTGCGCCTCCGCACGAATACCTTTCAGGCGGTATTCCGCGTGCGCTCGGTGGCGGCACAGGCCATCCACCGCTACTTCCATGCGCACGGCTTCTACTATATCAACACGCCGCTCATCACGGCGAGCGACTGCGAGGGCGCGGGGGAGATGTTCCGCGTGACCACCCAGCCGTGGAACGCCGCCGCAAAGAGCGAGGAGGAATACTTCAGGAACGACTTCTTCGGCACCAAGGCGGGGCTCTCCGTCTCGGGGCAGCTCGAAGGGGAGGTCGCGGCGACGGCGCTCGGCAAAATTTACACCTTCGGACCTTCCTTCCGTGCGGAGAATTCCAACACCACCCGCCATCTTGCCGAATTTTGGCACATCGAGCCCGAGGTCGCCTTCGCGGAGCTGCCCGACGTCATCGAGCTCGCGGAGAGCCTTCTCAAATACCTCATCAAGGCGGTGCTCAAGGAGTGCAAGGACGAGCTCAAATTCTTCGACAGCTTTGTGGAGAAGGGGCTCATCGACAAGCTCACCCACGTCGCGACGAGCAAATTCGCCGTCTGCACCTACACCGAGGCGGTCGATATTTTGGAGAAGCAGAACGCCCGCTTCCAATTCCCCGTGCACTGGGGGAGCGATCTGCAGAGCGAGCACGAAAAGTACCTCACCGAGGAAGTGTTCAAGCGCCCCGTGTTCGTCACCGACTACCCGAAGGAGATCAAATCCTTCTATATGAAGCAGAATGCGGACGGAAAGACGGTCGCGGCGACCGACCTTCTCGTCCCCGGCATCGGCGAGATCATCGGCGGCAGCGAGAGGGAGGCGGACTACAAAAAGCTCGTCTCGGCAATGGAGGAGCGCGGCATGGACATGGCGGCGTATAAGCAGTATCTCGACCTCCGCAAATTCGGCAGCGTGCCGCACGGCGGCTTCGGGCTGGGCTTCGAGCGCTTCGTCATGTATTGCACGGGGATCGAGAACATCCGCGACGTGACGCTCTTCCCCCGCAGCGTAAAGAATATCATGTAAGGAGAGGACCCCATGAAAAACATTCTCGATACCCTCAAGGAGAGGGGATTTATCAAGCAAACGGTCTACGAGGAGGAGCTGCACGAGCTCCTCGAAAAGGAGAGCGTGCCCTTCTATATCGGCTTCGACCCGACGGCGGACAGCCTGCATGTCGGGCACTTCATGCAGCTCGTCATCATGAAATGGATGCAGGACGCGGGCCATAAACCCATCGTGCTCATCGGCGGCGGCACCGCCATGGTGGGGGACCCCTCGGGCAGAACGGACATGCGCGCCATGATGACCAAGGAGACCATCGCCTACCATGTGGAGTGCTTCAAAAAGCAGATGGCGCGCTTTGTGCGCTTCGAGGGGGAGAATGCCGCCATCGTCGTCAACAATGCCGATTGGCTGCTGAATCTCAACTATATCGACTTCTTGCGGGACGTCGGCGTGCACTTTTCCGTGAACAAGATGCTCACGGCGGAGTGCTTCAAGACGCGCATGGAGCGGGGGCTCTCCTTCCTCGAATTCAATTACATGCTCATGCAGGCGTATGATTTCTTGGTGCTCAACCAAAAGTACGGCTGCTCTTTGGAACTGGGCGGCGACGACCAGTGGAGCAACATTTTGGCGGGGGCGGACCTCATCCGCAGAAAGGAGCACAAGCCCGCCTACGCCGTGACGACCGCGCTTCTCACCACCAGCGAGGGCAAGAAGATGGGCAAGACCCAAAAGGGCGCCGTGTGGCTGGACGAGAACAAGACGTCTCCCTACGAATTCTACCAGTATTGGCGCAATACGGCGGATGAGGACGTGGAGAAGGTGTTCCGCATGCTCACCTTCCTCCCCATCGAGGAGATCGCGGCTCTGTGCGAGCACAAGGATGAGCGCATGAACGCCGCAAAGGAGCGGCTTGCCTTCGAGCTCACCAAGATGGTGCACGGCGAGGAGAAGGCGAAAAAGGCACAGTCCGAGGCGCGCGCGGCGTTCGGCGGCGAGGGCGAAATGCCCGTCCGCGAGATCCCCGGGGACGTTAAGGATATCGTCTCCGTCCTCGTGCAGGCAGGGCTGTGCAAGTCCAACGGCGAGGCGAGAAGGCTCATCGAACAGGGCGGCGTCTCCGTCGGCGAGGAGAAAGTCTCCTCCCTCACCTTCCCCCTTCCCGAAGGCGATTTCATCCTCCACAAGGGCAAAAAAGTCCACATCAAAGTGGTAAGGAAGTAACGGCTTCGGGTCCCTTTGAAATGGGAATTACCCGCAACCCACTTGTGCCCTCCCCCTTATACTTGAGGGGGAGGGGGTGCTCTCTTGAAGAGGTCTATCGCGTCATGTTGAGGGAGCGAAGCGACCGAAACATCCCGAAGTACGAAGTCCGAATTTTCATCCTCGGGATTCTTCGCCCCACAGGGGGGCTCAGAATGACGCGTTAGCTCGGGGCAGAATGACGCGGCAACCTCCCCCTGTATCCCTCTTCTCAAAAAGGGAGGGGAATTCCCCGATCCCCACCTCATTCAAAATCCCATGGAATATAAAAGCGTGGCGGGGGAGGGCGTCGGGCCCTTCACCGAAAAAATCATCGAGCGGAGCAAATTTCTCACCTATGTGGGGCACACCGCGGGGGAGGAGGCGGCAAAGCGCTTCCTTTCGACCGTCCGCGGCATGCACCCGCTCGCCACGCACGTCTGCTACGGCTACGTCGCCGATAAGATCGGCAACGAGCAGCGCTTTTCGGACGACGGCGAGCCGCAGGGTACCGCGGGGCTCCCCATCTTGGGTGTCATCAAGGCGCAAAACCTCCGCGAGACGACCGTCGCCGTTGTGAGATACTTCGGCGGCATCAAGCTCGGGGCGGGCGGCCTCACACGCGCCTACTCAGGATGCGCCGCGGAGGGCGTCGACGCCGCGGAAAAACGCCTCTATTGCATGTGCGTGAAGGTCACCCTCTCCGTCCCGTATGCCGACGTGAACGCCGCCATGCGCTTTGCCGAGGGGAAGGAAGTCGTCGACCGCCGATTTTTCGAGACTGCCGAATTCGACTTTGCCGTCCGCGAGGACGCTCTCGAAGAGTTCCTCCGCTCCGCTTCCGATTTTTTCAACGGCAAAGCCACCCTCACTCCCTCCACCCGTAGCTATTACCCATTCCCGATCTGTTGAATTTGCATTTTCCCCCGCAGCGAGCGCCGCGGGGGAAATATATTTCCGAGCATTTTGACGAGATATTCTTCCCGTATGCTATCGACCTGTTCGACCTCCAAGTGAAATTAAATTTATTATATTCTCAACATATGAGAATGTCAAGCATTTTTCTCAAATTTTGATAATTTTTTCTTATATGGAAAAAATACAAGCAATGGGATTTCCGAAAAATTTGAAGGACCTACGGATCGCGAAGGGGCTCGGGCAAGCCGAGCTTGCGGGGATCTTGCAGACTTCACTAAAAACCATTTCTCATTGGGAGACGGGGTACAGCGAACCCTCGATCGCGCAGTTGATTTCTCTGGCGAAATTTTTCGACGTCACGCTCGATGATTTGGTCGGAATGGAAGGTTGATTTTCCTTTCTTTCGAAAAACCGTTGACTTGTCCGCGCACATTTGGTATAATATGGCTATGAATGCAGAAAAATTGCGCAAGATATACGAAAAAGCGGGGGCGGACGCCCTCTTCCTCGAGTGCGATTTTCTGCGCAGGTATCTCACGGGCTTCTATGCGACGGACGGCTTTGTCGTTCTCACTCAAAAAGAATGCGCCTTCTTTGCCGATCCCCGGTATTTCGAGGCGGCGGAAAAGGTCCTGAAGGGCACAAACATCCATGTTTTTGCGGGGGCGTGGAAGGAGGCGAAGGAGTACGCGGAAACCTTCCGCACATGGGGCGTGCCCTATCCCTTCACGAGCATGAAGCAGGCGGGGGCATACCAAAAGGCGGGGCACACCCTCGTCGATTGCATGCCCGCCCTCGAAGAGGCGATGATAGTAAAGTCCGAAGGGGAGCTCGCCCTCATCCAAGCGGCGTGCGGCATCGCGGAGCAAGCGCTTTCTTCCCTTCTTCCCGAGCTCAAAGAGGGGATGGAGGAGCGGGAAGCCGCAGCTCTTCTCGAGTACAAAATGCGCGGTCTCGGCGCGGAAGGAACGTCCTTTGAGACCATTGTCGCCTTCGGGGAAAACGGCAGCGTTCCGCACTACGAGACGGGGGCAAGGAAGCTGAAATTCGGCGATCCCGTGCTCATCGACTTCGGCTGCAAGGTGGAAGGGTACTGCTCGGACTGCACGCGGACCTTCCTCTACGGCGACGACAAAGCCCACGAAGAATTCAAGAAGATATACGAACATGTTCTGTCCGCCCATCTTCTCGCCCTCGAAAACATCCAAGAGGGCATGACGGGGCGGGAAGCGGACGCCATCGCCCGCGGCTATTTGGAAGGCAAGGGGCTTGGTAAGTACTTCACCCATTCGCTGGGGCACGGCGTGGGGCTGCAGATCCACGAGGCGCCCTTTGTCGCCCCCCGTTCGGAGGCCGTGCTCAAAGACGGCATGGTGTTCTCGGACGAGCCCGGGGTGTATATGGCGGGCAAGCTCGGCATCCGCATCGAGGATACCCTCTACATGGAGGGGGGCAGGGCGCACTCCTTCATGAAGGGTTCCAAACAACTTTTGATCTTGTAATAAATCCAAGGAGAGAAATCATATGGCACAAATTTTGGCAGGGGACATTCGCAAGGGTACGACCTTCGAATACAAGAGCGGCGTTTACACCGTGGTGGAATTCCAGCACGTCAAGCCCGGCAAGGGCGCGGCGTTCGTCCGCACGACGCTCAAGAACGTCGTGACGGGGCAGGTGCTCTCGGACGAGACCTTCAACCCGACGGCGAAGCTCGAGACGGCGCAGGTCGAGACCAAGAAGATGACCTATTCCTACTTCGACGGCGAGTTCTATGTGTTTGTCGATGAAGAGTGGAACGAGACCCGTTTGACCCGCGATCAGGTGGAGGACGCGCTCCGCTACATCCGCGAGAACGACGTCGTGACCGTGCGTTTCCTGTACGACAAGGCATTCTCCGTCGAGCCCGAAAACTTCGTCGAGCTCAAAGTCATCGAGGCGGAGCCCGGCGTGAAGGGCAACACCGCGACCAATGTGACGAAGGCGGCGAAAGTGGAGACGGGGGCTACCTTCCAAGTGCCCATGTTCGTGAACGAGGGCGACACCATCCGCATCGACACGAGAACGGGCGAGTACATGTCGAGGGTGTAACAACTTGCGGCATTGCCGCGCTACAAGGAAAGGGACCATGAGATTTGTTGCGCAGAGAGTGACGGGCGCGGCGCTCACGGTAGACGGTCGGCTCGTTTCCGAAATCGGACGCGGGCTTGTCGTTTATTTCGGGGTGGGCGTCGGCGACGCCGAAAAACAGGCGGAAAAGTGCGCGGAGAAACTTTCCGCTCTCCGCGTCTTTGAGGACGAAGCGGGCAAGATGAACCTCTCCGTGAAGGACGTGAAGGGGGAGATCCTCTTCGTCTCGCAGTTTACCCTTCTCGGCGATTGCAGGAAGGGGAACAGGCCCTCCTTCACCGCCGCGGAGCAGCCCGTTCGCGCGGAGGAGCTCTACCGCTATGCGGGGGAGAAGCTGATCTCCTTGGGCGTCCCCGTGAAGTGGGGCGTGTTCGGCGCACACATGCACATCGAGCAGAAAAACGACGGTCCCGTCACGATTTTGTACGAGGTCTGAAATGCAGCTTTTGTATCTTGGAACAGGGGCGGCGGAGGGCATTCCCGCGCTCTTTTGCGGCTGCGACTATTGCCGCCGCGCGAGGGAGGGGAAGGAGCCCGTCCGTTCCCGCGCACAGCTGCTCATCGGGGAGGAGCTCTGTATCGACTTCCCGCCCGACGCCTTTTTCCATGCGGCAAATTTCGGCGTGGAGCTCTCCGCCATCTCCCATCTTCTCGTCACCCACGCCCACATGGACCACTTCGACCCCTCCGCCTTTATTTTGCGCGGGTATAAGTACGCCGCGGGGATGAAGGCGCCCGTTCTCCACATTTACGGGAACAGGGAGGTGCTCGAAGTGTTCGAGGAGGGGACGCGCCGCGAGATGAAGCCCGCCGTGCGGGAGACTGTTTCCCTCCACCTCGCGCGGGCGTTCGAGCCGTTCTCTTGCGGGAAGTACACCGTGCACCCCTTAAAGGCGCAGCATTCCTCCTCGGATCCGCTCCTGTACTTCATCGAGGGGGAGAAAAACGTTTTGCACCTCACGGATACGGGCACGCTCCCCACGGACTCCTCGGACTACTTGCGCGCCCTCGGGAAGCGGTGCGACGTCATCAATTTCGACTGCACGTTTTTGCTCTCTCCCACCGAGAAGGGCGCCCGCCACATGGGGCTGGACGAAAACCTCCGCGTGCTCTCCTATCTTAAGGAGATGGGGGCGGCGGACGAAAAAACCGTTTGCGTCGTCACGCACTTTTCGCACAATGCCCGCCCCACAAAGGAGGCGCTTTCCGAGGCGAGAAAGTTGGGCTTTTTGCCCGCCTACGACGGCATGCGGCTGAACATTTGAAGCGGACGGGATCCGAAAAAATAATTTACTTTTTATAGGAAATCGTGTACAATAAAAGAGGGGGACAAGCCATGGGATTTTTGGCGCGCATCAAGCAACTGTTTTCGCGGAAAAAGCCCCTCACGCTCGGGCTTGCGCTCGGGAGCGGCGGAGCAAAGGGAATGGCGCACCTCGGCGCGCTCAAGGCGTTCGAGGAGGCGGGCATGGATTTTGCCGTCGTCACGGGGGCTTCCATCGGCGCCATCGTCGGCGCACTCTATGCAAAGGGCTACACCTCGGCGGATATGATCGGCATCATCGAAGGGCTCAACCGAAGGGAATTCTCCAAAAACTTGCGCCCGTTTGCCGACCTTGCCTTCGCCGAGGAATTTTTGAAGAATTACCTCGACGGGGACATCGGCGCCCTCAAAAAGCCGTTCGGCGCATGGGTGACGGACGGAGAGACCAACACGGGCGCGGCGATCACGCAGGGGGCGGCGGCGCGCGCCGTGACTGCCTCCGCCGCCATTCCGCCCTTTTTCCGCGGCGTGGAGATCGGGGGGAGGAAGTACTACGACGGGGCGTTTTCCAACGCCGTTCCCGCCGACCTTTGCAAGGAGCTCGGGGCGGACTTCGTCGTCGGCATCGACCTTGCCGCTCACGCCCGCCCGGAGGAGGAGAAGAGCGCGCTTTCCCGCCTCGTGGGCTCCGCCATCGGGGCGCTCACGCCCGTGCACTACTTGGATGACTGCAGGTCCCGCGGGTATGCGGCGGCGAACGTGATGCTCTGCCCCGCGCTCGAGGACTTCCGCGCGACGGATATTTCTCCCCGCGCCATGGACGAGATGTTCGAGATCGGCTACCGCGAGGCGAAAGAGAGGCTTCCCGAGATCGCGGAAGCCATGCGAAACTACAAACGGGAGGGGAAGAAATGATACGCTTGACGACGGCGGGAGAATCGCACGGGAAGGGGCTGTTTGCCATTTTGGAGGGCGTGCCCGCGGGTTTGAAAGTGGATATTTCCGCCATCGACGGGGCGCTTGCCCGCCGCCAGAGCGGCTACGGAAGGGGCGCGCGGCAGGAGATCGAGAGCGACAAGGTGGAAATTCTCTCGGGCGTGAGAGGCGGCTTCACCCTCGGCAGCCCCATTGCCCTCGCCGTGTGGAACAAAGACTACGAAAATTGGCGCCCGTACATGGACGCGGAGAATTGCGAAAATGCGCGCGTTCTCACCAAGGTCCGCCCGGGGCATGCCGACCTTACGGGCATGGTCAAGTACGGGCACGCGGACGCGCGCAACATTTTGGAGCGCGCCTCGGCGCGGGAGACCGCCGTGCGCGTCGCCGCGGGGGAGCTGCTGCGCGGGCTCTTGACCGAGCTCGGCGTCTCTGTTACGGGGTACGTCGCCGCGGTCGGGAGCGTGCAGGACCAAGCGCGGTATTCCTTCGAGGAGATACAGACCCGCCGCTCGCCCGTGCTCGGCATGATGAAGGCGGATTTGGAGCGGAAGGCGTGCGCGCTCATCGACGCCTGCAAAGAGGAGGGGGATACCCTCGGCGGCGTCGTCGAACTGCGCGTGCGCGGGCTCAAGGCGGGCTTCGGCAGCTGCATGACCTACCGCGAGAAACTCGACGCGCGCCTCGTCTCCGCCCTCATGAGCGTGCAGGCGGTGAAGGGCGCGGAAGTGGGGCTCGGCTTTTCGGCGGCACAAAAACGCGGCAGCGAAGTGCACGACGAAATGTATTTGGAAGGCGGAAAGATCGTGCGAAAGACCAACCGCGCGGGCGGGATCGAAGGGGGCATGTCCAACGGGGAGGAGATCGTCCTCCGCGCCGCCATGAAGCCCATTCCCACCCTCATGCGGGGGCTCAACACGGTGGACACCGCGGACATGGTACCCGCAAAAGCCGCCGCGGAGCGCAGCGATGTGTGCGCCGTGCTCGCCTTGGAGACGGTGCTCGAGAGCGTTTTGTGCACCGAGCTTTCTTCCGTCGCGGCGGAGAGGTTGGGGGGAGAGAGAATGGACGTTCTTTGCGCCCGCTATGAGGAGCTTCCATCATGAAAACCATTCACATTCGCATCAAGGGAACGGGCGAGAAGAGCACCGTCGTGTGCAGAAAGCGCGCCTTCGAAGAGGGCATTCCGAAGTACCTTTCCGAGACGAAAAAGCGCGCCTTCGTGTTCACGGACGACAATGTGTATCGCCTCTACAAGCGGCGCATCGCCGAAGTGTTCGGGGAAGCCCGCATCCACGTCATGCCCGCGGGGGAGAAGTACAAGACGACGGACACCCTCTTCGCCCTCATCGACGCGATGGCGAGAGAACGCCTTCACCGCGGGGACGCGCTCATTGCGCTCGGCGGCGGCGTAGTGGGGGACATCGGCGGGCTCGCCGCCGCGCTCTACATGCGGGGCATCTCCTGCGTGCAGGTGCCCACGACGCTCCTTGCGCAGGTGGACAGCTCGGTCGGGGGAAAGACGGCGGTGGACTTTGCGGGGGTGAAAAACCTCGTCGGGGTCATCCGCCAGCCCGAGCTCGCGCTCGCCGATCCGACCTTTTTCGAGACCCTTCCCCCGCGCGAGATCGACTGCGGGCTGGGGGAGATCGTCAAGCACGGCGCCCTCGACGGGGAGCTGTTCGACCTCCTTTGGGACAATCGGAATTTCCTCACCGACCTCGACTTTCTCTCTGAGATCGTGCCGAAGAACATCGCCTTCAAGGCGGACATCGTCTCCAAGGACCCGCACGAGAATTCCCTCCGCAAGTGCCTGAACCTCGGGCATACTACGGGGCACGCGCTGGAGCTGTACGACGGCACCCTCTCCCACGGGGAGTATGTGCTCATCGGCTCCATCTACGAGGCACGGCTCGCCGCCCGTCTCTTAAAGGAGAGCGACAAGGCGTATCTGGACCGCTTCGAACAGCTCGCCCGCAGCGTCTTGCAGGCGGACCCCGCGGCGTTCGACATCGGCGGGGCGGCGGAAAAGGCGCGGCTGGACAAGAAGAACGTCTCGGAGAACGGCATCGTCGTCACCGCCCCCTTAAAGCGCGGGGAGTACGCTCTTTTGGAGCTTCCGTATGACGACTATGTGCGGGAGCTTCTCACCATTCGGGAGGGATTATGATACATCTCGCCGTTGTGGGGAAGGACGTCTCCGCGTCCGACAGCCCCGCCATTCATCGCTACATCTTTTCCCGTCTCGGGCTCAAATGCGAGTACGACAAAATTTCCATTCCGCCGAGCGAATTTTCCGCGCGGGCGGAGGAGCTCTTTGCCCGCTACGACGGCTTCAATGTGACCATTCCCTTCAAGGGGGAGATCATCCCGTATTTGAAGGAACTGCGCGGGGACGCGCGCGTTTTCGGCGCCGTGAACACCGTGAAGGCAGGAGAGCGCCTCGGCTTCAATACAGACGGCGAGGGATTTGCCCTCATGCTCGAAAACGGCGGCTTCGACGTGAAGGATAAGACGGCGCTCGTGCTCGGCGCGGGCGGCGCGGGGAGGAGCGTCATCCACAAGCTCTGCTCCCTCGGGGCGATGGTTTCCGCCTACGAGAGGAGCGAGGAGCGGCTCTTCGAAGTGTACCGCGAGCTCGGCGGCTTTACCCCGCGGAAGGAGCTCGAGACCGCGCCCTACGACTTCATCTTCAACTGCACGGGCGTGGGCATGCACGACACGGTGGGAAGGCTCCCCTCCGCCATGCGCAGGGACGGGGAAAGGACGGTGGAGGACTTGGTAGAGCTCTGCGGGGCGGCGGTCGACCTCATCTATGTGCCCGCCGAGTCCGAATTTCTGCGCGTCGCCAAACGCTACAAAAAGCCCACCATGAACGGCGCGGCGATGCTCTTCTATCAGGCGTATTTCGCCGACTGCATCTATCTTGCCCGCACGCCGCGGGCGGAGGAGGCAAAGGCGTTGTATTTGGGATATACGGAGGAACGGAAATGAAATTTTTGGTTTTGAACGGCGTCAACCTCGCCCTCACGGGGAAGAGGGAAAAGGGCGTGTACGGCGCGGAGAGCCTCGAAGAGATCAACGCGCAAATTGCTTCTTACATGAAGAAGAAGGGGCACGAGGTAGACTTTGCCCAAAGCGACATCGAGGGCGAGCTTTGCCGCCTTCTGCACGGCGCGGAGGGGTACGACGGGGTGGTGCTCAACGCGGGCGCCTTCACCCACTATTCCTACGCTATACGGGACGCCATCGCCTCCGTCTCCGTGCCCGTCGTCGAGGTGCACATGTCCAACGTGCATGCAAGGGAGGAATTCCGCCGCAATTCCGTGCTCACCCCCGTGTGCAAGGGGGAAGTGCTCGGCTTCGGCAAGAACAGCTACATTCTCGCATTGGAGAGCTTTTTGTTATGAATATCGTACTTTGCGGCATGATGGGCGTGGGCAAGACGAGCGTGGGCATCCGCGTCTCGTCGCTCACGGGGAGAAGGTGGTACGACACCGATATCATGATCACCGACCGCTTCGGGCGCATCTCGGACATCTTCGAATTTTACGGCGAGGCGCACTTCCGCTCCCTCGAGACGAACATCGTCCGCGAGCTCTCGGGGCAGGACGGGCTGGTCATCTCCACGGGCGGCGGGCTCGTCTTGAAGCCCGAAAACTGCGAGCTTTTGAAGGAGAACGGCAAGCTGTTCTTTTTGCGCGCTTCCTTCGAATCGCTCCTTTTGCGCGTGCGCGCCGATGAGACGCGGCCGCTCCTCAAAAACACGGGCAAGACGGCGGAGCGCCTCGGCGAGCTGCTCTCCCAGCGCACGCCCGTCTACGAGCACGTCGCCGACTATATCGTGGATACGGACGGCAAATCGGTAGAGGACGTGGCGGCGGAGATCGTCGCCCTCGCGGGGAACGCATGAACGCCGTCGTCACGGGCGGCACGCGGGGCATCGGGCTCGCCGTGTGCAAGCTGCTCTATGAGGAAGGCTATGCCGTGACCGCGACCTATTCGGGGGACGAGGAAGCGGCAAAGGCGGCGAGAGAGCTCCTTCCCGCCGTTCACTTCGTCCGCGCGGACGCCGCGAAGGAGGAGGAGATGCAAGCGCTCCTTTCCCGCTTTTCCCGCATCGACGCGCTCGTGTGCAACGCGGGGGTGGACCTTTTCTCCTTGGTGCAGGATACCTCCGCGGCGGACTTCGCCCGTGTGATGGATGTCAACGCTGGCGGGGTGTTCTTCACCTGCAAACATGCCGTGAAGAAGATGCTCGGCGGGGGCGCCATCGTCATGGTCTCCTCCGTTTGGGGGGAAGAGGGCGGCAGCTGCGAGAGCGCGTATTCCATGAGCAAGGGCGCCGTTCTCGCCTTTTCCAAGGCGCTCGCCAAGGAGCTCGCCCCCTCGAACATCACCGTCAACTGCGTCTCCCCGGGCGCCATCGACACGGCGATGAACGCAAGGCTTTCTCCCGAAGAGAAAAGAGCGCTCGAGGAGGAGATCCCGCTCGGGAGGATGGGGACGGCGGAGGAGGTCGCTTCGGCGGTCTTGTTCCTCCTCAAAAACCGCTACATCACGGGGCAGACGCTCGGCGTAAACGGCGGCTGGCGCATGTGAAAGCCCCCTTTTTTGCAAAGGAGAGCGGTTTCTGCCAAAATTTTCAAAAAAATTTCTCCCGAAAGGAGGAGTTTTTTTGTTTTTTCCCGAAATAACGTATGATGAAAGAAAAGACATTCGAAAAGGAACGGGCGTTTTTGTCGCCCTATGCCAAAAAATCGGAGGAGACCAAGGGCCGCGCCCGCGAGGAGGAGCCGTGCGAGATGCGCACCGAATTCCAGCGCGACCGCGACCGCATCATCTACTCCAAGGCATTCCTGCGCCTCAAGAACAAGACGCAGGTGTTCTTCGCGCCCGACGGCGACCACTACATGTCCCGTCTTACGCACACGCTCGACGTATCGCAGATCGCCCGCTCCATCGCGCGGTGCCTCTCCCTCAACGAGGACCTCACCGAGGCGATCGCGCTCGGGCACGATTTGGGGCACACCCCCTTCGGGCACATCGGCGAGAGGGTGTTGAATTCCCTCTGCCCCACGGGCTTCCGCCACAGCGAGCAATCCCTTCGCGTGGTGGACAAGCTCGAAAAGGACGGGAAGGGGTTGAACCTCACCTTCGAGGTGCGGGACGGCATCGTCAACCACACCAAGAGCGGCAATCCCGCCACGCTCGAGGGCGTCGTCGTCTCGCTTGCCGACCGCATCGCCTACATCAATCACGACATCGAGGACGCCATCCGCGCGGGCGTCATCTCGGAGAGCGACCTTCCTCCCTCCGTGCAGGTGTTCGGAAAGAGCACGTCCGACCGCATCGGCACCGCCATTTCGGATATCGTCGCCGAATCGGAGGGCAAGCCGTATGTGCGCATGTCCGCCGAGAAGAAGGAGGCGCTCGAAGATTTGCGCGGATTCATGTTCGAACACGTTTACGAGCATGCGAACAAGCTCATACAGGAGAGTGCGGAGCGCATGCTGCGCGCCCTCTATACATATTTTACCGAGGCGCCCGAGGAGCTTCCCGCGCTCTACGGCGAGACGGCGAAGGAGGATGTTCCCCGCGCCGTGTGCGACTATCTTTCCTCCATGTCCGACCGCTACGCCATCGGCGTGTTCAACGGCCTGTTCGTCCCGCGGGAGGGCGTCGTATGAGAGAAAAGGACGAATTCCCCGAATTTATCCGCATTCTCAAGGAGAAGAACGACATCGTGGAGGTCATCGGCTCGTACATCAAGCTCGAGCGGCGGGGGTACAGCTATTGGGCTTGCTGCCCCTTCCACCACGAGAAAACGCCCTCCTTCTCCGTGAACACGGTGGATAGGTACTACCACTGCTTCGGCTGCGGCGCCTCGGGGGACGTCATCGGATTCGTGAAGGAGTACGAGAACGTCGACTTCATGCAGGCGGTGGGCTTGCTCGCCGCGAGGGTGGGGCTGGAAGTCCCCGCGCGGGACGACCGCGCCGCCGAGGAGAGCGCTCTCAAAAAGAAGAAGCGGGACCGCCTCTACGCCCTCATGAAGGAAGCCGCGCGCTTTTACCTCGGCAACCTCTATTCGGGGCGGGCGGGGGAGTATCTCGCCTATTTGGAACAGAGGGGGATCTCTCCCTCCCTCGCGAAGAAATTCGGGCTCGGCGCCTCGCTCGACTACACGGGGCTCCCTTCCTTTCTCCTCTCCGCAGGCTATACGCCCGAGGAATGCGTGGAGAGCGGCGCCTGCGTGCGCACGGAGGAGGGGCGGCTCATCGACGCGGAGGGCGGGCGGCTCATCATTCCCATCATCGACCACATGGACGAAGTGGTCGCCTTCGGGGGAAGGGTGCTCGGCAAGACGGACAGGGCAAAGTACAAGAACACGCGCGAGACCATCCTCTTCAACAAGAGCAAGACGCTGTACAACATCAACCTCGTGAAAAAGGAGAAGCGCACCGCCGCCATTCCCTTCCTCATCATGGTGGAGGGGTATATGGACGCCATTTCGCTCTACAAGGCGGGATTTAAGAACGTCGTCGCCAGCATGGGGACGTCGCTCACCAAGGAGCAGGCGCGGCTGTGCAGGAGGTACACCGAGAACGTGTACATAAGCTACGACGGCGACTTCGCGGGGCAGAAGGCGAATTTGCGCGGGCTCGACATTTTGCGGGACGAGGGCGTGAAGGTGCGCGTCGTGCCCATGCCCGAGGGGCTCGACCCCGACGACGTGATAAAACAGCAGGGCGCGGAGGGGTACTCGCGCTGCCTCGACGCGGCGATGCCGCTCATCGACTTCCGCATCCTCTCCGTGCAGAGGAAGTACGACATGAAGCGCACGGACGAGGTGCGCGACTTCGTGCGGGAAGCCCTCTCCATCGTGCGGGAATCGGGCAGCGCGACCGAGCGGGAGGAGCTATTAAAGCGCATCTCTTCGGTCTCGGGCGTGAGCATCGGCGCCCTCCAGCACGACCTCGAGAGCGCGCCTTCTCCTCCTCCCCCGCGCGAGGCGGAGGCAAAGGAGAAGGAGGAGCCCGCGGACAAGGAACTGAAGGCGGCGCGCTTTGTGCTCTGCGCCTGCCTCCTCTCCAAGCCGTATGCGCTCGGCTTCGATTTAAGCTCGGTGAATTTCGAGGACCCGGTGCACAAGGTCATCGCCTCGTATGTGACGGAGGCGAGGAAGCAGGGCAGGGTGCGGGCGAGCGGAATTTTCGACCTCATCCCCGGGGAGGCGGAGCTCGAGAGCGTGCTCAACCTCGACTTCGGTGACAATCTCGACGGCGCGCATGCCGAGCGGTACTTCCGCGACTGCGTTTCGGCATTGCGCCTCGCCGAGCTGAATAAAAAAATAGGACAAGCCAAGGACGGGTACCTTTCGGCGGCGACGGACGAAGAGCGCGCCGAGCACCTGAAACGCCTTGGAGAGTACACAAGAATGCGGAAAAGCATCGGAGGCGGAGGAAACATATGAATATCAGCGAAGAAAAATTGAACGAGCTCATCGAGACCATTGCCGCGGCATACAAAATGCGCGGGAGCATTTCGACGAATGCCCTTTGCGACCTTCTCGAAAAGTACGACCTTTCCCCTGCGCAGATCGAGCAGGTGTATAAGGCGCTGCCCGAGATGGGGGTCTCCATTTTCGACGAGGACGAGCGCGACAGGGAGCTCTTCGAACAGGCGCTCTCGGATATCGGGCTCGACGATCCCGTGAAAATGTATTTGAAGGACATCGGCCGCGTTCCCCTTCTCTCGGGGGACGAGGAGATCGAGCTCGCCCGCAGGATGCAGGAGGGGGACGAGGCGGCAAAGAAGCGCCTTTCGGAGGCAAACCTTCGCCTTGTCGTCTCCATTGCCAAGCGGTATGTGGGCAGAGGCATGCTCTTTTTGGACCTCATTCAGGAGGGAAATTTGGGGCTCATGAAGGCGGTCGAGAAATTCGACTACCAAAAGGGCTTCAAGTTTTCGACGTATGCGACGTGGTGGATCCGCCAGTCCATCACCCGCGCCATTGCAGACCAAGCGCGCACCATCCGCATTCCCGTGCACATGGTGGAGACCATCAACAAGCTCACGCGCGTCTCGCGCATGCTCCTTCAGGAGAACGGCAGGGAGCCCTCCCCCGAGGAGATCGCCGAGGCGATGGGGGTGGATGTCGCCAAGGTGCGCGAGATCCAAAAGATCGCCCAAGACCCCGTCTCCCTCGAAACGCCCATCGGCGAGGAGGAGGATAGCCACCTCGGCGACTTCATCGAGGACGACAAGACGCAGACCCCGGGGGACAGCGTCGCCTTCATCATGCTAAAGGAGCAGCTCCTCGGCGTGCTGGATACGCTCACCCCCCGCGAGGAGAAGGTGCTGCGCCTCCGCTACGGCATCGACGACGGCAAGCCCCGCACCCTCGAGGAAGTGGGCAAGGAATTCAACGTGACGAGGGAGCGCATTCGCCAGATCGAGGCAAAGGCGCTCCGAAAACTTCGCCACCCGTCCCGCTCCAAGAAGCTCAAGGACTTTCTCGAATGAAGCAGGGACGCATCGCGCGCATCTGCTCGCTTCTTCCCCCCGCCCGCGTGTATGCGGACGTCGGCTGCGACCATGGTTACATGGCGGAGTATGTGCTCTCCCACGGGCTGTGCGAGCGCATCTTCGTCACGGATATCCACGAGGGGAGCCTGAAAAAGGCAGAGACGCTGCTTGCCAAATATATTGAAAACGGCAGATGCATGCCCGTGCTCTGCGACGGACTTACGGGCGTGCCCGAGCGGTGCGATTTCGTGCTCATCGCGGGCATGGGTGGGGAGGAGATCGTAAAAATTCTGCAAAACGCGTACATGCCCCCCGCATTTTTGTTCCAACCCATGAAGAATGCGGAAAAACTTCGCGCGTTCCTCCTCTCCCGCGGGGCGCGCATCACGCTGGATACGACCTTTTCCGAGGAGAAGAAGGGCAAGTTTTACGACCTTCTTTCGGGCTTCGGGGAGGGCGGAGACAGCTACACGGACTTCGAGCTGCGCTACGGGCGGGACAATCTGAAGGGCAACCCCGTCTTTTTGGAACGCATGCGGCTCGAGCGCGAAAAACTGCGGGCGCGTCTCGCCCATGCCAAGGGCGTGAGCCGCGAGGCGTTGCTCGAAAAATATTATGAAACGGAGATGATCTTGGATGCTGCCCAAACAACTGTATGAACTTGTCGACGCATACGCGCCCTTTTCCATTTCGCGGGCGTTCATGGCGATGGGGCATCGCGACAACAGCGGGCTCCTCGTCGACTGCGGGGAGGAGATACATGGAATTCTCTTCTCGCTCGACCTCTCTTCCGCCGCGGTGGATGAGGCGAAAAAGCACAATTGCAACTGCATCGTCACGCACCACCCCGCCATCTTCTTCCCCATCTCCAACTTGGGGGAAGGGGACAGCGTGCTCGCATGCGCAAGGGCGGGCATTTCCGTCCTTTCCGCGCACTTGAATTTGGACGCCGCGAAGGAGGGCATCGACGAAGAGCTCATGCACGCCCTCGGCGGCAAGGAGGCGCTCGCCACCATGGAGGAGGTGGAGGGCGGCGGCTACGGAAGGGTGTACGACGTGGAGCCGCGCTCGCTCTCCTCGTTCGTATGGGCGGCGAAGCGCAGGCTCGGGGCGGAGCGCGTTCTCACCTACGGCGACGGGAAGGTGGAGCGCGTCGCGAGCTTTTGCGGCGCGGGCTTCGACGGGAACGCCGTCGCCTTTGCCAAAAAGCACGGCGCGGATATGCTCGTCTCCTCGGACGGGGCGCACCACCGCATTTTGGAGGCGATCGAGCAGGGGCTCAATGTCGTGCTCTTCACCCACTACAGCGCGGAAAATTACGGTTTTACCCGCTTTGCGGAAAAAATCGGAACACAGGCAGGCGTGCCGTTCACCGTCTTTACGGACGAACGCTTTCTATAAAATAATCCCGAAAAGGAGAAAGAAATATGACGGTTTTGAACCAATTGCTGGAATATCAGAAGGCAGACGGAGAGCTGCGGAAAATCGAGCAGGAGATCATGCAGAGCGACGCGCGCAAGAAAGTCGTGCAGGCGAAGGCGTTCATCAAGAACGCGGAGAGCAGGATCGCCGCACAGGATAAGCGCGCGGTGGAGCTCAAGAAGCTGCGCGACGAGCTCGCCCTTCGCGTCGAAGAGACGACCAAGGCCGTCGCCGAATATGCGGATGTAGACGAGCTCGTGGAGGAAGGGGCAGACGTGAGCTTCTACAAGCGCAACGCCCAACAGCTTTTGGAGCGCGTCCGCGCCGCCAAGAGCGAGCTTGCCCGCCTTCTTGCCGAGGTGGAGAGCCTCACCGCCGAGTACAAGAAGATGATGGAGCAGGGCAAGCAGGCGAACAAGCAATACAAAGAAAACATGGAGAAATTCAAGGAGGTGCAGGCCGCGCACGCCGCCGAGCTCGAGGCGGCAAACGCCAAGCTCGCCAAGATCGCCGAGGGCATCCCTCCCGAATTCCTCGAAAAATACAACCAGAAGCGGAAGGAGAAGATCTTCCCCGTCATCGTGCCCCTGAACGGCAACATGTGCGTGTGCGGCATGGACTTGCCCATCGCCCAGCAGAACAGGCTGGCGGGCGGGAACGTCATCGAGTGCGAGCACTGCCACAGATTCATCTATCGCAAATAAAACCTCCGCGCCGCCCTTCCGCATAGAATGGAGGGATGCAACAGCTGATTTCCCGCATTTCCCTTTCCGCCATCCGAAGAAACGCCGCCGCGGTGAAACGCTTCGCGGGGCTTCCGCTCATCGCCGTCCTCAAGGACGACGCCTACGGGCACGGGGCGGAAAAGACCGCCCTCGCCCTCCACGGCATTGCCGACGGATTTGCCGTCGCCACGGCGGAGGAAGGCGCGGCGCTTGCGCTCACGGGTGCAAAGAACGTGCTCGTGCTCACGCCGCCTCTTTCGGGGGAGGACGCCCTACGCATCGTGGGGAACGGGCTCATCGGGAGCTTCAGCTCGCTTCCCGCCCTCCGCCTCCTCGTTTGGGCGGGGGAGAAGCTCGGCGAAGTCCCCAAAATGCACCTCGCCGTAAATACGGGCATGAACCGCTACGGCGTGCGCCCCGAACGGGCGAAATCGTGCGCCCGCGAGGCGCTCTGTGCTGGGGCGGAGCTCAAGGGCGTGTATTCCCACCTCTACCTTCCCGAAAACAGGGAGGCGGCGCTTGGGCAAAAAGCTCTCTTTCTTGCCGCAGCGAGCGGCGTTAAGGAGTACTTCCCCGAAGCCGTCTCGCACCTTTCGGCGACGGGGGGACTTGCGGAATGCGGCGGGACGGACGCGGTGCGCGTGGGGCTGGCGCTCTACGGGTATCTTCCCGCCCACCTGAAGGGGAAGCTCGCCGTTTCCCCCGCCATGAAGGTGTATGCCGCCGTCGCGCAGAGCGGCGCGTTCACGGGCGGCGGCGTCGGCTATGCGGCGGCGGAAAGGGAGTACGGCGCGCTGCACACCCTGCGCATGGGGTACGGAGACGGGCTCTTCCGCGCGGGAGGGGAGGGCGCCGTGGGAAGGCTTTGCATGGACGCCTGCATCCGCGAGGGGCGCGCCCCCTTCGGAAAGCTGCGGCGCGTTCTTGCAGACCCCGAAGGCTATGCCGCCGCCCACGGGACCATCGTGTACGAAGTGCTCGTCCGCATGGGGAAGAGCGCCGTAAAAGTGTATGTATAGCGGGGGATCCCCGCAAATCGCCCGCAAAAAATCGCGGACAAGCGGTATAAAAGTATGCTGAACGAAACACCCAAAAAACAAAAAAAGCCCGAGGACTATTCCAACCCCACCAAGTGGAAGCTCTTTTGGCGCATTCAAAAGGAGTGCTGGCGGCGCATGGTCACGCCCTACCTCATGTATCTCTTCATGAGCTTGCTCCTCCTGTCGCTTCAAGCCATCGTCTCGGACGAGAACACGATCATAGAGATCGTCCTCGGCATTTTGTGCATTCTCGGCGGGGCGTTCTTCAACGGACACCTATGCTACAGCTACGGCATTCTTCACTACGATGCCTACCTCACCGGGCTCATCCATAAGAGAAACGCGCGGCTCGGCATTGCATCGGGCGGAGACCACCATGTGGAGCGCGAATACCGCTGGTGGAAGGGCTTTCTCATCGGGCTGTGCATCGGCATGCCCGTCGTCGTGTTTGCGGTGCTCGCGCACTTCTTCTACGGCGCGGCGAGCCTGTTTTTCGCCATGTTCGCGGGCTGGGCGATCATTCCCATCACTTGGTTCGGTTTGAAGGAAGGCGGCGGGCTCAACGTCGATCCCCTTTGGTCCATGCTCTTCGTGCTCCTTCCCGTCGTCGTGAGCGGCGTATTCTACATCGTCGGCGCGATGGTGGAAAAGTACAGGAAGGAAAACGGCATCGAAACGCCGTCGCGGGAGAAGAAGCGTTGAGGATCATCGCAGGAAAACACCGCGGCAAAAAGTTGGCGGAATTCGGCGGGCTCTCCGTCCGCCCCACGCCCGACAGGGTGAAGGAGTCCCTCTTCCAGATCCTCTCGGAGAGGCTCGAGGGGGCGCGCGTGCTCGACCTGTTCGCGGGGAGCGGGGCGCTCGGCATCGAGGCGCTCTCCCGCGGGGCGAGGGAGGCGGTGTTCAACGACAATTCCCCCGAGAGCCGCGCCATTTTGCAAAAAAATCTTCGGGCGACGGGGGAGAAGGGGCGCGTGTACGCCCTCGATTTCCGCGCCGCCTTAAAGAGCGTCGAGGAGAAATTCGATCTCATCTTCGCCGACCCTCCCTATAAGGAGGAGTACTTTGCGGAGATCCTCTCCCTCATCGGCGAAAGGGGGCTGCTCGCGGCGGGCGGGCTCGTCGTCTACGAGACCGAACGCGAGGAGACCGTCCCCGAAGGCTGGGTGCAAAGAGACCTCCGCCGCTACGGGCGCACGCGCGTCGTCTTTCTTCAAAGGAGCGAGAAATGAAAAAATGTGTATTTGCGGGCACCTTCGACCCCATGACGGTGGGCCATGAGGACACCGTGAAAAAGGCGCTCGGAATCTTCGACGAAGTCGTCGTCGCCGTCGCGGAGAACAAGCAAAAACGCTGTATGTTTTCGGCGGCGGAGCGGGAGCAGATGGTGCGCGCCGTGTTCGAAGGGGAGCCGCGCGTGCGGGTCGTCCTTTGGGAGGGCACCATCGCAGACCTTCTTTCCAAAGAAAACACGCCCTTCTATGTGCGGGGGATCCGCAACACCGTCGACCTCGAGTACGAGAATGCCGACCTCGAGGCGAGCCGCGATATTTCCCCCGGGATCGTCGCCGTCTACTTCCCCTCCGAGCGGGAGCACCGCTATATCAGCTCCACGCTCGTGAAAAACTGCATCGCCTTTCAAAAGCCCTATGCGGACTATGTGCCCGCGGCGGTCCTTGCCCATCTCAAAAACAGAGGATAAATTATGTTCGAAAAACAGATCGAGATCCCCTCGGCGGAGGAGATCATTGCCGAAAACCCCGTTCCCAAACACCTTAAGCGCATCAAGGCGGAGCGGGACAAGCTGACGACCGAAGTCATCACGGGGAGCACGGATAAGCTCCTCGTCATCGTGGGGCCGTGCTCCGCGCACGAGAGCGCGCCCGTGCTCGAATATGTGCGGCGGCTCGGCGAGCTCAACGAGAAGGTGAAGGAAAAGCTCGTGCTCATCCCCCGCATCTACACGGCGAAGCCGCGCACCAAGGGGGTGGGGTATAAGGGCATGTTCACCCAGCCCGATCCCGAGCACAAGGAGGATACCCTCCTCGGCATCCGCACCATCCGCGAGCTCCTTTTGACGAGCATGGCGGAATCGGGGCTCGCGGCGGCGGACGAAATGCTCTACCCCGAGAATTACGCCTACGTCGAGGACCTTCTCTCCTACATCGCCATCGGGGCGCGCTCCTCGGAAAACCAGCTGCACCGCCTCGTTGCGAGCGGCATCGAGCTGCCCGTCGGCTTCAAAAATCCCATGAGCGGGTCGCTGCCCGTGCTCATCAATTCCATCTACGCGGCGCAGAGCGCGCAGGTGTTCAAGTACCACAATTGGCAGGTGAAAACGGGGGGCAATCCGCTCGCCCACGCCGTGCTCCGCGGGAGGGTGGATAACTACGGGAACGACTTCCCCAACTACCACTACGAAACGGTGATGCAGCTGCTCGAGAGCTACAACAATACCGAAGGGGGGCTCCAAAACCCCGCCGTCATCATCGACGCCAACCATTCCAATTCGGGGAAGCAATTCAAAGAGCAGATACGCATCGTGAAGGAGACGCTGCAAAACCGGAAGTACAGCGGGGATTTCAGGCGCATCGTGAAGGGGTTCATGATCGAAAGTTTCCTCGTGGAGGGGTGCCAGAAGCACGACGTCGTGTTCGGGCAATCCATCACCGACCCCTGCCTCGGTTGGGAAGATACCGAGCGGCTCATCTTGGACATTGCAGAAGAGGCATAAGGAGAAGTCTATGTTTGTAAAACGCCAACACATTCCCTCCCCCGAGGAGATCAAGGCGGAACAGCCCATCCCCAAGGAGCTCGCCCGCATCAAGGCGGAGCGGGATAGGCTCGCCGCGGAGGTCATCACGGGGAAAACGGAGAAATTCCTCGTCATCATCGGGCCGTGCTCGGCGCACGAGAGCGCGCCCGTGCTCGAATACGTCTCGCGCCTCGGGAAATTGCAGGAGAGGGTGAAGGAAAAGCTCGTGCTCATCCCGCGCATCTACACCAACAAGCCGCGCACCAAGGGGGTGGGGTACAAGGGCATGTTCTCCCAGCCCGACCCCGAGAATAAGGAGGATATCCTCCGCGGCATCCGCACCATCCGCAATTTGCACCTTCGCGCCATCGAGAGCTCGGGGCTGTCCGCCGCGGACGAAATGCTCTACCCCGAGAATTTTTCCTACCTCGAGGACCTTCTCACCTACCACGCGGTGGGGGCGCGCTCCTCGGAAAACCAGCTGCACCGCCTCGTCGCCAGCGGGGTAGACGCGCCCGTCGGCATCAAAAATCCCATGAGCGGGTCCATTCCCGTGCTCATGAATTCCATCTTCGCCGCGCAGAGCCCGCAGGTTTTCAAGTACCACGATTGGCAGGTGGAGACGGGGGGCAATCCGCTCGCCCACGCCGTGCTCCGCGGCAGAGTGGACAACTACGGGAACGACATTCCCAATTACCACTACGAGACGGTGATGCAGGTTTTGGAGAGCTACGAAAAGAGCGGCGGGAGCCTGAAAAACCCCGCCGTCGTCATCGACACCAACCACTCCAATTCGGGCAAGCAATATAAACAGCAAATCCGCATCGTCAAAGAAGTATTGCAAAACCGCATCCACGACGGGGATTTTGCCCGCATCGTCAAGGGGTTCATGATCGAAAGTTTTCTCGTGGAAGGGTGCCAGAAGCACGACGTCGTGTTCGGGCAGTCCATCACCGATCCCTGCCTCGGCTGGGAGGATACCGAGCGGCTCGTGCTCGACATTGCGGAGCGCGTATGAACGGGCGGGTGAGCTGTTTGGGGCCCAAGGGGAGCTTCTCCGAGCGCGCCGCATGGGAAATGCGCGCGGAGGAGGTGCTGCTCTTCCCGAGCTTTGCGGGGGCGGTCTCCGCACTCATAAAGGGGGAGGCCGATTTCGCCGTGCTCCCCGTGGAGAACGCCCTCGGCGGGGGCGTCATCGCCGTTTTGGACCTGCTCTCCCAAAACGACATCTTCGGCACGGAGGAGAAGATCCTCTACATCGACCACCGCCTCGCCACCCTCGGGGGGGTGAAGTTTGAGGACATCGACGCCGTTTATTCGCACGAGCAGGCGCTCTTGCAGTGCTCGGAATTTTTGAAGGAACGCCTTCCGCACGCGGCGCTCATCGGCACGAGCTCGACGGCGGAGAGCCTCGAAAAGCTCTCTTTCCACACGGCGGGCATCGTCGGGGCGCATGTGCGTCGGGAGGGCGTCGTGCTCTCCGAGCAAAATATCGCCGACGAAAAGGGCAACTTCACCCGCTTTTTGCGCGTCCGCCGCGGCGGGTTCGAGGGCGGGCACAGCGGGCGGGTGTTCCTCTGCGCCGAGTGCCGCCACGAGCCCGGCTCGCTGTTGGGGCTTTTGCAGTGCTTCGACAAGGAGAAGCTCAACCTCACGCGCATCGAGTCCCGCCCCGTAAAAAAGGAGCCCGGGCACTACCGCTTCTTCATCGAATTTACGGGGGACATGGCGGCGCCGCCCGTGAAGAGGGCGCTTTCTTCGGCGGAGGAATATTGCTCGTTCTTCAAGCTCCTCGGCGCCTATGAGTAAATGAAAAGGGCGAGCGCGTAGCACATTCCCCCCGCGAGAATGCCTTGCAGAAATTTCACCGCGAGGAAGGGGAGAGGCTTCACGCCCGCCTTATACAAAAAGCCGATCTCTTGGCAGAGCACGCACGCGCCCCCGAAGGTCACGAGAAAGCAGGAGAGGGCAAGGGAGAGCGAGGAGGGGCACTTCGCAAGGGCGGCGCAGCCCGTCGTCATTTCGACGAGCCCACGCAAAACCGAAGAGCCTACCTCGGACATGGTAGGGGGAAAAGCGTCCGCGAGCATTTGCCCAAACGCCGTGAAGAGGGCGATGGAGCCCCCCACATAGAGGATGGAAACGACGGCGGAGGAGAGCATGTCGAAGAGGTCTTTCCTCGGCGGAAGGCGAAAGAGCGCGCTCTTTTTGGGCGGCGGCGCAAAGCGGGAAAGCAAAAAGCTCACCGTCCACACGCCGAAAAGGTGACAAAAGAGCAATAGCCATCCGAGGGCGGGGGAGCCCCACATGCCGCTTCCCACCGTGCCCACGAGGAACATGGGGCCCGAGGTCGTCGCAAGGCAGGCGAGGCGGAATTTCTCCTCCCCGAGGAGCCCGTCTTTGTGCAGATCGAAGATGCACCTTGCCCCCACGGGGTAGCCCGAGACCATGGCAAGAAGGGCGGTGCAGGCGCCGTCCCCCGAGACGCGGAAAAAAGTTCCCGCGGGGCGGGAAACGAGATCTGCCATGCGGGCGAAGAGGGGCGAGGCGGCAAAGAGGGCGGAGAGAAAGAGGAAGGGAAAGGTGGCGGGCAGCACGCTCACCGCCCACACCGAGACGCCGCGGAGGACGCTTTCCCCATAGCGGGCGGGCCGAATGAGAAAGAGCGCCATGGCAACGAGCGCAAGACACGCGGGAAGGACCTTGAGGAGCTTGACCTTTTTCATGCTCCTTACATATACGGGACAAGAGAGGAAAATATGCAAAAATGGGGTTTGGTGCTCGGCGCGGGCGGCGCGCGGGGCGTTGCACATGTCGGATTTTTACAGGCGCTCGAAGAGGAAGGGTTAACACCCGACCTCGTGACGGGCTGCTCGATGGGCGCCATCGTCGGCGGCTGCTACTGCGCGGGGGTGCCCGTTTCGACGTTGAAGGAGCGGATCTTGCGG
Organism: uncultured Clostridia bacterium; assembly: GCA_947630365.1. Lineage (GTDB taxonomy): Bacteria > Bacillota > Clostridia > Christensenellales > Borkfalkiaceae > Gallimonas. Next base: position 31,929 of record CANRHI010000013.1, read on the forward strand.
CTTCGGCTGTGGCAGATCGCCTCCCTGAACGTCGCGCCGCTGCACGCGAACGGACTTCTTCGCCTCACCAAGGCGCGCAAAATTTTGGAGGAATTTTTGGGGAACAAGACCTTCTCCGATCTCGATATCCCCTTTGCGTGCGTCGCGACCGACCTCGAGCGCGGCGAAAGCGTTCTCTTCCGCGAGGGAAGCGTGCTCGACGCGGTGATCGCTTCGAGCTCCGTCCCCGGGGCGTTCACTCCCGCCCAAATCGACGGGCGGCTGTATGTGGACGGGGGCGTGACCGAGCGCGTGCCCGTGCGGGCGGCGAAGGAGATGGGGGCGTATAAGGTCGTCGCCGTCGACGCCCTCGGCGATCTGATGCAAAAAAAGCCCACGGGGAGCCTCGTGGACACCATTCTCCGCTGCTTCGACATCATGGATACCCGCACCGCCCTTCACAGGAGGAGAAGATACAAAAAGAACGTCTTGTACCTCGAGCCCGCGCTCGGCGGCATGGACCAGTACCAGGTGAAACAGCTCTCCCTCGCCTACGAAAAGGGCTACGAGCTCGGCAAGTCCCGCTCCGCCGACCTTCGCGCCTTCCTCGAAGAAACGGAGTGATGCCTCCGCTGCCATATTTGATAGTCCGACGAAAAAAAGAGCAAATGCGTTCCATTTGCTCTTTTTGCATGACGAGGGGCGACGGAAGATCAAGATCCCAACCGGAAGGAGATGGCAAAGGCGCGATAGGGTTTGCGCTTTTCCTCGGGGTAGAGCTCGAAGAGAAAGCTGCGGAGCGCCTCGGGCGTCTTATACTCCCCGAAGCGGGCGCGGCGGACGAGCGAGCGTTTGTGCGTAGCGATATGTTCGTAGCCCTTGCCGAGGCGGTCGGGGTCGAACAGGTCCTCAAAGTTGTCGTAGATGTCCGTATTGGTCACGTGGACGCGCACGCGTTCTTCCCCGCAAACAAAGTCGATGAGGTCTCCGCGGCAAATACATTGCCGTTTTTCGTCGTAGAGGCGGAGCTCCACCGTCTTTTTCCCCGCGGCGACGGCATGGAACGCCTCGGGAACGAGGTGCATTTCAAACACCTCGGTGAGGGCGCTGCGCTTTTGGATGCGGCGATCGTCCACGCCCCAAGGGGGAAGCACGCGCTCCCGCCGCGGCCCGCCGAGGAGCTCGTCCATCGTGTCCATGTACCACTGCATGTAGGCGTAGCCCTTCTCGTTTTTGAGCTCGAGGGCGAGCGCCATGATCATGCCCCAGCCCCGCCACGAGTAGCACGCCTTGGTGCCGTCGTTTAAGACGGGCACGCCCGTCATCGCGTCCTCATGGGAATTGCCGCCGAAGCGGTAGCCGCCCTCCCGAATCGCTTGAATGACCGCGCGGTTCACGGCGCCGTGATCTCCCTTGTGCTCGGGATAGGCGCGGTTTTCGTAATACGTCCAGCCGATGACCTCGAATTTCATAGGAGAATTGTACCACACTCTGTCCGCTTTGTCAACTTTCCCCCGCTTGCCCCTCGGTTATTGTTCGCGGGGCTTTTTGTAGACGGGGAGGAAGATGCGGGTGCTCTTCTTATAGGCGTCGAAGCCCTCCTTGCGGGACTGGCGGCCGTCGGCGAGGGGGACGCTCACAAAGCAGAAGAGAAGGGTATTCGCGAGCGCGCCCGCGAGGAGATACCATCTCTTTGGCATCACGCACACGGCGGCGAGCCCCACGCCCCACCACATGAGGATCTCCCCGAGGTAGTTGGGGTGGCGGGCATACTTCCACAGTCCCGTGCGGATAA
>CANRHI010000014.1 GCA_947630365.1 uncultured Clostridia bacterium
GCTTGAGCACCCCGCCGGTATTCATGCCCTTTAGGGCGTAAATTAAAGCCCCCACTTTAGTGGGGGATATTTACTTTCTTGAAGAAAATGATAAATCCGAACCCGTCGCCAACAGGCACTACAAGGTTCGGATTATTATCATTTGGTACTCCCGACGGGAATCGAACCCATAATTAGCCCTTAGGAGGGGCTTGTTATATCCATTTAACTACGGAAGCATGGTATGAAATTGTCGGAAAATCGCGTGCGGGCGGTTTTCTCGCGGAAAGCAATTGTATCTTACACCATTTCGCCGAAAAAAGCAAGTACTTTTAAGGCGGGTGGGAAAATTCCGGGAAAGAAATCAACGGGGATAAATTTTTGGGCAGGAAGGGGAAAGGGGCTTTCAATTGTCATGTCGTTCCGTGTGTGTTCTATTTTTGTCGAAGCGCGGCACGAGTCCAAAGGGCGAAGTAGCTTTGTCGAGGCATCTCTACCTTATTTGAGATTTCTCGACTTCGCTTACGCTCCGCTCGAAATGACAGTCTGTTGTTCGTACCACCTCCTCATACCGAGGCGAAGCCGAGTGTATCTTCTACTCCTTGGTGCAGCAAGCAAGAAGATTCACTCACTCCGCTTCGCTTCGTTCGGAATGGGGGTACGGGCGGGGCGGGTTACCGCGTCATGTTGAGGGAGCGTAAGCGACCGAAACATCCCGAAGTACGAAGTCCGAATTTTCATCTTCGGGATTCTTCGCGGTGCTACTTCGCGCTACGCGCTCGTGCCGCCCTTGGAACACAATAGAAGCTCGGGCGGGACAGAATGACGCGAGGGTACGGGCGGGGCGGAATGAGGGTACGGGCGGGGCAGAATGACACGTTGGCACGGGGCGGAATGAGGGTACGGGCGGGGCAGAATGACGCGGGAACCTCCCCCTGTATCCCCCTCCTTAAAAAGGAAGGGGATTTTGCTTCATGCGAAAATCTTCAAAGGTTAAATTTCTCTAATACTTTGCATAAGTTATTTCAAAGGCGGGCGGCGGAAAAGGGGCGTCATTTTCTTGTGAAAGGCAAAAGAATTTGTTATAATTCTATGTGAAAGACGTCGCGGGGGGCGGAGGGCGCCGTTCGGCAGGCGCTTATCGGCGGAGCGCCGTTCGCATGCGCAATGCAACAGGCAAACCCCCAAGCGGCAACGCCGCTGTAGAAGAATGCCGCGGCGGAAGGAGAAGGAAAATGGAATACATCGAAAAAGTTTTGTCCGAGCTGAAGGCAAAAAATCCCCACGAGCCCGAGTTTCATCAGGCGGCGACGGAGATCTTAAACGGCTTAAAGCCGGTGGTGAAGGCGCACCCCGAGTACGAGAAGGTCGCCCTTTTGGAGCGGTTTGTCGAGCCCGAGCGCGTCGTCATGTTCCGCGTGCCGTGGGTGGACGACGCGGGCAACGTGCATGTGAACAAGGGCTACCGCGTGCAATTCAACAGCGCCATCGGTCCCTACAAGGGGGGGCTACGGTTTCACCCTTCCGTCAACCTCTCCATCATCAAGTTCCTCGGGCTGGAACAAATTTTGAAGAACAGCCTCACGGGGCTGCCCATCGGCGGCGGGAAGGGGGGCTCCGACTTCGACCCCAAGGGCAAGAGCGACATGGAAGTGATGCGCTTCTGCCAGAGCTTTATGACCGAGCTCTTCCGCCATATCGGGCAGGATACCGACGTTCCCGCGGGCGATATCGGCGTGGGCGGCAGAGAGATCGGGTATCTCTTCGGCCAGTACAAGCGCATTGCGGATGAGCATGCGGGCGTTCTCACGGGGAGAGGGCTCTCCTATGGCGGAAGCCTTGCGCGCACGGAGGCGACGGGCTACGGGCTCGTCTATATGGTCGAGGAGGCGCTGAAGTGCAGGGGCGACGGGCTGAAGGGCAAGACGGTCGTCGTCTCGGGGGCGGGGAACGTCGCCATCTACGCCGCCCAAAAGGCAATTTCCCTCGGCGCGAAGGTCGTCGCCATGTACGATTCGAACGGGTATATTTACGATAAAAACGGCGTGCAGGTGGAAGTCATAAAGCAGATCAAAGAAGTGGAAAGGGGCAGGATCAAGGCATATGCCGACCGCGTGAAGGGCGCGGAGTACCACGAGGGCTGCAAGGGCATTTGGTCGATCCCGTGCGACATTGCGCTTCCTTGCGCCACGCAGAACGAGCTCGACGCGGCGGGCGCACAGCTTCTCATCAAGAATGGGGTGAAGCTCGTCGGCGAGGGCGCGAACATGCCCACGACGCTCGAGGGCATCGCCCTTCTCCAAAAGGCGGGCGTGGTGTTCCTCCCCGCCAAGGCCGCAAATGCGGGCGGCGTGGCGACCAGCGCGCTCGAGATGGCGCAGTCGAGCGGCAGAATGTTCTGGAGCTTCGAGGAGGTCGATAGCAAGCTCAAGGGCATCATGGTGAATATTTACCACAACATGGACGAGGCGGCGAAGGAGTACGGCGTCGCGGGGGACTACGTCGCCGGGGCGAACATTGCGGGCTTTACCAAGGTCGCCTCCGCCATGATGGCACAGGGAATCGTGTAAAAAGCGCAAAAATATACTCCCGAACGAGTACCGTTCGGGAGTATATTTTATAGAAAATCGTATTTGATTTTGTATTTGCCGAAATACAGTTTTCGTTTTTTCTTGTATTCCTTTGAAACAGTCACATACTTGAGGGTGGGGCAGTCGAAGGCGCCTTCTTCTATTACGGTATGCTCGGGGATCATGGTGCTGTATAGGCCGCAGTCAACAAGTGCGCCGCGGCAGATCCGCGTTACAAAGTTGGGAAAGTTGATCACGGCGGCTTTCCTTACAAACTTTATCAGATTTCCGCCTTCCATTAAAAAGCCGTATTCTTTGAGCCTTTCATATTGCTCCTCGGTTTGATAATACACTTTCACATTGGAGCCAATAATGCTGTCGATTTGAGCGCGAAAGACTTCCGGAAGAACGATTTTCCATGTTTCATCAAAACTTTTTGCGCCGATGTGCGTTACGCCGTAAGGTATGATTACCAGCTCAAATTTAGAGTCGTCGAATGCGCTCTCTTCGATAATTTTCAGTGAGTCGGGAAGAATAATTTCTTTTCGAGTGGCTTTATAATTGTCGGGAAAGTGAAATGCGCGTCTGCCGATTTTTTTCAAATGTGCCGGCAGTTGTAAATCTGTTACAGAGCAGCTCTCAAATGCGCTTTCCTCGATTGTTTCCAATGGAGAGTCGGCGTCGAATATTACCGACCTTAAATTTAAGCAACCCGCAAAAGCTTTGCACCCCAAAGAGGTGAGGTCGCGCCCGAACGTGATTTCGGTCAACTTGCTACCCAAAAAAGCATTGTCGCCAATACTTGTCACGCTGCTGAAATTAAATTCCGCGATAGGACACTCGTGAAATGCAGCGTCGCCGATGCGCTTTATTTTAGAACCACCATAGATTTTTTGCAGACCGACACAGTTTTCGAACGCCGACGCGCCGATTTCTTCCAAGTCCTCTGGCAGGTAAACTTCCACGAGCGTTCCGCAGCCTTTGAAAGCCTTTTCGCCGATAGTCTTGGTCAAGTCGCCAATATAGACTTTTTGCAAACCAACACAATCTTCGAATGCCGACGCGCCGATTTCTTCCAATCCGTTTGGCAGGCTGATCTCCATGAGCGTTTTACAATTCTTGAACGCCCCTCTGCCGATGATTTTGACCCCGCTTCCGATGACGACCTTGCGCACGCCGGAATTTGCAAAGACGAAGCCGCCGATCTCTGTTACTTCGCTTGGGATGACGATTTGCAAATCGTCCCCGGAATAACTTATGAGTTTGCCGTTTTCAATGCGGAACACGTTGGTATTTTCCATTTTCCTTCCTCCTCGATAGATGATCGTACAATCTGAATTATATAATACCAATCGGTATCATGTCAAGTATTTTATACCAAATGGTATAGAATAATTATATGGCAACCAAATATTCGGAGACGTTTGCGCAGAATTTGAAGGAGCTGATAGGGGAGGTTTCTATTCGGGAGTTCTCCAAACGAGTCGGTATTCCGCAGCCGACGATTTCGAGATATTTGCTGTGTCAACGTGAGGTCACGCTTGAAAATCTCTGCAAAATAGCAGATTATTTTCATGAAGATATCGATTATTTGCTCGGAAGAAAAAGTTATTGAGAGCCCGCAAAAAAGCGGGCTTTATTTTATCAACAAAGTGAATTTTTCTCTTGATATATGCTTGGGATATTTTGTCGGAAATGAAAGGGGACCCAACCTCCCCCTGTATCCCTCTCCTTACAAAGGAAGGGGATTTTTCCATGGTTTATCCCCTTCCCCGCTTGCGGGGAGGCACCCGTAGGGCGTGCCTTGGCTGGGACGCAGGGGGAGGGGTAGACGAGGCGGAAAGAGGGTACGGGCGGCACACCCGCAGGTGCTACCGCGTCATGTTGAGGGAGCGTAAGCGACCGAAACATCCCGAGGAACGAAGTCCGAAATTTCATCCTCGGGATTCTTCGCTTCGCTCAGAATGACGCGTTAGCACAGGGCGGGATGAGGGCGCGGGCGGGGCAGAATGACGCGGGAACCTCCCCCTGTATCCCCCTCCTTAAATAAGGAAAGGGATTCTATTTGTTGTCCGCAGCATTCTTGCTTCCCCTGAGAGGGGAAGTACCCGCGTAGCGGGGGATAGGGTTAAAAACCCCTCAGTCGCGCAAGGTCAGCGCGCCAGCTGTCTCACGCGGGTAGAGTCCCGCGTTCGGTCAGCATTTGCCCGTGCATATGGGCAAATGCCAAGAAAATTTTGCGCCAAAGATTATCAACCTTTGGCAGAATGCAAAATTTTCCCTCAATAGGGGCGCCAAGGGAGGAATCCCCCTCCCCGAAAACGGGGCGAAACGGGGCGGGAAAGAGGGCGGCGAAAAAGGTTTTTCGGTTTCCGTGGGTGGGAATGGTTGTAATTTCGCGTTTCGTATGATATACTTAAAGCAGTATGAAAGAGCAGGTAAGTAAGGACGGCGCACCCGAGAAACAAGGGGGAGCCCATCAAAATACGTCTGTGGGCGCTCCCGAGGCGTCGGGCGCAAGCCATTCCGCAGGGATTGTTGTTCCCCAAAACGTGGGCGGAAGTCCTTCCGTGCAAAACGGCGCGGGAGAGGGCGCGGGAACGGCGGATGCCGCGGAGGCCGTGCAGCTTTCGGGGGAAACGGGAGAAACGTCTCCAAACAAATTTATCGGGTTTTTGCAAGACATTCTGCGCGGGGCGGCGATCGGGGTGGCGTTCATCATTCCCGGGTTTTCGGGCGGGTCGGTGGCTGCCATTCTCGGCATTTACGAAAAGCTCGTCGGCGCCATTGCCGACCTCTTCAAAACATTCAGAAAGAGCATATTGACGCTCCTTCCCATCGCCATCGGCATGGTGCTGGGGGTGGCGGCGCTCATCTTTCCCATCCAATGGGGGCTGGCGCACTTCCCCATTCCCACGGTGAGCCTCTTCGTCGGGCTCTCGCTCGGCGGGCTTCCTTCGATCACGGAGAAGCTGAAGGGGAGGCCCAAGTGGTACCACTTTGTCGCTTTCCTCCTTCCCTGCGCCGTGGCGGCGTGCATGCTGTTTCTTCCCACCGCATCGCGGCCCGAAGGCTTCCTCTACTCGCAGGGCGTCGGCGGATATCTCCTCCTCGTGCTTGTGGGAATTGCGGGCTCGTGCGCGCTCGTGGTGCCGGGCATTTCGGGCTCCATGCTCCTCTTGATCTTCGGATATTATACCCCGCTCGTCGAGGTCATCACCGTGCACCTTCTGCATGGGGCGGATGTGGGGAAGTCTCTCCTCATTCTCGCCTGTGCGGGGGTGGGGGTGCTCGTGGGATTTTTCGCCATCTCCGTGCTCATGAAGTACCTGCTGAGCAGATTCCCGCGGGGGACGTACTTCGCCATTTTGGGATTTATCCTCGGGTCGGTCGTCGCCGTGTATTTCACGACGGTGGGAAACACGCCCGCCGCGCTCGAATACCTCTACCGCAGCCCGTGGTATTGGGTGGCGACCGTAGCGCTGCTGTTTGTCGGGATCGCCCTCTCGCTCCTCCTCGTTTGGTTTTCCAAGAAAAAGAAGGAATGAGGATGTGTTAGAACACGATCCCCCGTGCCCACTCAATGGATTAGAGCACAACCTCCCCCTGCGTCCCCCTCCTTAAAAAGGCGGGGGATTCTTGTTGCGATCCCCCTCCTTAAAAAGGAAGGGGATTTGTTGTGGAAGCCCTACCCTTCGGGGAAGGGGATTTTTCCCTACAGTTTATCCCCTTCCCCTTTGGGGAGGGGGACGCAGGGGGAGGAGGCTATTTGTTTTCCGCCTTATTTTCCGCCCGGACGGCATGTAAAATTTCTTCCAATTCCTTGGCGTCCAAAAGGCGGGGGACGGGGTAGAGCGGGTTTGCCTCCTTCGCGGCGCGGCGGGCGAGAAGGGGGATGGCGTCGTCTTCGATGGGAATTTTCCCGGGAATTCCGAGCGAATATATCAGCTGCTCCGTCCTATTCAGAAAGAGCTCCGCCGCTTCCTCCCGCGGGGCGGACTTCTCGCAAGATCCCGCGGCACAGGAGAGCCGCGCGAGCTTTTTTTCCGCCTTCTTCCCGTAGGCGCGAAGGACATGGGGGAGGAGCATGGCGCAAAGTCTGCCGTGGGGGAGCCCATACGCGCCCCCGAGCGCATGCGCGAGCGCGTGCACGTATCCCACATACGAGATAGTAAAGGCGATCCCCGCGTCGCTTGCGGCGGCAAGCATGTTCGCCCGCGCGGTCGTGTTTTCTCCCTCGGCATAGGCGAGCGGTAAATTTTCGAACACCGCGCGCACCGCCGATTCCGCCTTCTCGCGCGAGCGTTTGGTGGTCGCCCGCCCCAAATACGCCTCCACGGCGTGGGTGAGCGCGTCCAAGCCCGTTTCCGCCGTCACGGAAGGGGGAAGGGTGCGCGTGAGCGAAGCGTCCAGGACGCGCATTTTCGGCACGATCTTATAGGAAAACACGGCGAATTTCTCGTGTGCAGTTTCGTCGGTGAACACGGCCGCCGCCGTGACTTCGCTGCCCGAGCCCGCCGTCGTCGGCACCGCCAAGAGGAGGGGAGGCTTCCCCTTCACCCGGAGCGCGCCCTTCATCTTCTTCAAAGACCGCTTGGGAGAAGCCGCCCGCGCGCATACGCCCTTCGCACAGTCTATGGGCGAGCCGCCGCCGACCGCAGCCACGCCGCCGCAGCCCTTTTCTTTGTAGAGCGCGAACGCCTCCTCCACGCAGGAGAGGGTGGGATCGGCGGGGACGTTCGAAAAGACGACCGCCTCGACGCCCGCTTTCCCGAAGGCGGCAAGAAGGCTCTCGCACAGCCCGCGGGCGAATACGTTCTTCCCCGTGACGAGGAGGACGCGCTCCGCTCCCGCCTCGCGGAATGAGTTGGCGGCATCCACGTATCCCGCCGCCCTCGGAGCGCGATAGCGCAGAAGGGGCGAGGCCGCCCGCACCCCCAAGTGCACCATGCGGCAAAAGAGTGTTTTCGGCAAATTCATGGCTTCATTATAGCGGAAGGGCGGTTTTCCGTCAAGAAAAATGCTTTGCCGCCCCCGAATTTGTTGCCCTCGGGCGCAGAATATGGTATAATCTTCGGCGGAAAAAAGAAGAGTGAGGGAGAAATGTTACAAGTCAACGGCGTGAGCCTTCAATACGGCGGGAAAAAGCTGTTCGAGGACGTCAACTTAAAATTCACCAAGGGCAATTGCTACGGCATCATCGGGGCGAACGGCGCGGGGAAATCCACGTTTTTGAAGGTCCTCTCGGGCGAGATCGAGCCCAACAAGGGGGACGTCACTTTGGACAAGAACGAGCGCATGTCCGTACTCGCCCAAAACCAAAACAAGTTCGACGGGGAGACCGTGCTCCGCACCGTCATGCTCGGGCACAGGCGGCTCGTCGAGATCATGGACGAGAAGGACGCCCTCTACGCCCATGCCGATTTCACGGAAGAGGACGGCGAGCGCGCGGCGCAGCTCGAGGCGGAATTTGCCGAGCTCGGCGGCTGGGAGGCGGAGAGCGAAGCGGAGACGCTTCTCAATGCTCTCGATATCCCCGCAGAGCTCCACTATGCCATGATGGGGGATCTCGACGGCAAGCAGAAGGTCCGCGTGCTCCTCGCGCAGGCGCTCTTCGGCGACCCCGACGTGCTCCTTTTGGACGAGCCCACCAACAATCTCGACCTAAAGACGGTGCGCTGGCTGGAAAACTACCTTCTCGACTTCGAGAACACCATCATCATCGTCTCGCACAACCGCCACTTCTTAAACAAAGTCTGCACGCACATCTGCGACGTGGACTTCGGGAAGATCAATTTGTATCTCGGCAACTACGATTTTTGGTACCAGACTTCCCAGCTCATGGCGCGCCAGCAGCGGGACGCGAACAAGAAGGCGGAGCAGCGCGCGGCGGAGCTCAAAGAATTCATTGCCCGCTTTGCGGCGAATGCGAGCAAGTCCCGTCAGGCGACTTCGAGGAAAAAGGAGCTCGAAAAGCTCACCGTTTCGGACTTTAAGCCCTCCCTTCGCAAGTACCCCTTCATCGACTTCAAATTCGAGCGGGAGATCGGCAACGACATTCTCGCCGTCGAGGGGCTCACCAAGAAGGGGTATTTCGAAAATATCTCCTTCACCGTGCAGAAGGGGGATAAGATCGGCATCGTCTGCGACAAATCGACCGCCGTCACCATGCTGTACGACATTCTCACGGGCAAAGAGGAGCCCGACGCGGGCACCGTGAAGTGGGGAAAGACCATCTCCTGTTCGTACTTCCCGACCAACAACAGCGAATTTTTCGACGGCTGCTCTCTCACCCTCGTGCAGTGGATCTCGCAATTTTCCAAGGACCACTACGAGGAATACCTCCGCGGGTGGCTCGGGCGCATGCTCTTCTCGGGAGAGGAGGCGTTGAAGGAGGCAAAAGTGCTCTCGGGTGGGGAGAAAGTGCGCTGCATGCTTGCCAAGATGATGCTCGAGGGCGGGAATTTCCTGATCTTGGACGAACCCACCAATCACCTCGATTTGGAGAGCATCACCTCGCTCAACAACGGGCTGACGGCGTTTAAGGGGTGCCTGCTCGTTACCTCGCACGACCAAGAGCTCATGAACACCGTCTGCAACCGCATCATCGTGCTCGACGGCACCAAGCGCTTCGACAAGAACGTGACCTTCGACGAATACCTCGATTTGATGGGGTAAGATTTGTTGGAGGGGCATAAAACTGCGGTGCCCCTCCCCCTGCATCCCCCTCCCCAAAGGGGCGGGGGATAAATTGTGGGAAAAATCCCCTTCCTTTTTAGGGAGGGGGACACAGGGGGGGGTCCCGCGTCATTCTGAAGCGTAGCGAAGAATCCCGAGGATGAAAATTCGGACTTCGTTCCTCGGGATGTTTCGGTCGCTGCGCTCCCTCAACATGACGCGGCGGCTTGATTTGCGCCAAAGGGACGTAGCACCACCCTTCCGGAAGGAGGGGGGAAGGGCGCGAAAAAGTTATATTTTTTTCTGCCGAGAGGGGAAGTTTCGCCGCCTCTCGACATTTTTTTACAAAAATCATCTAATTTTGTAAAAAATTCATTGAATTTTGTACGAAAATGACTTTACATTTTCGAAAATGTGTTATATAATGCAATTACACCGAAAGAGGCGGTGGAAAAATGAAAAAAATTTTGATTCTCGAAAGCAACGAAGCCTTCGCCGCGGAGCTTGCGGAGTACTTTTCCTCGCGCAAGGACTTCGAGGTCTGTGCCGTTTCGGGGGACGGCGCGGAGGGCGGGAAGCTCCTCGAAAAGCATGCGCCCGCGGTGACCATCCTCAGTCTGTTTTTGCAAAATACGGACGGATTTTCGGTCATGGAGGAGGCGCGGCGGACGGGCAAAAAGACGGATTTCATCGTCCTCGGCAACTTCGCGGACGACAGGATCATCAACCGTGCCATTTCGCTCGGGGCGAGGTACTACTTCATGAAGCCCGTTTCGGCGGAGCTCGTGGGGGAGAGGGTCGTCGAGCTCGTCTCCGAGCTTCCCGTCTCGCACGAAAAGGTGGAACGCCGCCGCGCGGGCAGCATCGACGAGCGCATTTCCAATATCTTCATCTCCATCGGCATCCCGCCGCACATCAAGGGGTATGCCTACCTTCGCGAGGGCATCAAGATGGCGGTGAACGACCCGCACATCATCAACAATGTGACGAAGGGGCTGTACCCCGTCATCGGGGAGAGATTCAACACCTCCGCGAGCAAGGTGGAGCGCGCCATCCGCCACGCCATCGAGGTCGCGTGGAACCGCGGGCGCATCGAAGCGGTGAACGCCATTTTCGGCGCACGGGTGTATATCGGGACGGAAAAGCCCACCAACAGCGAATTCATCGCCCTCGTCGCGGATAAGCTCATCCTCGAGAGCATGGTGTGAATGAAAGCTGTGTGAAGAACGCGGGTTTTCCGCGGGAAGCGATTGCAAAATACCTGAATTTCGTATATACTGTACTCAAATTGTTTTAAGGGGAAAACCCATGGCTCTTCTTGCGCTCACTTCTCTCGGCATTGCCCTCATCGTCGTCGCCGTCGTCTGCGGCAGCGCGTTCGTCATCGCCCTTGCGTGCGGCATCGTGGCGAAGCTCGGCGTGGTCAAGCGGGAGGGGCAGGACGAAGAAGCGGAGGAAGAGGGGGAAGGGGAGAAAGCGCCCCCCGAAGAGAAAACCGAGTAGCGAGCGAGCCGTCTGCGCCCCATGGCGCGGGCGGCGTATTTTTTTTCGGGCGGAAATGCAAATTCCGCCAAAGTTTTTGCGTGAATATCGTTGAAATCTTCGCGGAAAAATGCTATACTGTAACTTGAAATCATATGCGATGCTCCCCGTAGGGGAGAACGGAGGAGAGAATGAACGGCATCGGTCGGGGCGGAGAAGAGAAAAAAGATCGGGAAAAGGCTTCCGTAATGACGCGGGAGACGGTCGGCATGACGCTGCTTTTGTTCGGCGCCGTGCTCCTTCTCATTGCCGTCTCGGGGCAATACCTGTTCGGCGACGTCGGGCTCGCTATCACCGCCTTCTTCATGGGGATCGCGGGGTATTTTTGCTACCCGCTCTTTGTGCTCCTCATCTATGGGGCGTTTGTGCTCGTCTCGGATAAGCACCCGCTGCCCCGCCGCATCGTCCTCCGCGGGACGCTCCTTTGCGCCGTCGTGTTCGCCATCGTGCACATTGCCACGGCGGAGAAGTGCTTTCTCGACCCCGAGACCTCCTATGCCTACGGCTACGGCGGATACCTTTCGGGGTGCTGGAACGCCGCCCGCGAGAGCTTGAAGGCGTCTACGGGCGGAGGAGTCTTGTTCGGGCTCGTGCTCTACCCCGTGCGGCTTCTCCTTTCGGCGGCGGGGGCGTATGTCGTGCTCTCGCTCCTCACCGTGCTCGCGCTGTGGTTCTTCCTGCTCGCAACGCCCTTGCGGCGCTTCCTCCTTCCCTCCGCAGCGGGAAAGCGGGAAAAGGACAGGGACAAGGAAAAAGAGGGGGAGGACGGAGGGCTCACCTTCGACGAGCTTCCCGCCCCGCAGCCTTCCCCCATGCCCGAAAGGGGACCCGCGCCGAACGCTGCGGGCGCTCCCGCGGCGAACGCCTATGCGGCTGCGCCCGAAGAGCCCGCGTACCCTTCCCGCGAGCCCGCGCCCATGCCCGCGGGGGACTATGCGCCGTATGGGGCGACCCCTTCCTACCCGCAGCCCGTGTATTCCCGCCCGCCCGCATCGACGCCTCCCGCCGTGCAGGGGAGGGACATCCTCTTCCGCCGCAACCCCGCGAAGGATTACGAATCCAACCTCATCTACGATAGCAATTCGCGCTTCAACAGCCGTCCGCGCGGCAGCTCCATGCTCCCCGGGGGGAATGTTCCCGCGCAGGACTATTCGGGGCAGTACTCGGAGGCGGCGGAAGCCGCCCGTCCGCCCATGCCCCGCCGCGTGAACGGGGAAGAGCCGCCCGCACCCTCGGGCGGATACGTCTACCCCCCGCGCGACGATTTCGACGCAAATTATCTGCGCAAGCCCTCCGCTGCGCCTTCCTTCCCCGAGGAACCCGCGCCGCCCGCGGCGCCTTCCGCGCCCGCCGACGACCCCGCGCCCGTTTTTCGGCCGTATCAAGCCCCCTCGTCCCCGGAGGGGCCCCAACCGTCTGCCGCGCGGGACTTCTTCTCGCGGGGGACGGCGCCCGAGGAGGAGCCGAGAATGTCGGACGCCACGCGGGACTTCTTTACCCGCGGCATTTCCGCCCCCGAAGAGGGCGAGACGAACGGCCGCTTCTCGCGGGGGATCGAGAAAGAGGAGCCCGAACACAGCGAGCCGCCCGCGCGCGACGTGCCCTTCGGCAGAGACCGTGAGGACGGGCTCGGCACCCCCCGTTTCGGGGAAGAAAACGACAGACCTTCTTCCCGCTTCGGGGAAGAAAACGACAGACCTTCTTCCCGCTTCGGCGAGGAGAGCGACAGACCTTCTTCCCGCTTCGGGGAAGAAAACGACAGACCTTCCTCCCGTTTCGGCGAAGAGAGTGAGAGACCTTCCTCCCGCTTCGGGGAAGAGGGCGAACGGCCCCCGCGCGACTTCCGCGAGCTCTTCACGCCCCCCGCCGAGCCCATCGAGGAGAAGGAGGAGGACGACGTGACGCGCGTTCCCTTCCGCTCCGCCTCGGGGCTTCTCGACGACGAGGAGACGGAGGAGCCGGAAGAGGAGCCCGAAGAGCTTCCCGCGCCCTCTCCGCGCCTTCGCGACGGGCTCTCGGAGCGTCGCACTTCTCCCGCGCCCGTGCGCAGGGAGACCCGCCCGCAGCCGCCCGCGCCCCATGTGTACAGCCCGTATGTGCGCCCGAGCGAAGAGCTCCTCAACGTGTACGACGACGCCGTCGTCGTCTCGCAGGAGGAAAAGGCGCGCAATTCGGACATCATCCTCGATACCCTTCGCGGCTTCCGCGTGGAGGCGGAGGTCATAAACGTGACGAGCGGCTCCACCGTCACCCGTTACGATATCGACATTCCCCGCAACATTTCGGTCAACAACGTATTGAAGCGGGACACCGAGATCGCCATGCGCTTGCAGGCGCGGGACGGCGTGAACATGTACGCCAACAACGAGACGGGCGCCGTCTCCATCGAGGTCCCCAACGCCCGCCGCGCGACGGTCGGCCTTCGCTCGGTGATGAATTCGGAAAACTACCAAAGCCCCGATCCCGACGCCCTTTGGTTCGCCATCGGGAAGGACGTCGAGGGGCGGAACGTGTGCGGAAATATCGTCAAGATGAAGCACATGCTCGTCGCCGGGGCGACGGGCTCGGGCAAATCGGTGTGCCTCAACACCATGCTCGTGTCGCTCATCGCAAAGTATTCGCCCGAGGACCTGCGCCTCATCCTCGTCGACCCCAAGAAGGTGGAATTCGGCATCTACGAGGGGCTTCCGCACCTCATGATCCGCGAGATCGTCGCCGAGCCGCAGAAGGCGGTCATGGCGCTCAAGTGGGCGATCAAGGAGATGGAGCGCCGCTATACCCTCTTTTCGGAGAAATCCCGCGGGGGCATCGGCGTGCGCGACATCAAGGAATACAACCGCAACCGCGAGGACGGAGAGGAGAAGATGCCCTTCGTCGTCATCGTCATCGACGAGCTTGCCGACCTCATGTCCGTCGCCAAGAAGGACATCGAGGACGCCATCCAGCGGCTCGCCGCCAAGGCGCGCTCGGCGGGCATCTACTTGGTGCTTGCCACGCAGAGGCCGTCCGTAGACGTCATCACGGGCGTCATCAAGAGCAATCTCCCCACGCGCATCGCCTTCCGCGTGATACAGGAAGTGGATTCGCGCGTCATCCTCGATACGACGGGCGCGGAAAAGCTGCTCGGCAACGGCGACATGCTGTATTTCACCGAGGGAATGCGCGCCTCCATGCGCGTGCAGGGCGCGTTTATCAGCACCGAGGAGGTGGGGCGCATCGTCACCGCCATCAAAGCCAAGAACGAGGGCTATTACGACGAGTCGGTCGCCGAATTCATCAACCGCACCGAGGACTCCTCGGGCGACACGGATACGGACATGGACGAAAAGCCCGATCCCCAATTCATCCGCGCGCTCGGCGTCGTGGTCGAGCTCGGGCAGGCCTCCATGTCGCTCATCCAGCGCAAGTGCTCGGTGGGCTACAGCCACGCGGGCCGCATGATCGAGTGGATGGAGCGCATGGGCTACATCGCCAAATTCGACGGTAAATCCAAGGCGCGCAAGGTGCTCATCACCAAGGAGCGCTACGAGGAGCTGTACGGGGGCATGGAATGAACAAGCTCTTCGGTATGATCTCCCTCGGGTGCGACAAAAATCGGGTGGACGGCGAGCGGCTGCTCGGGGAGATCGTGCGCCACGGCTGCAAGATCACAGACGATCTGAGCAAGGCGCAGGTCCTCATCGTCAACACCTGTGCCTTCCTTCAGGCGGCGCGGGAGGAATCCATCGACGCCGTGCTCGAAGCGGACAGCTACCGCGGCGGCGCGCTCGAAAAGATCGTCGTCACGGGCTGCCTTCCCGAAAAGTACATCGGCGAGCTCTTCCCCGCCCTCACGGAGGCGGACGTCTTTTTGGGCGTGAAGGACGCCTCCGAGCTCTTTCCCGCCCTCGAGCGCTCGTATGCGGCCGAGGCGCGCGTGAACGCCGTGGGCGAGGGCTATGGCAGACCCGAGCGGTTTGTTTCCACCTCGCCCCATCTCAAATATCTCAAAATCGCCGACGGGTGCTTCAACCACTGCACCTATTGCCTCATCCCGAAAATCCGGGGCGGGTACGTCTCCTATCCCATGGAGGAGCTGGTAGAAGAGGCCGCCTCCCTCGGGGAGACGGAGGAGCTCGTGCTCGTCGCGCAGGATACGACGCGCTACGGCGAGGAGAGGGGAAAAAACGCCCTCGTGCCGCTCCTGAAGGCGCTCTCCGCGCTCGAAAACATCCGCAGCATCCGCCTTTTGTATTGCTATCCCGAGGCGGTCACGGAGGAGCTCATCCTCGAGCTCAAAGAGAATAAAAAACTCATTAAATATCTCGATCTGCCCATGCAGCACAGCGAAGATCGGGTGCTCAAGCTCATGGGGCGGCGGGCGAGCAGAAGTTTTTACTTGGACCTCATCGCACGCCTTCGGCGGGAGATCGGGGGCATCGCCCTCCGCTCGACGTTCATCGCGGGCTTTCCCGGTGAGACCGAGGAGGAGCACAAACGCCTTCTCGCCTTCCTCAAAGAGGCAAAGCTCGACAACTGCGGGTTTTTCGCCTACTCGAGGGAGGAGGGCACGCCCGCCTACCGCATGCAGGGGCAGGTGCACCCTTCCACCAAGAAGCGGTGGGTGAGGGAGCTCTACAGGGCGCAGGCGGAAATTTCCGAAGAAAAACTTTCCGCCCGCGTGGGAAGTACGCTCGAAGTACTGTGCGACGGCATCGACTACGAGAAGTCCTGCTTTGCGGGAAGGGCGTACTTTCAGGCGCAGGAGATCGACGGGTGCGTGTACTTCACCTCTCCCAAGGCGGAAGAGGGGAAACGCTACAAGGTACATATCGACCGCGCCGAAACTTACGATCTATACGGTCATACCGTGGAGGAATAAATGAATTTACCCAATAAGATCACGCTTGCAAGAATTGCGCTCATTCCCGTCTTTGTCATTCTGTTCTGCCTCGACGGGATACTCCCTTACAGCTTCCTCATCGCGGGGATCGTGTTCGTGCTCGCCGCCTCGACGGATTTTCTCGACGGCTACATCGCGCGGAAGCGGCACCTCGTGACCAATCTCGGAAAATTTCTCGACCCCATCGCGGATAAAGTGCTCATCTCGACGGGGCTCATCCTGCTCCTCGCCATCCCCCCCGTATTCCATACAGCGTATCTCGAAGGCTGGGGGCTGCTTGCGGCGGGCGTTTGCTCGGCGATCATTTTGGCGCGGGAGCTCATCGTGAGCGGGTTCCGCATGGTCGCCGCCGAGAAGAAGGTGGTGCTCGCCGCCGATAAACTCGGAAAGATCAAGACGGTCACGCAGGACGCCGCCCTCGCCGTCCTCATCATCACCTCGTCCTTCCTGTATCTCGGGAAGGTCGCAGATGTGTTCGCCCTCATCGGCTTTGTTTTGCTCGCGCTCGCTGCGGTGCTCACCGTCGCCTCGGGCGTCAACTACATCGTCCGCAACCGGCAGGTGCTTAAGGAAGAGAAGGAAGAGAGCGAGGTCTCCGCGTGAGCTACGCCGCCGTCGTCCTCACCGATAACCGCAACGGCGTCTCCTCGGTGGATTTCCCCGCCGTGACGGACGCGCTCCTCTCGGGGGGCGTGTTCCTCGATGAGACCGTCCTCCTGCCCTACGACGCGCCCGCCGCGGTCGGCGCCGCCCTCTCGCGCCTTTCCGCCGTCATGGACGGCGTGTTTGTCGTCTGCGACAGGGCGCTGCTTTCCTCCGCGAGGGAGCTCGTCTCCTCCGCCGCGGGGGAGCTCTTTTCGGAAGAATACCTTCTCGAGACCAAGGATTGCCTCTTTGCGGCGCTTCCCGCGGGGGCGCGGGGCGCCGAGATCGTAACGTGCGAGCTCATGGCGCGCATCGACGCCCGCCGCAAAAACCGCTTCAGCCGCATCGTGCTCCGCACGGTGGGGGCGCCCGCCGAGCTCATGCAGAGCGCGCTTGCCGAAGCGGAGGACATCGCGCGCGGAAGGCTGCTTCTGCATACCTTCGAAAAGTACGGCAATGGGCGCATCGAGGTCATTTACGACGCCTCCACGCCCAAGATGGTCGCCGACGACGTGGTGCGCAGCCTCGCAACGTCGCTCAAGGACTATGTGTACAGCATGAACGACGAGGGCATCGCCGAGCGGCTCGTAGACGTTCTGAAGCTGCACAGGCTTCGGCTTGCGACGGCGGAGAGCTTCACGGGCGGCGGCGTGGGAAGGGAGATCGTCCGCGTGAGCGGCGCTTCCGCCGTGTTCGTCGAGGGGCTCAACACTTATGCGGAGAGCTCCAAAATGTCCCGCCTCGGCGTGCGGGAGGAGACGCTCAAAGAACATGGCGCCGCCTCCGACCAGACGGCGTATGAAATGGCGGCGGGGCTGCTCTCGGAGGGCTCGTGCGACGTCGCCATCGCCACGACGGGCGTCGCGGGGCCGCTCTCGGACGGCTCGGGCGCTCCCGTAGGGCTTTGCTACCTCGCCGTGGGCACGCGGGAGAAGGTGCGCGTGTTCCGCTTCCACCTCTCGGGGGACAGGCAGAACATCACCGAGACCGCCGTGCAGCTCGCCCTCTTTCTCGCCTACCGCGAGCTCAACTGAAAAAAACCGCAAGGAGAAGATACTATGAACGAAGAAAAACTCAAGGCGCTCGACGCCGTGCTCGCCCAAATCGAGAAGGCATACGGCAAGGGCGCGATCATGAAGCTCGGCGAAAACGCGGGCAACACCGATATCGAGGTCATCCCCACGGGGTGCCTTTCCCTCGATATCGCCCTCGGCATCGGGGGGCTTCCCCGCGGAAGGATGATCGAGATCTACGGCCCCGAATCCTCGGGCAAGACGACGGTCGCCCTTCACGCCGTCGCCGAAGCGCAGAAGGCGGGCGGCATCGCCGCGTTTGTCGACGCGGAGCACGCGCTCGACCCCGTCTACGCCAAGCATTTGGGTGTGAATTTGGACGAGCTGTACGTCTCCCAGCCCGACACGGGCGAGCAGGCGCTCGACATCGTGGACGCGCTCGTGCGCTCCTCGGCGGTGGACATCATCGTCGTAGACAGCGTCGCCGCGCTCACGCCCAAGGCGGAGATCGAGGGGGACATGGGGGATAGCCATGTGGGGCTTCAGGCGAGGCTGATGTCGCAGGCGCTCCGCAAGCTCACCGCCATCGTCAACAAATCCAAAACATGCGTCGTCTTTATCAACCAGCTGCGCGAGAAGGTGGGCGTCATGTTCGGAAATCCCGAAGTGACCCCCGGCGGCAAGGCATTGAAGTTTTATGCCTCCGTCCGCATCGACGTGAGAAAGACGGACGTCTTGAAGAGCGCAGACGGCATCACGGGGAACCGCGTCCGCGCCAAGATCGTGAAGAACAAGCTCGCGCCTCCCTTCCATCAGGCGGAATTCGATATCATCTACGGCGAGGGCATCTCGCAAGAGGGGTGCATCATCGACCTCGGCGTGCAGTACGAAGTCATCAAAAAGAGCGGCGCGTGGTTCAGCTATAACGACAACAAGATCGCCAACGGCAGAGAGCGCATGCGCGACTTTTTGAAGGACAACCCCGAGCTCATGAAGGAGATCGAGGGCAACATCCGCGTCGCCGCCAAGGGCTCTTCCGTCACCGACGTCGCCGGCGGCGAGGAGTGACGCCCGCGCTTCGACTGCTCCCCTTGCTTCCCCTCAAAGGGGCGCCGAGAAAGCGGTGAAATGCCTCAGTATCGATCGGTCTATGAAACACTCATTTATAAAAGTGGCGGCGGTGAGCCCCGAGATCAGGGTCGCCGATCCCGCCTTCAACGCAACAAAAATCGTCGAAGCCATCGAGGCGCAGGCGAAAAAGGGCACCGAGCTTTTGGTGTTCCCCGAGCTGAGCATTTCGGGCTACACCTGCGGCGACCTCTTTTTGCAAAGCACCCTTCTCGAAGGGTGCCTGACTGCCTTACGGGAGATCGCGGCGGCGACGGAGAACAAGAAGATGCTCGTCTTTGTCGGGCTGCCGCTCGCGCACGGGGGCAAGCTGTATAACTGTGCGGCGGCGGTTTCGGACGGCGAAGTAAAGGGCTTCGTCCCCAAGACGCACCTTCCCAACTACAACGAATTTTACGAAGCGCGGTATTTCTCTCCCGCGCCCGCGGGGACCTCGTGGCACCGCCTCGGGACGGAAGAGGACGACGGCGCGTACCTTTCCGCCGAGCTCGTCTTTCGCGACGAAACGCACCCCGAGATCGCCGTCGGGTGTGAGATCTGCGAGGACCTTTGGGCGCCCGTTTCGCCTTCTTCCGCGCTGTGCGCAAAGGGGGCGGCGGTCATCGTCAACCTCTCCGCCTCCAACGAGACGGTGGGGAAAAGGGAATATCGCCACAAGATGATCGCGGCGCAGTCGGGCAAGAACATCTGCGCCTACATCTATTCGGCGGCGGGGGAAGGAGAGAGCACTTCGGACGCCGTGTTCGCGGGCAGCAGTATGATCTACGAGAACGGCGTTTGCCTTGCCGAGAGACTTCCCTTCTCGGGAAGCGATTGCGAGGCGGAAGTGGACGTCGGCTTCCTCCTTGCCGAACGCAGGAGGAACAGCTCCTTCCGCGCCGATACCGAGACCGACGATTGGCCGGACGCGAGCTTTATGACGGACGGCGACCTCACCCTTCGCCATGTCGACGCCCTGCCCTTCGTCCCCAAGGAGGAGGGAGAGAGAAAGGAGCGCGCCGCGCTCATCCTCGACATGCAGGCGCACGCGCTGGCAAGGAGGCTTTCCCAGGTGCATGCGAAAACGGCGGTTCTCGGCATCTCGGGCGGGCTGGACAGCACGCTCGCCCTGCTCGTCACTGTCCGCGCGTTCGACCTTTTGGGAAAACCCCGCGAGGACATCCTCGCCATCTCCATGCCGGGCTTCGGCACCACGCTCAAGACCAAGAACAACGCCACCGCCCTCATTCAGGCGACGGGCGCGAAGTTTATGCAAATTCCCATTTCGCAGACCGTCCTTCGGCACTTCAAGGATATCGGGCACGACCCCGAGGTGAAGGACACCGCCTACGAGAACGCGCAGGCGCGGTACCGCACCATGGTGCTCATGGACGTCGCCAACGAGACGGGCGGGCTCGTCGTGGGGACGGGCGACCTCTCCGAGCTCGCGCTCGGCTGGTGCACCTACAACGGCGACCACATGAGCATGTACGCCGTCAATTGCTCGGTGCCCAAAACTTTGGTGAAATACCTCGTGCTCGCGGAAGCCGAGCGCCTCGGCGGCAGGGCGGAGATCGTATTGAAGAGCGTGCTCGGCACCGAAATTTCCCCGGAGCTTCTCCCGCCCGACGAAAAGGGGGAGATCGCCCAAAAGACGGAGGACCTCATCGGCCCCTACGAGCTCACCGACTTCTACCTCTACCACATGCTCCGCCGCGGGGACGGCCCCGCCAAGACGCTTGCCCTCGCCGAGCGCGCCTTCGAAGGCGTGTACGACAGGGCGACCCTAAAGAAGTGGCTCGTGAGCTTCTATAGGCGCTTCTTCGCCCAGCAATTCAAGCGCAACTGCGTACCGGACGGGGTGAAGGTGGGCTCGGTCTCGCTCTCGCCGCGGGCAGATCTGAGGATGCCCTCGGACGCCTCCGCCGCTCTTTGGCTCTCCGAGGCGGAAAACCTCTGAAGCTCTCGCTTCAATAGGGCGCCGAGAAAGCCCTACCCTTCCGGGAAGGGGAGGGTGGCTGCCCATGGGCAGACGGGTGGGGATGGGAGTATGGATGCGCGAATGGCAATCCCCACCACCCGCTCCGCGGGAGCCTCCCCTTTGCAAAAGGGTAGGCCTTTGTATGTCATGTTGCTTCGCTCCCCCTCAACATGGCGCGGGAAATCAAAAAAACTCTTTTTTCAGGAGAAAACACTATGGCATTCTGCAAAAATTTCGCTTGGGGCGTCGCGACGGCTTCCTACCAGATCGAAGGCGGCACCTACGAGGACGACAAGGGCTTGAGCGTTTGGGACGTGGCGTCCGCCACCGAAGGGCGCGTGTTCGAGGGGCACAAGGGGCACATCGGCTGCGACCACTACCACAGGTGGAAGGAGGATGTCGCCCTCATGAAGGAGCTCGGCATCAAGGCGTACCGCCTTTCCATCAACTGGTCCCGCCTGCTTCCCGAGGGCACGGGAAAGGTGAGCGAGGCCGGTAAGCGGTTCTACTTAAATCTCTTCGAAGAGCTGAAGAAGGCGGGCATCGAGCCGTGGGTCACCCTCTTCCATTGGGACTATCCCTATGCGCTGTATCTGAAGGGCGGCTGGCTCAACCCCGAGAGCTCGGACTGGTTCGAAAACTATGCGAGGGTGTGCGGCGAGCTCTTCGGCGACTACGTTTCGCACTTCATCCTCATCAACGAGCCCGAGTGCTTCGTGGGGCTCGGGCACTTCTCGGCGGGGCATGCGCCCTTTTTGAAGCTGCCCGTGGGGGACGTCGCCCGCGTGGCGCACAACGTGCTCCTTTCCTGCGGCAAGGCGGAAAAGATCCTCCGCGCCACCGTAAAGCACGAAATAAAGATCGGCACGGCGCAGGCGTATTGGCCCTTCCTTCCCGCAACGGAGAAGGACGTGGAGCTCGCAAGGAAGGAAAACTTTACCTGCCACAAGGATTTCGGCGGCACCGCCCTTTGGCTGGACCCGCTCATCAAAGGCGAATATCCCGCGGACTACCTCGCTTGGTTTGAGGAAAACGGCTTCGTTTCCCCCAAGGAGGACATGAAGATCATCAAGAGCAAGCTCGATTTTTGCGGGCTGAATACATACTCCGGGAACGTCGTCAAAGAAGAAAACGGCAAGGCGGTGCGCGTGGTGCCTTCTCCCTCCGTCCCCAAGACGGACATGCGCTGGGATGTGCTGCCCGATTGCATGTACTTCGGTCCCAAATTCGTGTACGAGCGGTATGGGCTGCCCATCGTGTACACGGAGGACGGCGTCGCCCTCGCCGAGTGGAAGGATTTGAACGGCGAGATCAACGACGACGCCCGCATCGACTTTTTGAAGAGGTATCTCCGCTCCTTGCACCGCGCGGCGCAGGAAATTCCCGTCGAGGGGTACTTCTACTGGACGTTCTACGACAACTACGAGTGGGTGGAGGGCTTTTCCAAGAAATTCGGAATCGTCCACTTCGACCCCGATACCTTGGAGCGCACCCCGAAGAAGAGCGCATGGTTCTATAAAAAAGTCATCGAGACCAACGGGGAAGAAATTTTTAAGTGATTTTCGAAAGAGAGGGGAGAAGGTTCCCCTCTTTTTCTTCGGAATGCCGCGTTGGCGCGGTTCAGAATGACGAGGTGCCTCCCCCCTTTCGCGCATGGTGGGGGAAATCGCAGAAAATATTTCCGAAAAAGCGAACATGGTATCGTTATCCCCTTGACATCGCGAACAAAATATTGTATAATGCAAAAGACAATGGATGTTTCTGTCCCTCGGGGCAGTTCACGGATATGAGTCAAAAATCAATTTCAGAGGAGGTTTGTTATGAACAACATCACAAGCCTGCTCCTTGCGGATATGAGCGTCGGCCTTTCGGTCGCGTTCATTATCGGTGCCCTTGTCGTCGGCGCGGGCGTGGCCTTCGTCGTCACATGGCAGGTTCTCAAAAAACTTTCCAAGAAGAGATCGGAATTAAAACTCGACGAGACTTCTCGAAGGGTAGAGGAAATGCTTGCAAAAGCAAAGGACGATTGCAAGCAACTCAAGCGGGAAACGATTTTAGAGGCAAAGGAACAGGTCGAAAAGCGAAGAAGCGAATTCGAACAGGAGATGAAGGAAAAGCGCAGCGAACAGCAGCGCACCGAGTCCCGCCTTGCGCGGCAGGAGGATATCCTCGAAAAGCGCGAAACGGAGATCTCCCGCAAAGAGCAATCGCTCGAAGCGCGTCTCAACAACGTCAACCAAAAGATGGAGGACGTGCAAAAGAAGCTCGAAGAGGCGCAAAAGACGCAAGAGCTCGTCTCGCACCAGCACGAGCTCATGGTGGAGGAGCTCGAGCGCGTCGCCCAGCTCACCAAGGAGGAGGCGAAAAAGCAGCTTACCGACGAGATCTTGGATGAGACCCGCCGCGACCTTGCGGTGCAGGTGAGAAATCTCGAGCAGCAGGCGAAGGACGAGGCGGATATGAACGCCAAGAACATCATCTCGCTCGCCATCCAGCGCTGCGCCTCCGACCATGCTTCGGAGACGACCGTCTCCGTCGTCCCCCTTCCCAACGACGACATGAAGGCCCGCATCATCGGCCGCGAGGGCAGAAACATCCGCGCGCTCGAGAATGCGACGGGCATCGAGCTCATCATCGACGATACCCCCGAGGTCGTCATTTTGTCGGGCTTCGACCCGGTGCGGAGGGAAGTCGCCCGCCTCACCCTCGAAAAGCTCATCTCGGACGGGAGGATCCACCCCGCCCGCATCGAAGAGACCGTCGAAAAGGTGCAAAAAGAGCTCGACCAGCAGATAAAAGCCGCGGGCGAGAACGCCATGTTCGAGGTCGGCATCTTCGGGCTTCACCCCGAGATCATCAAGCTCATCGGGCGGCTCAAATTCCGCACGAGCTATGGGCAGAACGTCTATCGGCACTCAATCGAGGTCGCCCAGCTCGCAGGGCTGATGGCGCAGGAGCTCGGGCTCGACGTGAATTTCGCCAAGCGCGCAGGGCTTTTGCACGACATCGGCAAGGCCGTCGACCACGAGCAGGAGGGCACCCACATTCAGATCGGCGCGGAACTTGCCAAGAAGTACAAGGAAAACGCGATGATCGTGAACGCCATCATGGCGCACCACGGAGACGTGGAGCCCAAGACCATCGAGGCCGTCTTGGTACAGGCGGCGGACGGCATCTCGGGCGCGCGCCCCGGGGCGAGAAGGGAGACGGGCGCAGGGTATGTGAAGCGCCTCGAAAAGTTGGAGGAGATCGGCGCGAGCTTCAAGGGCGTGGACAAGTGCTATGCCATTCAGGCGGGCAGAGAGGTGCGCGTCATCGTCAAGCCCGACCAGATCGACGATGCGAAGGCCATCTTCCTCGCGAAGGACATTGCCAAGAAGATCGAGAGCGAGCTTGAGTACCCCGGGCAGATCAAGGTCAACGTCATCCGCGAATTCCGAAGCGTCGAATACGCCAAGTAAGTGTCGTCCCGCGCCCTTTTGTGCGCGGGACTCTTAAAAAACCGCCATTTCGGGTAACCTGTATATGGGGCCGCCCGAAACGGCGCCGCAACACGAAGTCGAGCGGGGGAGGCGAAGGGCGTCTCTTCCGGAGAAAATGGAAATTCAGCCCCGCGAAGGTGCGGGAAAAGGAGAAGAGGAATGGGACTTTTGGATCTCTTGTTCGGAGGAAGCTCTCGGCGCAACAGCCAGTTTCGCGCGGAAATGAGGCGGCTTCGCGAGCCGAAGTCCAAGTATTATCGCCTTGCACAGGCGCTTTCGTGGACGCTCATCGCCTTGGCGGCGGTCATTCTGCTCCTGGGCCTCATTCCCGCGTTCACGCCGCTCCATGAAAATCAAAATATCGTCCTGCGGGCGGCGCTCATCGGCATTGCCGTGGGCGTCGGCGGGCTGGCGGCGCTGCCTTGGATCAACTTCGTCGAGAGGGCGAAGCGGCAACAGGCGCGCGGGAGAACGGTGCCGTCGTATTACAAGTGGTTGGCGCTGTGCTTTTTCATCCTCATCGGCGCGTGCATCGCGCTCTGGATCATCGCCGTGTTCGTCGTCCATCTCGAGACCTTCGCCCGCCTCATCGAAAAGACGGGGGAGGCCGCCACGGGCGAGCAGGGCGACCTTCACGGGGGAGACGGCGCGCTCACCTTCCTTGCGGTCTCCGTCGTGCTCTCCCTTCAGGTCGTGGTGGCGACGTGGATCGCCACGAGCATTCTCTACTACAAGAAGAAGTACATGACCATCCGCATCATCTCCTACATCTCGGGCATCCTTACGGACATTTGGGCGAGCTGGGTGGTCGCGGGATTCCTCACGGGGCACCTCTACAGGGAAGACGGCGCCCTCATGATCCCGCTCGATCCCTCCAAGCTCATCCTCATCGTCGGCATTCTTGCCGTCGTCGGGCTCATCATCTCGAACAGCTTCCGCGCGAATTTCGTCTACCGCGAACGGCTCCGCATGGTCGCCGCGGGTCAGACGGGGGCGCTCACCGCCACCGAGGAGGACTTCCTCGACGACAGTTACGAGAGCACCACCGCAGTCTATGCGACGCCCGACGCCAAGCCCGACGAAACGCCCGAACCCGAGCCCGAGGCAAAGCCCGCGCCCAAGCCCGAGCCGAAGCCCAAGGAGGAGAAGAGCATCGAGGAGCGGCTTGCCCGCATCAAGGAATTGCATGAAAATGGCATCCTCTCGGACGAGGAATTCGAGAAGAAGAAAAAGGAGCTCATCGACCAGCTGTAAAACGGGCGGGAATTCTTCCGAAGAAACTTCCCGCAAAATGCTTTACATTCGGCGCGAAATGCCCTATAATAGAGAAAAATCCGATAGAAAAGGCGTTGACAAAGGACACGTCCTCTTCGAGAGCCGTGCACAGAGAGCTTCCGTAAGGTGAAAGGGGAGCGGCGGTGCGGAGAGGGTATCCCCTTTCAGCCTGCGGGGGGAACCAAGTAACCCTGCACGGCGTCGCGGACCGTTATCCCTGCGGCAAATTGTTGTTTGTTTTGGTGGTCGATATGCCTTCGCGTATTCCAAAGCGCGGAGGCTTTATTTTACGGAAAGGAGTATGGCATGTATAAAAAGGTAGATACGTCTCTCAACTTTGCGGCGCGCGAGAAGGAGATCGAAACGTATTGGAAGGAAAACGGCGTTTTCGAGAAGTCCATCGAGAAGAACGAAGGGGGCAAGGAATTCTCCTTCTTCGACGGTCCCCCCACGGCGAACGGCAAGCCGCACATCGGGCACGTTTTGACGCGCTCCATTAAGGACGCCATCCCCCGCTACCGCACGATGAAGGGGTACCATGTCCTCCGAAAGGCGGGCTGGGATACGCACGGGCTTCCCGTCGAGCTCGAGGTGGAAAAGTCCTTGGGGCTGGACGGCAAGAAGCAGATCGAGACCTACGGCATCGAGCCCTTCAACAAAAAGTGCAAGGAATCCGTGTGGAAATACCAGAGCGAGTGGGAGAAGATGTCCGACCGCGTCGGCTACTGGGTAGACATGGAGCACCCCTACGTCACCTACCACAACGACTATATCGAATCGGTGTGGTGGGCGCTCAAGGAAATGCACAAGAAGGGGCTGCTCTATAAGGGGCACAAGATCGTGCCCTATTGCCCGCGCTGCGGCACGGCGCTCTCTTCGCACGAGGTCGCCCAAGGGTATAAGGATGTGAAGGAGACCTCCGTCGTCGCCCGCTTCCGCGTAAAGGGGAGGGAGAACGCCTACATTTTGGCATGGACGACCACCCCGTGGACGCTTCCCTCCAACGTGGCGCTGTGTATGAATCCCGAGGAGGACTATGTCGAGATCGAGACGGGGGGCGCGCGGTACATTCTCGCCGAGGCGCTTGTCCCCAAATTCTTCGAGGAATTTAAGGTCGTCTCCCGCCGCAAGGGGAAGGAATACGAGGGCACGGAGTACGAGCCGCTCTTCCCGTGGGCGCAAGGGAGCTTCAAGGAGAAGGCGTACTATGTCGTCTGCGACGGGTACGTTACCCTCACGGACGGCACGGGCGTCGTGCACATCGCGCCCGCCTTCGGCGAGGACGACTACAAGGTCGGCAAGCGGTACGGACTTCCCGTCGTACAGCTTGTGGATGAGCGCGGCTGTTTCGACGAGCGCTGCCCCGAGCTCGACGGCTTGTTTGCCAAGAAAGCGGATAAGCCCATCATGGACATGCTCGAAGAGAAGGGGCTGCTCTTCAAAAAGCTGCTCTTCGAACACAGCTATCCGCACTGCTGGCGGTGCGACACGCCGCTGCTCTACTACGCCCGCGCGAGCTGGTTCATCGAGGTCACCAAGGTGAAGGAGCGGCTCATCGCCGCCAACCGCTCGGTGAATTGGATCCCCGAGACCATCAAGGAAGGCCGCATGGGCAACTTCCTCGAGAACGTCATCGACTGGGGGCTCTCGCGCGACCGCTACTGGGGAACGCCGCTCCCCGTTTGGGTGTGTGAGGAGTGCGGGGAGATCGAAGTCATCGGCTCGCGCAAGGAATTGCACGAAAAGACGGGCGCCCCCGAGGATACCGAGCTGCACCGCCCGTATGTCGATAGGCTCTTCTGCACCTGCAAAAAGTGCGGCGGAAAGATGGCGCGCACGCCCGAGGTCATCGACTGCTGGTTCGATTCGGGCTCCATGCCCTTTGCGCAGTACCACTACCCCTTCGAGAACAAGGACCTCTTCGAGGAGACCTTCCCCGCCGACTTCATCTCGGAAGCCGTCGACCAAACGCGCGGGTGGTTCTATGTGCTTCTCGTCATCTCGACCATCCTCTTCGACCGCGCGCCCTTCAAAAATTGCATCAGTTTGGGGCTCGTCGCCGACAAGAACGGCATCAAAATGAGCAAACACAAGGGGAACGTCGTCGACCCGTGGACGGTGCTCGAAAAGCAGGGCGCGGACGCCGTGCGGTGGTACTTCTACACGGGAAGCGCCCCGTGGCTTCCCTCGCGCTTCAGCGAAGAGGCGGTCTCCGAGGTCCAGCGCAAATTTCAGGGCACGCTCTGGAACACCTACGCCTTCTTCACGCTCTATGCCGAGATCGACGGTTACGACCCGACCAAATTCGATTTGAAGAAGTGCAAGCTCTCGCTCATGGACAGGTGGGTGCTCTCGGGGCTGAATACCCTCGTGAAGAAGGTGGACGGCATGCTCGCCGAATACAACATTATGGACAGCGCCCGCGCCATTCAGGACTTTGCGGACGAGCTCTCCAACTGGTATGTGCGGAGGGGGAGAGACCGCTATTGGGGCCCCGAAATGACGGAGGACAAGGCGGCGGCATACACTACGCTCTACCATGTGCTCGTCACGCTCGCCAAGCTGCTCGCGCCCTACATGCCCTTCATGGCGGAGACCATCTATTTGAATCTTGTCCCCGCATTTTATAAGGACGCGCCCATCTCGGTGCACCTTTGCGATTTCCCCGTCGCCGACGAGAGCTATATCGACCCCGCTCTCGAAAAGGGCATGGAGGAGGCGGTGAACATCGTCGAGCTCGGCCGCTCGGCAAGGAATGCGGGCAGCCTCAAAAACCGCCAGCCGCTTTCGGAGATGCTCGTCGCCGGGGCGAACGCGCTCGGCAAGGAGCTCGAGGGCATCGTGCTCGACGAGCTCAACGTGAAGAAGATGACCTTCGTCTCGGGCGGAGACGCGCTCATCCGCTACTCGCTCAAGCCCCAGCTGCGCACGTTGGGGCCCAAGTACGGCAAGAAGCTCAAGGCCATCACCGAATTTTTGAACACCTGCAACGCCGCGGAGGTCGTCTCCGCCGTCAAAGAGACGGGGAGCTACACCGTGGACCTCGAGGGCGAAGTCGTTCTCACCGAGGAAGATCTGCAGATCTTCACCCACGCGGCAGAGGGCTACGCCGTCGCACAGGAGGGCGGGGTGACCGTCGCGCTCGATACCCACCTCACCGAGGAGCTCCTCGACGAAGGCACGCGGCGGGAGCTCGTCTCCAAGATCCAGACCATGCGCAAGGAGGCGGGCTTCGAGGTGACCGACCGCATCGCCGTCTGCTTCACCGCCGAGGGAAGGGCAAAACGCATGCTCGAAGAGGGCGCTTTCCGCGCCGACGTCTTGGCGGAGACCATTACCGAAGGCATTCCCGCCTCCCATGAGGGCTTTACGAGAACGCACGACATCAACGGCGACCCCGCCACCCTCACTATTTTCAAGGTGTAAAATCGCACAATCTCCTCCTGTGTC
>CANRHI010000015.1 GCA_947630365.1 uncultured Clostridia bacterium
CTTTCATGCTCTGCTCAATGACTGTTTTAATAGAATTTTTTGGTTTTTTGCCGTGTCCCTAATCCTATTAAACACATAGTTTTTTATTGTGGTCACGCTGTCGGGAATTTCAATACTCGTCAGTTTGGCGCAATCCTCGAACGCACAATACCCAATTTCGGTCACACTGTCGGGAATATTTATGCTTGTTGCAGCAATGCAACCCCAAAATGCATATTCACCAAACGAGACCACACTATCGGGAACGATGATACCCATTAAATTCGGATATGTTGTACGACGTCTATACCCTCCGCCATTCGCGGGGTCGAAGCCTTCCGCGAATGCCGCGCCCGCGATCGTCTTTGTGTTTTGCCGAACGGAATATGTACCGGAGACAGTTGCTTTCACTTTGATCAAGTGATTGTTGATATAGAGTGCGCCGTCTGCGTCCCAATTCGATGGATTATTATAATACGAAGTTTTATCAAATGCCCACCAACCAATGGAGGTCACACTATCGGAGATTTCTATGTCTGCGAGAGAAGCACAATCGTAAAACGCTTCGTCTTCAATCACGCCACTGGTAATTTTAACTTTTTTCAACTCGGCTTTGGGGATATAGCGAATTAAATTTGCCGGTATCGTCGCCTCTTCGATGGGACACCAATCAATCCCGGAACCCCCTCCCCATGCGGAAGTCATCACACTATCGGAAATTTCAATGCTTTTGAGAGAGTAACAATTATTAAATGTGTCATTTTTAATCGCGCCGCTCGTTACCTTAACTTTTTTCAAATTGTCCTGTACGACACTTTGCATTGCCAAGGCCGGGAGCGTTGCCTCTTCGATGGGGCAGCCATAAAACGCTCCCCACCCAATCGAAATCACGCTATCGGGAATGGTGATGGCCGTTAGCCCGGTGCGACCGTTGAATGCCGAATCCCTGATCGTAATTATACCTTCGGGAATGACCACCGATCCCTTTATTCCCCAAGGAATATGTATGAACGACGTCTTTGCTTTATTGTATAAGATCCCGTCTTGGCTGCTATAATTCGGGTTGTTCTCATCCACTGTAATTTGTTCCAACCCATCGCAATTCCCGAACGCAACTCCGATCGAAGTCGTGCCGGCGGGGATCGTGATATTTTTAAGCGACGAGCACCCGCGGAATGCATAATCCCCAATCGATGTTACACTGTCGGGGATTTTAAGTTCCGTAACTTCCTCCCCGTCGATAAACAGATGCTGCGCATACTGTAGGGGATTGGATTCAAAATTTACAAAAACGATCTCGCACCACGCCGCAAGGTCGGTGATATACACCGCCGTCAGCCCGCTGCAACCGGAAAACGCATCGCTCTTGATTGCAATTATACTGTCGGGAATGGCGATGCTTTTGAGCTTATAACAACCGCTAAACGCACGTTCTCCGATTTCGGCCACGGATTTCCCGTTAAACTCGGCTGGGATTTTAACGTCTCCCGTCGAAGGCCCCTCCGTAACGATATAATACGATCCATCCGAACTTAAAGAGAATTCAAAATCTCTCTCCGAATTATCGCCACCACCGTTGTTCCGATCGCAAGCCGAAAGGCCGAAACACAGGCACAGAGCCGCGACGATTGCCAAAAGTACGGTTAAAAACTTTTTCTTCATGGATTTCTCCTTCTACGACTAAAAATAAGGACGTTCCAATTACGGAACGCCCGCATTGAGTATCCCGAGATTGCTGCGACACAATAACTAACCATATACGGTAAAAAGGATACACCGATGCCGTTGTATCTTGATATGGTTAGTATTCTATTGTGTCGCAAGATTCATTCTACCACGAAACGGGAAAATATGCAACCTTTTTTTGAAAATTGTTCGGCGGGAAGTATACACTATTTTCCCCTTCGGGGAGGGCTTCTTCGTTTTCGCCAAAAAGTACGGCGTTTCTTCAAAAATTCTCCTGCGCGGAAGGAAGCCCCTTTGCATAGGATAGGGCAGAGGTGAACAGAATGCAGCTTTCTTTGCTTATCGGAAAAAAGGTACTCACGCCGCAGGGGGAGGGGCAGGGCTATGTGAAGGGCGCCTACCTCACGAGGGAGATGGACGCCCTCTCCTCTCTTTGCATCGTAGACGGCGAGGAGGAAGAATTCTTCCTGCCCGCGCGGGCGATCCTCTCGGTGAAAGACGCCGTCATCGCGGCAAAACGCCGCCTGCACGCGCCGACCGGCATCCCCGCCCCGATCGGGCTTGCCGCCTTCTCGCACACGGGCGAGGCGATGGGCTCGGTGTGCGACTGGCGGGACGACCCCATCCCCACCATTTTCCTTGTGAAGGACGGCGCGGAGATCTCCTTCCCCGCCAAGAGGGTGCGCGCCATGGAGAGCGCGGTCGTCTATCCAGAGGGCGTACCCATGCCCGCGCCCGCCGCAAAAAAGGCGCAAAAGGAGAAGGGCACCCCCAAGCCGAAAGAGAAAAACGGCGCCATGTCCGAGGCCCCCATGCAAAACGACGGGGGCATGCCCGAGGAGGAAGGGGTCAAGGCACAAAACGAGCCGCCCATGCCCGCCGCTCCGCCGAAAACGGACGTGCGCGACATGGTGCACAGAGATCTGCTCGGAAGGCGGGTCCGCCGCACCGTGTTCGACGATTTGGGCGTGCCCGTGGCAAAGGCGGGAGAGCCCGTCACCCCCGCCGTGTTGGCGCGCGCCCGCCGAAGCGGCCGCCTCGTAACGCTCGCCGCCAATACCCTTCTTCCCGAGTAGCTTACAGCTTATACTTTGCCGTGAGGCGCAGCACGGAGGCGAGGCAGTCGTTGAGCATGTCGTGCTCCCT
Source organism: uncultured Clostridia bacterium (assembly GCA_947630365.1). GTDB lineage: Bacteria > Bacillota > Clostridia > Christensenellales > Borkfalkiaceae > Gallimonas. The sequence continues at coordinate 2,812 of CANRHI010000015.1, forward strand.
CTCGGTGAGGGCGCGGCCGCGGCAGCCCTCCATGGTACGGCACAAGACGTCCAGCTCCAAGCGGTCGGAGGCGGAGAGCTTGGCTTTCCTCAGCCCACGGATGAGCGTTTCGGCGTGCGTCAAGCGGACGTCGCTCTCCGTCGCGGGAGGCTCTTCGAAGCAGCACACCTTGGGCGGCGCGCTCCGTTCCCCGCTCCTTTGAAGGACTTCCTCGGGGCGCTTGAGCTCCTCGTGAAATTTGTCGTAGATGCGCTCCTCGCGCGAGGGCTTTTTCTTCCGTCGGGGAAGAAATTGGGGAAGCCCCAAAAGGAGGGCAACGAGCAAAAACGACAGTGCGTAGAAGCCCGCCTGCTCGCGTGCGGGGAAGAGCATCGTGCCCGCCGCGCCGAGAATGCCCGCAAGGACGGGGTACAGCTTCCCGCGGCGCACGAAAAAGACCATGGCAGAAAGGAGGAGAAGGGCGGGCAAGAGCGCAAGGCTCACCCATGCGGGGGCGGCGCCCGCCGCCTCGTACAGCTTGAAAAAAATATCCATAAGAAAAGCTCCCGTTCGAGAATACCACCTCGCAACGGGAGCTTTGTGTACAGTCCTGCCGAAAAAGGACGAATCCGCACATTTGCGCTACATTTGTATCTCACGGCAGGCGGCGATGTTCACGATGCGCGCCCGCACGGTGGAGAGCGCCACGCCCTTCGCCCGCGCGACCGCCCGTTTGTACAGCTCGATCTGCGGGCGGTAGTGGGTGCGGAGCGCCTCGTCGCTCTTGCCCGAAAACTTGTAGTCCACGACGGTGTACCCCTCCTCGTCCTCGACGAGAAGGTCGATGGCGCCCTGAAAGACGATCTCATCCTCCGCGTCCGTCTCCATGACTTCGCAGGCGGGAAGGAGCGCCAAAAAGGTCTGCTCACGGAGGAGCCGCTTCCCCCGCAAACCGCTAAGGCAGGGGATGGAGAGGATGGCCCGTAGTTTCTCCTTGTCGAGAAGGGCAAGCTGCTCCTTGGAAAGCAGCCCCTGCGCGCCCATGCGGGCGAGCTCCTCCTCCGCGTTTTCGCCGAAGCGGACGTGCTCCAAGAAGGCGTGGTAGGCGAGCCCCTCCTCGGTGGAGTGCCCCGAGGCGGCAATTTCCCGCTCCCCCTCCGCGCGCTCTTCCTTCAAAAGCTGCGTCGCCGAGCTCTTCACGGGGAGCCCGATCGAGGAGGCGAAGGGGTACGCCTTGCCATACGCCCTTAAAATTTCCTCCTTCCGCTCTCCGCTCCCCTCCCGCGCGAGGGCGCTGCGGGGAATGGGCGGCGCGGCTTCTTCCTCCTCGGTGAAGTAGGAAGCGAGGCGGGGAAGATCGAAAAAGTCCGAAAAGCGGTGCGCATAGGCGGGCGAGAGGACGGGGTCCTTCTCCCCGAAGAAGAGATGCAAGCGGTAGCGGGCGCGCGTCATGGCGACGTAGAGAAGGTTACGCTCGCCGACGAGCTCCTCCCTCTCCTGCACCACCGCCGAGGCGCGGCGAAGCACATTTTCCCGCACCACCCCGCGGGACATATCGAAGCTCTTGGGGGCGAGAAGGAAGCGCTCCGTCCACATCACCTCGTCGCGGTCCGCCCCGTGGAAGGGCGCGTCCAACCCCGCAAGGAGGACGACGGGGAATTCCAGCCCCTTGGAGGCGTGCATCGTGAGCACCTTTACGGCGTTCTCCCCGCCCCCCGCGGCGTATTCCACCTCGTAATCGGAGGCGGCGAGGGAGGAGAGGAAGTCGTGCACGCTCCCCTTGCCCTCGCTCTCGGAGATGAGCCTGCGCACGCGGGCGAGCCGCATTGCTCCCTCCCGCTTGGCGGCGATCTGCGCCTCCAGCCCCATGGAGAGGAGCAACCCCGCCATCTCGGTCGCCGTTTTCACGCGGGACTGCCGCCGAAGGCTCTCGCACATGGAGAAGAAATCCTTCAGCTTGCGGGAAAGGGGGTCTGCCATTTTGTCGCGGTAGCTCTCCGCGCTCTCGCGGAAGGTGTAGGGCGAGGGAAAGCGCAATCGGATGCGGGAGAGCTCGCTCTCGGTAAATCCCCCCACCGCCGAGAGCATGGCGGAGGCGAGCGGGATATCCTGCATGGCGTTGTCCAAATAGGAGAACCAGTCGATGAGAAGGCGGGCTTCGAAGAAGTCGCACACGTTCACCTTCGCCCCCGCCGAGACGGGAATGCCCCGCTGCGAGAGGGCGCGGACGATGCGCTCCATGTCCCCCGTGTTCTTGCGGACGAGCACGGCGATGTCGCCGAAGGTCACCTTCTTTTCGCTTCCCTCATCGGCGTCGAACCACGTCTTGCCCGAGGAAACTTCACGCTCGACGAGGGAAGCGACGCTCTCGGCAAGCTCGTCCGTCTTTTCCTCGGGGTCGGCTTCGAGCACCGAATACACCCCCCGCGTTTTCTCCTCCTTCTCCCCTTTCAACACATGGTGGAAGCACACTTCGCCGAAGTACCGCTTGCCGTCCTTTTGGTAGCGCGCCCCGCCATGCATGGGCTCGTAGGCGGGAAGAATGGGCGAAAAGACGAGGTTGACGGCCTCTAAAACCGCCTCGGCGGAGCGGAAATTTTCGGTGAGGGCGAGGGCGCCGCCGTGCCCTTGAAAGGAGGCGCGCTTCTCGTCGAAGTACCCCGAGCGGCTGCCGCGGAAGCCGTAAATGGCTTGCTTCCCGTCGCCGACGAGGAAGAGCTCTCCCCCCGAAAGGCGGGACAAAATTTGCTCCTGTATGGGGTTGACGTCCTGATATTCGTCCACGAAGATGTATTTGTAGTGTTCGAGCGCGTCCTTTCTCGCCTCCTCGTTTTCGAGCACGCGAAGGGCGAGGTGCTCGAGGTCGTTGTAGTCGAGGACGCCCGCCTCCCGCTTCTTATCGGTATACTTTTCGTCGTAGGCGAGGGTGAGGCGCGCAAGCGCCTTGGCGCGGGAAAGCGCGTCTTTCGCGAGCGCCGCTTCCTCCTCCCTTGTGCCGAGCTCCCGAAGCTCCTTGCAAATTTCCTTGATCTCCTTGGAGGCGGAGGAAAGAAAGCGAAGGTGGGCGAGCTCCTGCCCCGTCGCCTTGGTCATGCGCGGCATCACTGTAATTTGCGGAGGGGAAGAAAGCGCCGCCATGGCAAAGAGGTCCTCCGCTCCCAACAGGGTGCGGCAGGTTTTGAGGATATCTTCCGCGACGGCGAGCGCGCGCAGGTTGTGTTCGGCGAAGAAGGGCCCCCGCTCCTCCACCCCCTCGAGGAGGAAGCAGACGCGTTCGCGAAAGTCCGCAAAGAGGCACTCCGCGGCGGCGGGGAAGGTATCCTCTCCCGCGGAGGCGAGCACGCTCCGATAGTCCGCAAGCCCGCACACGGCGGAATGCAGGGAGAGCACGATGGCTTTGAGGCGCGTATCCTTCTTGCGGCGGAAGTAGACGGCGAGAAGTTCGTAAAATTCCTCCTCTTTTTTGGCATATGCCTCCTCGAAGGTCTCTTCGAGCGCGCGGCGGGAGAGCGTTTTTCCCTCTGCGTCGTCGGGAGAGACGATGCGGAAGGAGGGCTCCACCCCCGCGAGGAAGAAATTCGAGCGCACGAGCCGCGCACAGAAGGCGTGAATGGTGCTGATGTCCGCGAGGGGAAGGCGGTCGAGCTGGGACTGGAGGGCGGTGTTCCCCTTCGAAATACGCTCGAGCAGCGCCGTGCGCAGCCGTTCGCGCATTTGCGCCGCCGCCTTTTTGGTGAAGGTGACCGCGAGGACCTGCCCCACATCTGCCCCGCCGAGGACGAGGGAGACGAGGCGCTCGATCATGACCGCCGTCTTTCCGCTCCCCGCCGATGCCGAGACGAGCACTTCTCCGCGTTGTCCGATGGCTTGCGCCTGCTCCTTTGTCGGGGTCATTCTTCCTCCTTTTTCGCGATCGAAGCGATCTGCGCACATGTGATGCGTCCCTCGCGGCGGGGCGTCCCCGCAAAGCCGCAAAGTCCCTTGAATTTACAGTATCCGCACGCGTCCTCGTAGGGGGAGGGCGCGATATTTCCCCTTCGCATTTCGCTCTCCGCCCGCGCCGAGACGAGGAGGGAGTAGCGCAAAAAATCTTTGAAGTCGGCTTGCCCCATGCCCTTTTCCGTCCTGCCGCCCCCCTCGAAGAAGGCGCTCTTCTCGCCCTCCCGCCGCGCGGTGTCCATGAGGGAGAGCACCTCGTCCTCGCGGCTGAAAAATCCCTTCATCGCGTACTTTTCTTCCCCCTCCGCCGTCACACTGTCCGCCGCGGGGAAGTAGAAGGCTCCGGCGGGCTTTTTCCCCTCGGAGGCGCCGAGAAGGTAGAGCTGCAGCTGCAGCTTTCTTCCCGTGTAGTAGGAGACGGGGCGATCGTCGATGGAGCCCGTCTTGTAGTCGACGACGCGCACATACTCGCCCGCCTCGTCCACGCGGTCGGTCCGCCCGGCGAGCCCGAGCTCGGGGAGGACGATCTTCCCCTCCGTCTCGCGCACGCGGAAGCCCGAGAGCATGAGCTGGCGGAACGCCGCCGCGCACGCTTCCACGCTCTCGCCGATGAGCCTTCCGCCCGCATACGTCCCCGCGTCGGTATCGCAAAGGGAAACAAAGCGCGGGCTCGAAAGGAGGGTCTCGGCGCACGCTTTCGCGGAGGCGCGGCACTCCTCTTCGGTCGTAAAAATCGGGAATTTCTTCGCCGTCTCCTCGAGCACGGTATGCACAAAGGTGCCCGCGTCCGTGTCCTGCATGGCGCGCTCCTCCCTCTCGCGGAGGCGCAGCGCGCGGGAGGCAAACCCCGCATACGGGCAGGCAAAATAGCCTTCGAGGAGCGTCGGGGAGATCTCCCCGCCGAAGTACAGCTTCTCCGCCTCGGGCACGTTCGGCTTCTCGCCGTCGTTTAGGAGCGACGAAGCGAATTCCCCCTCGCCCGCCGCGCCAAACGCCGCAAGGAGGGAGAAAAACTTCTCCGCGTCCTGCTCCGAGCCGTTTTGAAACCCGTCTCTGTATTTGAGAAGGGCGCGCGCCGCGGGGGCGCGTTCGCAGCAATCGTAGGGGAACACCTCGGGCATGGTATGGGGGAAAATGCTCCGACGGGCATAGAGGAGCACTTCGCTCGGGCGGACCTCCTCCCCGTTCACCCGCACGGGGCAGCCCAAAAAGAGGCGGCTCTCGAAGGCGCACAAATTGAGCGCCATGCTCTCCCTCGCGCGGGCGTTGACCACGGCGATGGCGGGCTCCACCTGCACGCGGAGGCCCGAGAGCTTCTCCATGTCGCGATCGGAAATGACGGCGGTGTCCTCCACGGCGCGGGGGAGCTCGTCGGTGAGCCCCACGGCGAAGAGCACGGGCACGCGGGCGAGCTTGCTCTCCGTCACATCCCCCACGAACACGGCGTCCGCCGACTGCGGGATCATCGCGATCTCGAGGGCGGAAAGCCCGTTTTCGAGCACGGAGGCAAATTCGCGCGCGGAGAAGCGGCGGTCGCCCACGACCTCTTCGAGCTCGGAGAGCACATTGAAAAGCGGCGCGATCTCGAGGAATTCCCGCTCGGAGCCCGTGAGCTCCTCCTGCATCGCCTCGGTCACCGCCTGTGCGCCCACGGCTTCGCACACCTTACGCAGCGCCTCCGCATACCCCCTTCCGTTGTCCGTGCGGCGAAGGGAGCGAAGAAGGGTCACCGCCCGCTCGTGGCAGGCTTTCAACACCTCGGGGTGGAAGCGCTTTACCGCTTCCCCCTCCTTCACGGCGCGGTACACGCCCCCGCGGTACGCCCCGAAGCGGAGGAGGTAATTTCTGTATTCGTCGCTCTCGCCGAAGTACACGCTCGAGAGCACGGTGTCGACGGAATCGGGCAGCCCGCCGTCCGAGACGGCCTTCAGAAGGGAGAGCAAAAAACTGCTCAACGGGTGCTCGGAGAAGGGGCGGCGGCGGTCCGCAAAGAGCGGGATATGGAAGGCGGAGAACACCTGCTCGCACAGGGGGAAGCGGTCGGCATTCGGCACGAGCACGGCAAAATCGCGGAAGCGCAGCCCTTCCTCCGCCACATATTTGCGGATGAGCGCGCACACGGTGTAGATCTCTTCCTCCTCGTCGGCGGCGCGGAACACGAAGAGCTTCTCGGAGGAAACGGCGCCCCCCGCGGGGACGGCGGGAGAAAAGAGCGCCTCCGAAAGCCGCTTCGCCTCCCCCGAAAGCGAGCCCTTGAGCTGCAAAGAGCGGGCCTCCCCCACTTCTTCGGCAAGGCGGCGGAAGGCGCGCGCCCCCTCGTTGGTGTAGAGGGGCGTCCTTCCCGCAAGGAAGATGCCCGTCACCGACCGCGCGGAGAGCATGGCCGCCCGCACCCCCTCGAGCGCCTGCCGCGTGAAGGAGGGAAAGGCGAAGTAGATCACGTCCGTCTCGGTGAGCTCTTCGGAAATTTTTTCGGGGAGAAGGGCAAGGTAGCCGTTTTCGTCGAGCTTGTGGGTCTTTTCGAGGAAGGCGCGGTACTCCGCCATCACGAGGGCGAGGTCTTTGAGCTTGAGAGCAAGCATCCCCTCCGCTTCCTCGGCGCAAAGGCGCAGCGTTTCCCCGTCTACGCGGGAGGAAAGCAGCTGCGCGATGGTCTCGTACACCGCGCGGGCGGAGGCGGGCGGGAAGCAATGCAGCTCCTCCTGCCGCTCGGTGAGAATGGAGGAGACCGCCATCACCGAGCCGTACTTGGAGAGCGTCTCGCCGCTCCCCGAGAGGAAGCGGGCAAACGTCGTCACTTCCGTGTCGAGCGTGCCCCCGCGCGAAAGGACGGCGCGCTCCGCAAGAAGGGTGAGCCTGTCCTCGCAAAAGATAAGCGTTTTTCTGCCCCGCGCCTCGTTTTCCGCCGCCCGCTGCGAAAGGGCGAGCAAACCGTCGTCGAGGGTGGGGGCGCCGATGATCTCCACCATAGCCGTCCGCCGTGATTTTTTCTTTTATTATAGCATACTTTCCCCGATTTTTTCGGAATTTTCGCGCATTTATTTTTTACAAACCAAAAAAAATATGGTATAATGGTCGCACGAAATGCTTCTTCGGAGGAACGCATGAAAAAAAGAGCACTTTCCGCCCTGCTCCTTGCCGCCCCGCTCACCCTTGCGTGCGCCTGCGGCGGAGGAACGCCCAAGCTCGCCCTCTCGGCAAACTGGCTCTCCAACACCACGAACGATACCGTCCTCGGCACCCGCGAGCGGCTCGAATACGCCGTCTCCTTCACTCCCGCCGAGAACGACGGCTACTCCGTCTCCTACGAGACGGAAACGGCGACCCTTGTGACCGAGCTCGAGGGCATTCAATACGAAGATTACACGGGGGTATATCACCTCACCACGACCCGCACCATCGCGGGGAAATACCGCCTCGGCGCCACCGAGAGCGAGCGCTTCGAGGATTCGACGCGTTCGGAGGTGTGGTTCCTCGGCGTGAGCGACCAGCTCCGCCCCTTAAAGAGCGTGACCGAGGTGCACAGCACTTCCCCCATCACCAATCCCACCGCCTCGCGGCTCTTCCACAAGTACGACTTCACCTATTCCGTCGAATACGACGAGGCGCTCACCAACGCGCACGTCGTCATGCAGACGTTCGATGAAGAGGGAACGGAAACGGACAAGACGGAAAAGGACGTCGAGCTCGAGGGCGACGGGAGCTTTCTCGACAACGAGCAGATCGCCTTCGCCCTGCGCGGCGTCTCCTTCGGCTCCTCCGTCCGCTTCCGCACCATCGACCCGCAGACCTTCCAATGCGTCACCGTCGGCACGGGGGCCACTCCCACCGAGGCGGTCACCCACCTCGAATTCGAGAATGAGGACGGGTTGGTGCAGGAGGAAGTCCGCACCGTGGAGGTCGTGCTCTCCTACGGCACCGTGCAGTCGGGACCCACGCGGACGCTCACCTACGCCGCCAAGGGGGACGCGAACGGAAATACCTACCGCAACGTGCTGGTGAGCTTCGAGAATCCCATCTCCTTCTCCCTCGGCACCCTCACCTATAAGCTCAAAAAGGCCTCCTTCGACCACACCGTCTGAAGGGGTTTTACGGATCTTCCCATCCGCCGCCCTCCCGCCCGATAGAAAATTCTAACCCCATATTCGATAGAAATTCCGACGGCGCAGCGATAGAAAAATCCTCCGCCGCGCCCGACGGGAGATCTCAAAACGACATACAAAAACCACCGACGAAACTGATATGCACCTCCAATTCTGTCTAACTTTTGGGGTGCATATCCAACCTCGGTGGTTTTTCCTTTTGCCCTCGGCTTCCCTTTGGGGGGGGCTTTGCGCGGTCTTTCTATGCTCTCCGCCCTATGCTCGAGGCCGAGGGGGAGCGGAGGGGGTGTCGTAGCGCAAAGCCTTGTCCTTCGCCGAAGGGTGGCGGGAGGCCTTGCGCAAGGGCTTTAGGGGGAGGTGGAGCTTGCTCGGGGAGCGCTTCGCATTGTCCACGACGATGACCTCCTGCGGGGGTGCGGTGGGCGAAATATAGAACGCGATCTCGCCCTTCTCCCATGTCTTGCCGTCGGGGTCGAACCAATACACCTTTCTTCCGCGGCGGCGGAACATCACGCCGACGACCTCTATGCCGTCCTCGTCCTCTCCTTCTTCTCGGTAGGACTGCACGTCGTCCATCTCCCGCACGGAGAGCTCCTCGACTTCTTCCCGGGAAATTTCCGTCGCTTGTTCGGAATTCTCCGTTTTCTCCGCGGCGGGCTCCTCCGTCGGCGCCCCTTCTGCCGTTTCTTCGGAAACCTCCTCCGCCTCAACGGAAGCCTCCTTTGCCGTCTCTTCGGGCGCTTCGGCGGCTTCCTCACTTATGGGCTGTTCTGCGTGGAGCTGTTCGGGGATTTCCTCTTCGGCGTCCGAAGGAATGGGGGCGGCGACGGCACTTTCCGTCCTCTTATATTTGATGAGGCCCTTTTCGATGAGGGCTTCGGTGTCCTCATAGGGGAAGTCGTACTCCTCCGCCGTGCGGTTTCCGCGGCCGATGTTCTTCGCACCCATCGACGCCGCGATGAGCTCTATCGCATACCGCACGCGCCGTTCGTTTTTCAGGCGATACATGCAAGGCGTGTCGGCACAGGAGGCGTATTCGGAGGCGTCCTCCACCTTGTATTTGCTTTCCGCGTACAGAGCGGGGTCGAGCGGCAAATAGAGGCAGAATGTGTTCCCGCGGAACGCGAAGCGGGCGATGACATTTCTCCCCAACCGGAAGCTCTCGCGCCGCCAGCTCATCCGCGCTTTCACCTTCTTATACGAGAGAATTTCGTTTTTCAGCCTTGCGTACCACGATTTGATTTCGTCGCTCGATTGGATGAGCTTTGCCTTGAAGCTCTTGTTGAGAAGCACCCCGTTCGCCGCAAAGACGGGCGCGAGCGCTTTTGCGGGAAGCTCCGCAGCGATTTCTTCGGAGATTTTTGCGGGAATTTCTTCGGGGATCTCTTCGGGCTCTTCCGAAGGAGCCTCTTCGGTCTCTTTGGCGAGCGCCTCCAAAAGCGTTTCCTCGGCGGCTTGGGCAGGGTCCAAAGGCGTTTCGTCGGCTTGCGCGGCGGCAGCTTCCTGCACAATGGGCGTAGCCTCTTTTTCGGCGGGGGATGCCTCTTGCGCGGCGGCAGCTTCCTGCACAATGGGCGTAGCCTCTTTTTCGGCGGGGGATGCCTCTTGCGCGGCGACCGCGGCTTCGCTCCCGTTTTCCCGTTTGCGACGTTTTACCGCCACGGCGACGACGATCGTCATTGCGATGGCGACGAGCGTAAATACGATCGCGGCAATACAAATCGCCAGCAAAACAATGCCTTCCGTCCCATTTACAAAGAAGGTTTTATCAAAAAAGGATTGAACCGACAACATACTTTCCCTCACCTGTGTAATTTTTTCTTTACGACGACCGCCAAGGCGATCAACGCGACGACATCGATCAGGAGCACGCCCGTTGCGAGAAGGATGACGGGGAAGTACGAGGTGTACATGCTCGTGAACACATACGTGGAAAGCCCGTCCGTCTCAAAGACGACATAGTCTCCGTCCCGCGTGAATTCGACGCTCGTCGACCGCGCCACCGCCTTCAGCTCGAAATCTTTCTCGCGGAACGCTTCGGGGATGAGAAGCCGCACCGTCATCTTGCCGTCTATGGGGACTTCGACGCCGTCCCTGCACAGCTTCACGGCATATTCCTCGGAAATCTCGTCCTTCTCCCATGCCCAATACTTTCGGGCGATACCTTCGATCTTTTCGACCACGAGCTCCAACGTGGGGTCGAAGCCCTCCTCGCTGTCGATGAAGGCATCGGGGGCAACCGCGTCGCCCGATCCGCCCGCATCGCTCTCCGCCTCGGGCAGGTTTTGGGTGTACGTCCTCAAAATGACGAGCGTCGCCGTCCTTTCCTCGAACGTGCCGTCGGGGTCGCCGAACACCGCCGTGACGGTGTAGATATTCGGGTCGATCTTTCCGTTTCCTTGGTAGGTCACGGTCACATTCACGGGCAGCGTGCCCTCAATGTAGATGCTGTGCGCTTCGCCGTCGAATTTCACGGTCACATTTTCGAAGCGGATCTCGCTCAGGTCGTGGCTTACTTGCACGATCGTGAGAAGCGCCGTTATGTCCTCTATGGGGAAGTAGTTTTCCGCGTCCCCCGCGAAGCTCGCCGTCACGGTGTACTTGCCCACCTTCTTCTCCCCGTTGCCGTCGTAGGTCACGGTAACGCCCTGCGGGAGAAGGGTTTCGTCGAGGTAGATGCCGTGCTCCTCCGCGTCGTAAACCACGGTGACGTCTGTAAACGCCGCCTTCACATCCTCCATGTCGTAAGTCGCCTTCGTAATGCGGAAGAGAAGCGTCTTGTCGTCCGAAGTTTCGCTGTCCTCCCACATGAAGTTTGCCGCGTCGTTGAGGGCGAGCACGACGTCGTAGTCGCCGACGTTCGTCCCGCCGAGATTGGTTTTCACGCCGTACTCCATGCCCTCGGTAAGGACGTCTGCGGTTTGATTCGCGCCGTTGTACACTTTGCTTTGGATGCTCGGCGCGGCGACGGGCTTTTTCGAAATCAAGTAGGAGCGGATCGCCGAAGTTTCTTCGAGGACATAATTCCCCGCCTTGGCGTCCGCGCTGTCGAGCTCGGCATGGAAGAAGTATTCCCCCGCATTCAGGAACGTCTGCGTCGCGTCGCTGAGGGCAACGAGGAGGGTGAATGTGCCGTCCGTTCCGATGCCTTCCGCCGTCGCGGTGGGGAGCTCGGTGAACGCCGAGCCCGTGTAGGTGTACGTCTCATTCCCCCACGAAACGGAAATTTCCTTTTGCCCGACGGTGAGCGTCCCTGCGACATACTCAAAGTCGTAGTTGTCCGCTTCAAGCCCGCTCGGCGTTATGTTGTAGGCGCCGACGTCGTCGAATGCCCGATACCCGTCGTAGCCGAATTGCACCGTGCCGCGAACGACTTCTTCGACTCTCTCGCCGTTTTGCAACCCGCTGTATTCCACGCCCTCGTTCGAAGGCGCGTCGCCGTAAGTGATGGTTTTATCCTTCGCCGTCACGGTGAGCGTCGCCTTGCGGATGACGAAAATGAAGGTCAGATCCTCGGTGTTCTCGTCCGTCTCCCACATGTAGTTGTGCTTGTCGTTGAGGGCGATGACGACGAGATACCCTTCCTCGTTGGCGTTCGTTTGGACGTTGCTCCCGTCCTTTACGCCGAAGAGCTCCGCGTCGCCGCCCTGCACGCTGTATTCCTGCGGCAGCCCCGTATAGAAGAACGTTCGCGTGTCTGCGGTCGGCTTCTCCACCGTCGCCTTGGCGATGGTAAATTCTATCACGGCGGGAAGGGTAGCTTGTAATTTGTAGTTGCCCGCCTGCGCGCCGCCGAGGGTGAGGGTCACGCTGTATTCGCCCGCGAGGGTGGGCATCTCTGTGCTTTCGGGGAAGGCGGAGCCGTCGTTCGGGGTGCCGCGGAAGGTGAGGATGGGCTTCACCTCGTCTTGAGGCAAAACATCGTTGAGGGCCGCCTCGTACTTCCCGACGATGCCCGCGTAGACCAGCTTGCTCGGCGTGCTAAACGTGAACGAAATCTCCTTGGCCTCGATCTCGAATTGGTGGGTTACGGTGATTTCCGCATAATTCTCGCCGTCCGCGGCGACTGTCGCCGTCACGAGGTAAATTCCCACGTCCTTGGGAGCCCCGCCGAGGGGATCGCCTTCCTTGGTGGAGTAAGTAATTTCCACTTTGCCGAAGGTGGCCTTTGCGGAGGCGGTGTACGTCTCGCCGTCGTAGGTCCATTTCCATTCGGCGCCGCCACTAAAACCGTTAAGGCTAAGCTCCTCCGTCCAGCGGTTTGTGCCCGTTGTGATGTGGTACACTTGTTCCGTCCCGAGAATTTCGAAATTCTCGGCGCGCGTCTCGTCCTCGGGCTTGACCTTTGCCGCAAAGGTATATGTGCCGACGTTGACGAAATCCCCATCTTTCGGCTCGGTCATTTCGACGGTGAAGTAGAAAATATCCTGCCCTTCCACGTCCGTTTCCGCCCATGCCGTGGGCGCGACCGCTTCGCCGTACACATAGGTGAAATGTACGCCGCTGCCCGACCACTCCACGGCGATCTGCTTGCGCTGTATGGTAAATTCTATCACGGCGGGAAGGGCGGCTTGTAATTTGTAGTTGCCCGCCTGCGCGCCGCCGAGGGTGAGGGTCACGCTGTATTCGCCCGCGAGCGTGGGCATTTCCGCGCTTTCGGGGAAGGAAGAGCCGTCGTTCGGGTTGCCGCGGAAAGTGAGGATGGGCTTCACCTCGTCTTGGGGCAAAACATCGTTGAGGGCCGCCTCGTACTTCCCGACAATGCCCGCGTAGACCAACTTGCTCGGCGTGCTAAACGTGAACGAAATCTCCTTGGCTTCGATCTCGAATTGGTGGGTTACGGTGATTTCCGCATAATTCTCGCCGTCTGCGGCGACTGTCGCCGTCACGAGGTAAATTCCCACGTCCTTGGGCGCGCCGCCGAGAGGATCGCCTTCCTTGGTGGAGTAAGTAATTTCCACTTTGCCGAAAGTCGCCTTTGCGGAGGCGGTGTACGTCTCGCCGTCGTAGGTCCACTTCCATTCGTCGCCGCCGGAGAATCCGTTGAGGGAGAGCTCTTCCGTCCAGCCGTTCGTGCCCGTTGTGATGTGGTACACTTGTTCCGTCCCGAGGATCTCGAAATTCTTGGCGCGCGTCTCGTCCTCGGGCTTGACTTTCGCCGCAAAGGTGTATGTGCCGACGTTGACGAAATCCCCATCTTTCGGCTCGGTCATTTCGACGGTGAAGTAGAAGGTATCCTGCCCTCCCACGCCTGTTTCCGCTTTTGCCGTGGGCGTGACCGCTTGGCCGTACACATAGGTGAAATCCACGCCGCTGCCCGACCACTCCACGGTGATCTGCTTGCGCTGTATATCGAAGGAGGTCTCGCCGCTTTCCGCGATCTCGTAGTTTTGCGCCTTCTCGCCCGAGAGGCGGCTCACCCACACTTGGTAGTTCCCGGCGCGGGTGGGAGCCGCGTTCTCCGAAACGACCGTGCCGTCATACGCCGTTCCGCGGAAGGAGAGGATCGCCTCCAATTCGTCGCCGTTCACAATGCCCGCCTTGCCGTCTACACCGCCGAGCTCGGCGCCGAACGTGCCGATGTTCCCAAAGGTGAGGGCGGCGGGAAGCGAGATCGTCGCCGTGAGCTTGCGCGGCAAAACGGTGTATTTCTGCCCGCCCGCGCCGTAGGCAAACGTCACGCTGTAGTTGGTGTTGCGGTAGCTCGGCGTGACCTCGTAAACGTCCGCGAGGGTGGTTTGAGAAGGCACGGCAAACGCGTCGCCGCCCTGTTCCCCCTGCAGGGAGTAGGTGAGCTCAAGAACGGAAATATCGCCGCTTGCGCCGACATACCAATTCCCCGCCTTGCCGCTCGGGCGGGAAGCGCTCACGCTCACCCAACCCGTGGGCACATCCCCATACGTCGTGGAAGCAAACGTCAACGTCACGACGATCTCGCGCGGGGTGACGGTGAAGGTCGTGCTCGCGCCCGAGAGGGTGTAGTTGTTCTGCTTGTCCCCCGGAAGGGTCGCCGTGGCGGTGTATGTGCCGCCTTCGACGTTGGCTTCGACCGCGCCGCCTTCCACATTCACTTCGAGGTCGAAGAGCGTTCCCTTCACGTCGCCGATTTGCGCCGTGGGGGCATGGGCGCCGCCGTCGTACTCGAAGCTGTCCCCGGTCCACTGCACATCCCCCGCAGAGAGCACTTTGGGGTCGATGGTGAGCGTGTAGGAAGCGCTGCCGCTGAGCGTGAAGTTGGTCTCGTCGAACGTTATATGGACGGTGCCCTTGTATTCGTCGGCGTCCGCCGCGGTCGTGGAAATGTCCGAGACGGAAACCGACAGCTCGGAAACGGTAGGGCAGGTAAACGAGAGGGCGTTTTTCACCGTCGCGCCGTCGACTTTGAATTCTTCGCCGTTGTACTCCGTGCTGCTCGAAAATCTTCCGCTCACGGTAATTTTCGCCTTGCCGACGGTTATTGTGAGCGTCCATGTGCTTTCCGTGAAGTTTCCGCTCTCATCGGTTGCGGTGAAAGTATACTCGTCGGCATTTTGATACGAATTTGCGCCCGTGAGAGAAACCGCCGCCGAATAACCCGTGCCATCGATTTTTAATGTGAGGGTCACGGTGTGCGACGCGCCGTCGTAGGTGAATTCGGAATCTTCGGTGATAACGCCTTTGCTTTCCGCGCGCCACTCCGCGGTGGCTTTCGCCTTTTCAATCGTATAGGTTTGCGTCCCCTCGATGTTATAATTCTTCGCCTTTTCCGTCTCTTTGAGCGTTACGGTCACCGTGTAGGTATCGGCATTTTGGGGCGATGTATTTGCACCCTCGCCTTTGTAGCCCACGGTGTAATCGGTGCCGAGAGTAAGGACCTCGCCGTTTTTCCCGTTCAAGGTCTCCAACGCTTTGGCATTTTGGACACTGCCGTTGAATGTTGCCGTACCGAGTTCGGGCAAATCGATCGTCGCCCGTTCTATGGTGAATTCTTTATCCGTTGCGTCCGTGAGGGTGTAGTTGGCATTGCTTGTCGTCACGCTGGCGTGATATGTCCCCGCGTTGATGTGCTCGCCCTCTTGAACGGTGACATCGTTGAGCAGTACACTCCTTTTCTGTTTATCCGTCGCGGTCGGCGTGGGCTGTTGTGCCGCGCCGTTGTAGATAAAGGTAAGAGGATCCCAATTTACCGCCACACTCTGCGGAGAAATGGTAAATTTCAGAGGTTCGGATACAAGCTCGTCGTAGTTATTTTGAGAAGTGTCTTTTTGGCTTGCGAGTGCGGGAACGGTCGCCTTCACATAGTAGTCGCCCGCGTCGGTGGGCTTGTCGCCCAATGGTGTGCCGAGGCCTCCGCCGCTGCTACTGTAATAGGTATATTCCACGCTGCCGAACGTCGCCTTGGCGGAGGGTTCGCCCCCCGCGTCGCCGTAAGTCCACCCGTCAAGGGAAACCGTGCTCGTCCATGTGTTGTCCGCCTTGGTTATATCAAATGTCAGCGTTATGGCGCTCTCGTTCGGGCCTTTGCCTTCCCACATATAATCGTCGGGAGAGGTAAGCGTAAGCGTTACGTCATATGTTCCTACATCCGTACCGCCGCTCCATGAAAAGCCATAGAGATTGCTTGTAAGGTCGGGCGTTAAATTGCTCCCCGTGTATGTTTTGGAGGCAACCGTCGGCACTTCAACTTCCTTTTTGAGTGTATTATTGATCGCCGTCAAATTCAAGTGCAGCGCAGGGCGAACGAGGTATGAATTATTTACTTCCTTATAGTTATAGCCACCCGTATCAAGCAAACTGCATGCATATTGGGCACCGGTGCCAGCACGACCAGAACGTAGCCAAGTAAATCCTGTGCCGTCCTTGATTACAGTACTTCTTAAGGAGACATTGGTTTCCCATAAACCGTTTTTAGCACCTGCATCATTGTTGCCCGTTTCGGCAAGGGAAGGAAGCCATAAATAGTCGTTTTGCCACGCCTCATAGTTTGTTTCATCATAATCATCGTCATGACCTTTGCCTGCATAATTAAAATTTCCACCATTCGTAGACCAATTAACTACGCCGCCGGGGTCGCCATAAGCGTCGTTGGGTAAAGTATAATTCACTGCACTGTGGCCATTGTTATTTTCCGTCTCTTGGTAGGCAACCTCCGAAGGCTTGGCGATATAAGCCGTCAAACTATTTGGAACGCTACTCATCGTAAAGCGGGCGTATTGGTTATCCGATTTTTGGCTCTGTTCAGCAGACAAACTGCTTCCGTCGGTAGAATAATACCCGCCCGCATTTAAGGTTTCCACACGAATTTTACTCGTGGAATACATATTGGAGGGGTATGTAGAATCAGTAGATTGTGATTGCCACCCGTTGGAATACGTAGACTTGTCCGTCGATTGCAGATTGTCCGGCGAACGCCACAAATCGAGAATGACGTCGCCGTTTTTCGCCGTGATGAGGCAAACCGCGTCCCACTTCATCCCGCCAAACCAAACGGAGACGTTTTGTCCGCTTTGTGCGCGGAAATTGGCGGAGGTCTTGTTTGTGCCTACCGCCGTCTTTATGCCTGTAAATGTTTCCTTGCCCGTGAGGGCTTGATAGAGTTCCTTTAAGTTGTCCGCGTCAAAGCCTTTGCTCCCGTCGTTGTAAATTTCGCCGATCGTCTTTCTTTCCGCGCTGCTGTTCGCCGCGGACAAATTGAGGTGCAGCGCAGGACGAACGAGGTACTCGTCGAGCTCATCGTTCGTCCAGTCGGCGTGATTGCCCGAATTGCCCAAAATGTATACAAAGTAGTAGCAGTTTTCATATTGACCGGGGTAATACTGACAATTAAAAAAGCCGGAACGAAGCCATGAGGACTGAATGTTTGAATCATCTATATTTTTATCCACAGTACTTCTTAAAGCATCGTTGGTTTTCCACATTCCGTCACTGATTTCATTGTTCCCCAAGCTGTTTTTTCCACAGCCCGCCTCGGTTATTGAGGGCAACCAAAGATAATCGTTTTGCCAAGCACCGTAGTTTGTTCCATTTGTTTCATCGCCTTTGCTTAAGTAAATGCCCTTGCCGGAACTTTTATCGAGCAGGTCATTGTGCCAACTTCCACCGGATAAAGAATTTCCGTCGTATGCTTCATTGGGGAGATAATAATCGCCGTTGCATATCGCTTTCGCCGTCGCAGAATCAAATTCATTTGCCTGATAGCCCACCTCGGAAGGCGTAGCAATGTACTTTATCAAACTGCTCTTGCCGTTGCTGTCCTTCCCTTCCATGGTAAAGCGGGCGTATTGGTTTTCGCTGTTTTGCTCTTGTTCTTCACCCACTAACGTGTTTTTATCGGTAGAATAATATCCGCCCGCATTCAAGGCTTCCACGCGTAATTTGCTGGTGGAATACATGTTTGAGGGATAATTCGCTTCAAGATCAGGTGGAGAGTCAAGTTGATGAGGATACTGGGGCAGTAAAGTCCAAACATTGAATTTTGACTTTGCCGTCACGTTGTCCGCAGACTGCCACAAATCGAGAATAATATTTCCGTTTGTTGCCTTTGTGAGATAGACCGCGTCCCACTTGAAGCCGCCGAACGATACGGAGATGTTGTTTTCGGAATTGTTTGCACGAAAATCGGCGGAAGTCTTGTTCCCGCCGTTCACTGCCGTTTGTACATCCGCAAAGGTCGCTCCCGTTTTTCCCGTGAGCGCTTCGTAGAGCGTATTCAGATTTTCTGCATCGAAGGCATCGTTTGTATCGTTATAGATCTCGCCGATATTCTTCCACGCCGTGCTGCGCGCCGCATCCGCCGTTTCCCGCGCGGGCAAAAACACCATGCCGACGGCAAGCGTTATCGCCATCACCGCCGAAAGCGCCGCGATGAGCTTTTTCTTTACGCCGCGCGCCACATAGCGCACCCCCCCCCGTTGACTATCTTCCGTGCGCCGAGAGGGCGTCGCCGAGGCGTCTCTCTTTCTTCCGTTTCTCATTTTACTCCAACCTCCGCCGAAAAAGACGGACATCCCAAGTATTCTTCGTGTTCGATTGTATCATATTTTCATATTTGTAACAATGCGAAATCCCACTTTTCGGGCAACCTTAACAAATCTTCACGGGAATATTGAACAGAAAAATCGTTATGGCTTGCATGGTTTTGTTTTATTTGGTATAATAAATTCACGGAAAGCTCCCCCTTGGCGGCGAAAAAAGCGCCAAGGGGCGAGGCGCCGCGGGGAAAGCCCTACCCTTCCGGGAAGGGGAGGGTGACTGCCCATAGGCAGACGGGTGGGGATGGAAGCCTGTGGGACGATTTGCGATCCCCACCACCCGCTACGCGGGAGCCTCCCCTTTGCAAAAGGGTAGGCCTTTGCCCCCCTCACCCCCTCAAGGCTCGATCAAGAACAATACATGGAAGTGCATATGAATTACACGGTTTGCGGAAGATGCCTGCTTCTCGTCGAGGACGACGAAACCTTAAAGCGGGAAATGGTCGAATACTTTTCGCTCACGAACACGGTGTTTACGGCGTCCGATGTGGAAGGCGCCGTCGGCATTCTCACGGCAAAGGGCGAGATCGACGTGGTCGTTTTGGACCTCGTGCTCAAAAACAGCATGGGGCTGGAGCTCTTTCACGCGCTTCCCGAGCTGACCGCGCCCGTCGTCATTCTCTCCTCCCTGGACGGGGAGGACGCCATTCTCTCCGGCCTCACCTCGGGGGCGGTGGACTATGTGGTGAAGCCCTGCTCCATGCGCCTGCTCGAGACGCACATCGCGATGCGCCTTTTGCCCAAGGCAGACGCGGTGCAGACCTTCGGGGACTTTTCGGTGAACGCCAATTCGCGCACCGTAAAATATAAAAACATGCCCATTTCGCTCACGCCGTCCGAATTCAACATTCTGTTCTTCTTGGTGAAAAACCGCGGCAAATTTTTCACCGCCGACCAAATTTACGAAGAGATCTGGTGCGCGCCCAGCCTCCGCACGACGACGGTGCGGGCGCACCTTTCTTCCCTTCGCCGCAAGCTGAAGGCTGCCATGCCATCGAGCGACATCATCCGCACCGAATTCAACAGGGGCTACTGTTTTACGGGAGAAGTTTTATGAAGAAGCTCGGGAACGTTCTCATCCTTTTGGGCGTGTTTGTATTCTCGGCGGTATTTTCGCTCGTTTTGCGGCTGGTGGGAGGGAACGCCGTGGAACAGACGCCCGTCCGCAAAAAGGATGTGGACGGCGTTTCCGTAAATACCGTCTGCATTTTGGACGTGGACGGCGTGATGGAGATGACGGCGTTCAACTATCTCCCCAACGAATTTGCAGACCCCCGAAGCGTGGTTTCGGGCGAAAATGAGGGCACCATGCCCGCGAGAAGGGGCACATATCGGTTTATTATCGACACTCTTTCGGGCGACGAATGGGCGCAGAGCGAGAAGCTAAACGCGCTCAAAAAGCCCGACGGAAACTGGCACCTCACCATGTTCCTTCCTCCCGTCTTTTCCGCCTGCAGCGTGTTCGTGCAACTCGGCAACGAGGAGTACATCGGCTCCATCGACCGCTACAACGTCGACTATTTTACTAATTACTCATCTCCCTCCGAATTCGACGAGACCGTCTCTCACCAAACAAAGACCGAGCCCATATTCCTCGACATCCCCATCTCCTCGGACGGGAAATACTCCAAGGAATGCAAAGTCACCATCCACTACGAGACGGAAAACGATAATTTTGTGGGATTTTGGGGGCCCATCCTCATCGGGGAGGATGCCGCCGTCCGCAGCGCCGTGGGAAGCAACCGCTCCGTCCTCCTCATCGGCGCGGTGTTCGGGGCGGGCACGCTCCTTCTCTTCCTCCTCATTTGTATCTTGAAGCGGTCGTTCTCCTTCTTCCCGCAGCTTCTCTATGCCGTCGGGATCTTCTCGACGCTCTATTCCACCTACATGCTGTTCGGCGCGACGACCGTTCCCCACCTTTTACAGGGGATCCGCCGCTTCTCCGTCGGATTCATCCTCTTTGCCTCCGCGCTGTACCTTCCCAAAAAAGTCGGGAGGGTCCCCGTGCTGTACCCGACGAGCGCCCTCGCCGCCGCCGCGACGGTGCTCGCCTTCATCTCGCCCTTCTGCACGAGCGTGCCCGCATATTGGGCGGTCTGCATTTCGTATATGACTTTGGCGTTTCTCTGCATCGCCGTGACGTATGCGTTTACCATCCTCGACATTTACAGAGGAAAGCCGCTCGGGCTGCGCCTCAACACCATGATCTTGGGTGTTTCGACGTTCATGGCGCTCTTCGCGACGAAGCCCATCCCCTTCATCATGCTCTCCCCCGCGTTTTGGCTGTACCTCGGCGAGCTGGGCATCACCCTCGTCTTGGGGCTGCGCGAATTCATCACCGCCGAGATCCACAACCGCTACCTCACCACCAATTTGGAACGGGAGGTCGCTCGGCAAACGCAAAGTTTGCAGGACATCCTCGCCGAACGCGACAAAATTTTGCTGTACGTCAGCCACGATATGCGGAAAACCGTCGTCGGCATGAACGATTCCCTCACCGATCTGCGCCAAAAACTTTCTGCACCCGAATTGGTCTCCAAAGTCGAGTACCTGTTGCAGAAAAACGCCGAGCTCAAAAAGGACTTCGCCGAGATCGGGAAGTACGGGAAACAGAATTACGTCGCGGAACAGTCGGAAGTCGTGAACGTCAGCCAAATCGTGCAAAGCGTGACGGACGACCTTCGCCCCGACTGCGAGGCGAACGGGATACTTCTCACCATCGCGCTGCCCGAAACCTTGAACGTGTATGCCAAAAAACTTGCCCTGCAAAGCGTGATGGTCAATTTGATCATGAATGCGATCGAGCACTCGTTCTGCTCCCGCTTGACGGTGACCGCCGCCAAACGCAAGGGGATGTGCCGCCTCGACATCATCGACGACGGACAGGGCATTCAGACCGAGAAGGACGTCTTTGCCCCCTTCGTCTCGGGAAGCCCCTCCGAAAATAACTCCGGCCTCGGACTCTTTTTGGCAAAGAACGCCATCGAGACCATGCACGGCGAGCTCACCTACGAGCGCAGAGATAACCTCACCGTTTTCTCCGCCACCCTCCCGCTCGCATAGTTGCGGCAAAAACAGCCCGCCAAAGCCAAGAATGAAACCCCCGCCAGCCAAGAATGAAACACGCCCATCTTCCTCCCTTGACGTAAACC
Organism: uncultured Clostridia bacterium; assembly: GCA_947630365.1. Lineage (GTDB taxonomy): Bacteria > Bacillota > Clostridia > Christensenellales > Borkfalkiaceae > Gallimonas. The sequence goes on from CANRHI010000015.1 coordinate 23,995, forward strand.
GCCAACCGAGAACGAAAACCCGCCGCTCCTCTCCTTTGTATGTAAAATCGCCCCAAAAAACAAAAAAAGACCCCAACAGAGCCTTTTTACGGGTTCTGTTGGGGTTTTGTTTGGTGAGCCACGAAGTGCCTAAATCGATTTTTGATTATTCGTAGAGCCTTCTTAAAGCCACATCGACCGCTTGAAATGTTGTGTTGTTCCAATTCTCATCTAATGTGCCAAGGCTTGCATAAAGGTTTTTATGTTGTCGCTAAAATCATCTATTTGAGAAATATCTAATTTGCAAGTAAAAATTCGCCCCAAATACTGCATTAAATCATATAATAGCGAGGTGGGAGCGGTATTAAAATCTTCATGGTGCCTGATTTCTTTTTCTAATTCGTTAACAGACGGTATAATATTCAGTAATTCTTGCCATATTGTCTGCACAATATTTGTATTTGATAGATTTTGAAAATAATGCTCATGCGCCATTCTACGAGCATGGAACTCACTATATAAACACATACACTCGTAGAATTGATGGAACTCAATATCTATATTTCCATTATTGAACAACACGCGAAATCTATCGTAGTCGATTATGTGAGTGCTTTCGTGAATAATCGTGCATTCATAGTCCGAATAATCATTCCTAATTAAAACATGATATTTAGCCCCTTCAAACGGCAACATCAGTCCATTCTTGTCAGAAAAATCTTGTAAAAGATAGCTTCTTCTAATTTTTGGGTCATGCGCGTAAAGCATCCAACTGTCATTGATGTTATCTGCGAAATGAAATTCTACTGGAACTTTAACACCGTTTTGAGCAATATATTCGGAGATTACATTCAAAGCAAATTCTTGTTTTCTTGTCATGATTGAATACGGTTTATTTCTTAAACACAAACAGGTATTCATGCGCGAGTAACAGGAAATTGAACTTGATACTGTTCGTTTTCCAATAGCCCGTCGCCTTGCAGTTGTGTTGTTCCTTGATGATGATCTCTTTCGTCTTAAAGCCCGCAAGTTCAAAGAGCCGCATGACATCAAAGGCGAGTGGCCGAACCATTCCGTTTTTGCGAGTATCACCCATAAGTACGGCGCAGAACTTGTCCTTTTTGAGAACACGATAGCTTTCATCGGCGACTTTCCCTATTTTAGATAAAAACGGCTTTATCGGAAGCAATGAAAAATCGCCGTCGATGTCCTCACTATAATAAATATCGGCATACGGCGGGTGTGTGCTTCACGTTTAGCTAAAATAGTATCGCTTGGTTATAGGTTATATTTGGTTATGAAATTATCCAAATAATTTTTCACCCATTTTATTTTTTGTAAAGCACGTGTATCAGTTGTATTTTGAATGAGATTCTCTATCTTCGCTTTAATGACATTTATATCTCTGTCGGATTCATATTCCCCTGAGGGAATGTAATAGCAAAGAAAATTGATGAATTTATAGTCGTCAAACAATTTATCCGAATCAATTCTATGTTGCGAATTCAAAATATATGGTACGCTTTCCAGCTTTTGATCTATTAAAATTCGAGGATATAATGCTAAATTATTTTCCAATTCATATGCGTCGATTATGCCTTGTCCAAAAACAAATCTATCGTCGATATACAATTGCCCTTTTGTTATTGCTCCACGAAACAGTATGCCATAACGTCTTAAAAACATCTCTTGCATTCTCGATGCGACAGAACACAATCTTTCAATGTTTTTTTCGTTTTGTTTCTTTTCCTTGACAACCTTTATTGCGAAAAGTATGTTGTCGGAAAATATTTTTACTTTGATATAGCTTTTCCCGTTTTTCTTCTCTGACGCTTTTTTGTAACAATCATCCACGATGTTTTTGATTTGATCAAAAAACTCCTTCTGTGTTTCAGGATCATCGTTTACTTGGGCCATATGATTCTTATAACCTAAAATGTCTAAATATAGAATGTAATAATCATTCAATTGAATTTCATCTTTGCTTTCGTATCTCATTTGTATGCTCCTATTAACATCTTTCAATATTCCCAACGAGGAATCTCAACTCTTCAAAACTCCATCCATTCGGTCGGTTCATCGCCGACGGATGCCATTTGCCGAAATTGTACCTCTCCGGGTTCTAAAACAAATTCACCTTTGCGATATTTTTGTTCGGCAATTTCCAATGCCTCGATGCTATTATCTGCCATGACTTCAAACTCTTGTACGACTGTTTCCTCAATCGCAATTATAAACTTCTTCATATTTACCTCACAATATTTTTTTATATTTTCCACGCTGTGTAAATTCCAAAAATCCCTTGTCGCGCAGATATTGCAATTGTTGGCGAATTTTGGGCTTCACGTTATGATTTTGTGGATGCTTTGCCGCAAGCATTGTCTCAAAACGATACATGTCATCAAGCGAAAATTCTTGCATTGGGATTTGGTTGACACATTCAAGTATGTCAAAAAGCCACCCGCGCGCCTCAATATTTGTTACTACCAAATTAGAGCTTTTCGATACTTGCGATATTACTTTCTCCTTCTCAATTAAGTTTCCGTTTTCTATGATTTTGATAAAGCCCTGTTGCGGTACCGATCGCAATAAAATATTGCATCCAACCCATCCTGCACGTCGTGCATTGGGGGAAGGCGGTCTGCGCTTTTCTATCATCGACGGAACGAAAAAGTGTTTCGGAACGATAACAAGATCCTTTACCGTCATGGACTGTTTTTGATACCCCATAAAAAGAAAATCGGGGTTTTCGTTGCTCGTGATGCGGGCAATCATCGTTTCATAAGCACCGTCGTTGACTTTTTCGCCGAGCGAACCGTTCTTGCTCTTTAATTCATACTCGTTATTGCATTTTTCACAATAAAAATCAGCGACAGGGCGATTGTTTTGGAAATGGGTGATCTTGAGATTTCCGCACCGCGGGCAGTACAGATTTTTCGCAACCCACGATTCCGTCAGAACTCTCGCGCGTTGCGTGCCGCTGTGATAGGCATCAATTCCTTCAAAATTCATTTGCAAATCCATAGGTTTTCAACTCCTTGTTGGATTGTCTCAAAACAACCTTTGCGCCTGTTGCATTGATTTCGTCAATAAACTTTGCAAGACGGATCTGCTCCGCATCGTCAAAGGCATCGGCGTTGTAAGAAGTGAAAGCTGATGTTTCGAAGATAGGACGATAGGGAGGGTCTAAATATACAAAGGTATCACGGTCAATAAAATCTTTGGAGAGCGTATAATCACCGCACACAATCGTGACATTTTGCAGAGCGTCGGAAATATTGCGCAGATTGCTCTCGTCGCAAATCGTCGGATTTTTATATGCTCCCATAGGAACATTGAATTGCCCTTTGCGGTTGACGCGGTATAGACCGTTAAAGCAAGTTTTATTGAGAAAGATGAAGAGTGCCGCTTTTTCAACCGACGTTTCCGCGTTCAAAGGCGTATGATTAAACCTATCTCGCACGGTATAGTAATAATATTTTCGCCCGTCGTCATTCATGGGAAGAAAAGTCGTCTGCATTTCCATGAGCGTTGCAATCAAGGGATCGACGTTGCTTTTTATCACATTATAAGCGTTGACTAATTCTGCGTTGATGTCGCTGATATAAACTTGTTCAAAATCGTATTTGGAAAGCACGCTGAAAAGCAAAGCACCCCCGCCCACAAACGGCTCGGCATATTTGCTTAATACCTTTTCGCCCTCTTTCGGCAGAAATTTTTCAAGTTCGTCAATGAGCTGACCTTTCCCGCCGACCCATTTCACGAACGGCTTTAATTCGACGACGTGTTGCTTTTCATAGCGCACGGTGCGGAGATCGACGGGCTTTTCTGCGTTGCAGGGGATGATCCATTGCTTCCCTACAAACATTGCTCCCGCTACTCTATTCTCGGAACATAAAATCGCCACGCGCCGTTGAGAAATATTCCACCGCTCCGCGGCTTCCTTTGCGCCCATAAAACTCAACATAAACCACCTCGTTTTTGTTTGATTATATTATATTCCAAATCTCGAATAAAAGCAAGGAAAATCTTTATATTTTTCGCCAAACAGAAAATCTTTTTTGAACTTGGCACTTTGGCGGGTGCTTGACTAAAACGAGCGCGCCGCTTCGCGGCGCGGTCAAGCACCCGCCAAACAAACCGAA